>JAFDYH010000264.1 GCA_018267535.1 Bacteroidota bacterium
TTTGGTAAGCAGATTGTAAATAATTATTTTGATCAGAATCGCTTTTTTCTTGGGGTTGCTTATCATACAAATAAAACAGATAATATTCAGATCGGGTACACGAATGTTTTTCAACAATTAGCTACAGGTAACCAATATCGGAGTACTAATGGGGGAAGGGTTTCTTATTTTCACAATCTTGATTTGAGAAGAAAGGATAAGTAAATTTTACCGGAAACAAAATAAGAGGGAAGGCTGGTTGTTTTCAGGGCAAGCTTCAATACTATTTACAAGTGGCAATTATTTCCACCATGCCGAAATATGCGCAGAAACTTTTTGTGTTTCCACCATAAACCCATCATGGCCATAGGCGGAATCGATAGTTACAAATTTCGAATCAGGAATATTATCAGCCATTACCTGCTGCTGTTCAATTGGGCAAAGTATATCATTGGTTACACCAATTAATAATACTTTTTGCTTTATACTTTGTAATATGGATTCAATAGACGCGCCGCGGCCCCTGGCAATATTGTGACTATCCATCGACTTGGTAAGTAGCCAATAACAATAGGCATTAAAACGTCTTACCAGCTTTTCTCCCTGGTAATTGATATAGGAGGATGCTTTAAAATCATCAATCTTCTCATTATCGCTATCCGTCTGGTTCTGCACCATAATATTATAATTACGATAGGTAAGCATTCCGATAGCACGGGCTGCTTTTAATCCTTTACTGCCGGCAAAATGCGAATGATCTTTCCAGGTATAATCTGCTTCAATAGCAAGGCGCTGAGCTGTATGGATTGCTATGCCCCATGCGCTTTCTGCAGGTGAGGTAGCCAGCAATACCATTTTTTCAATCACCTTTTTTTCCGTGATGCTCCATTCCAAAGCCTGGTAACCACCCATGCTGCCGCCAATCAAAAGGTTGATTTTTTCAATGCCGAGATGCTCACGTAGAAGTATATGTGCTTTTACCATATCCCGAATGGTGGGAAAGGGAAAGTTGCTGTAATAGGGTTGATTTTTTTTCGGATCCACAGCCAGCGGCCCGGTAGAGCCATAACAGGAACCCAGTATATTGGCGCAGACTATAAAGTGTTCTTGGGGATTTATTATGCAACCAGTACCAATCATACCCGGCCACCAATCTACCGCGTTCGAATTGGCTGTTAAGTGATGGCAGACCCAAACTACATTATTCTTTTCTTTGTTTAAGCTCCCATAGGTATGGTAGGCTATGGAAATTTCAGGCAAAGAAGCCCCGTTTTCAAATGAAAATTTTTTTTTGTAATGGTAGACTTTCATCAAATATATACCCCTAAGAAAACGCAAAGTAAAGGGTTGTGTGGATTACATTTGCAAAAACTTCTGACCGGCTTGAACAAAACAAACAAGCGTTGGTCTTAGTAAGACTATAAACCCCGATCTCATGTCACAACACCCTCAGACTAAGGTTATTCGCACCGGAGTAGCCCGCACCAATCAAATGGAACATTCTTCTCCATTATTTCTTACCAGCAGTTTTTGCTTTGATAATGCGGAAGAAATGCGTGCGACATTTGCGGATGAAACTGATAACAATATATACAGCCGTTTCAGTAACCCCTCCGTAAAGGAGTTTACCGACAGGGTCGTCGTTCTTGAAGGAGCTGAAGAGGGTTATGCTACTGCATCCGGAATGAGCGCCATTTTTGCTTCTTTTATGGCTCTGCTGAAAACAGGGGATCATTTGATTTCATGCAATGCTATTTTTGGCAGCACGCATACCATTATTACAAAATTTTTATCACGATACGGAATCGAATATACTTACGTGCCTGCTACAAACACGGATGATTGGGAAAAAGCAGTGAGGCCAAATACAAAAATGCTTTATTTAGAAACACCAACAAATCCGGGGTTGGATATTATTGATCTTGAATTTGCAGGCAAATTTGCAAAAAAGCATCATCTTATATTGAATGTAGACAATTGCTTTGCTACACCCGTTTGTCAGCGGCCAATCGATTTTGGGGCAGACCTGGTAGTACATTCCGCAACAAAGTGGATGGATGGCCAGGGTAGAATGTTGGGCGGGGTTGTTGTTGGTAAAAGTGAACTGATTCATGATATTTATTTGTTTTGCAGGAGTACTGGTCCGGCATTATCCCCTTTTAATGCATGGGTTTTAAGTAAAAGTCTTGAAACGCTTGATGTGAGAATGGAAAGACATGCTTCGAATGCTTTGCATATTGCAAAATCATTGGAGAGCCATCCAGGGATTTCCTGGCTGAAATATCCTTATTTAAAAAGCCATCCCCAGCATAATATAGCTGTTAAACAAATGAAGAATGGAGGAGGAATAGTTTGTTTTGAATTGAAAGGTGGGTTAGAGGCCGGGCGTAATTTTTTGAATAATTTAAAAATGCTTTCATTGACAGCCAATCTTGGTGATACAAAAAGTATTGCCTCACACCCTGCAAGCACTACGCATGCAAAACTTAGTGAAAAAGAAAGACAGGACGTAAATATTACTCCTGGGCTTATACGCATTTCAGTTGGGTTAGAACATGCAGATGATGTACTGGCGGATATTAAACAGGCTTTGGATAAAGCCTGAGTTTCGTTCCTTTAATAAAATAAGAAAGAGTTGACTATAAATCAACTCTCTAAGTTACCCGACCTGGATTCGAACCAAGACTA
>JAFDYH010000265.1:0-134 GCA_018267535.1 Bacteroidota bacterium
CCTTTTATGATACCCGATCCCAGTGAAGGATTGGAAGCGGTTCGCCCTCCTGAAGGCATGAATGCACAACGATTTGAAAAAAGAAACAAGCTTTATAATGACCTTATCAGCAAAAGCCCGTTTGGTGAATTCGG
>JAFDYH010000265.1:187-575 GCA_018267535.1 Bacteroidota bacterium
TGAATTCTCCTGAAGCAAAAGCATTTGACCTGAGCCTTGAACCCAAAGAGGTATATGATATTTATAATACGGGCCGTTTCGGTTTGGGATGCCTGTTAGCCCGTCGTTTGACAGAAAGAGGAGCCCGTTTTATCAGCGTAACTACCGAGTATGAACCTTTCAAAGGATTTGATACACATGAAAACGGTCATACAAGAATGGCGGGTATGAAAAAGATGATAGATGGGCCAGTGGCACAATTAATAAAAGATCTTGATAAAAGCGGCTTACTGGACAGGACACTTGTTATTCTCGCCAGCGAATTCAGCCGGGATATGATGGTTGAAGGAAGGCCGGGCGCCAAAGTAAAAGAACAGGTAGACCAACCCGATATATTACCGGAGTTAAA
>JAFDYH010000265.1:612-3483 GCA_018267535.1 Bacteroidota bacterium
AAAAAAGGATTTGTATATGGAAAGACAGCGGATGAGCGTCCCTGTAAGAGCATTGAAAACCCTATAAAGATTGATGAAATACATCAAACCATTTATCACGCATTGGGTATTCCACCGGATACAAATTATGTTGTTGAAAAAAGACCATTTTATACAACACCTGATGGCAAAGGAAAACCAGTACTTGAATTACTAACCTGAAGTATATTTCTGCAATCGGTTAAAAAAGCTGCCATTTAAAACCGTTTATTTCAATAAGTCAACTAAGGTTACAGGGAAACAAAAAAGCTACAAATAATTTTCGTTGTTTACTTTGTGTAAAACATCTGCAATTTTGAGATAGTCGTTTTGGTGATTAATATCGTTTTCGATTATAGAATTTCAACATTTCAAATTAAAAACTTTCAATCTTCTTAGAGTATCGGTGAATTCTGCAAGTGAAAGAATCTTAAAAGGGAGATATAGTAAAGAACGGTTTAATATCTGATCGGGATAAACAGAAAATGTATTGATATAAAGCAACTGCTGAAAAGATGGAGATATAACCCTACGTATAAAATTTTTCTGTAAAGGATAATTGTTGTTTATCTTACTTAAAACCGTGAACATGCAGCGAAGAAATTTTATTAAGCAAACATCCGCATTGGTCGCTGCCGGAACTTTACCGGCAAAGTCATTGATAGCAAACCCTGATGAATCAATAGCACCGCTCGATAAACCAAACGAAAGGGAATATTGGGTGGAATTGATGTATAAAATAGCCTATCCGGTATTGAGTAATTTATCAAAGGGGCAATTGAGGAAAAATATGCCGGTAGAAGTTGGTCCTGGTTGGGATGGCCGGAATAAAGACCTTGCGTATATGGAGGCATTTGGACGATTAATGGCCGGCATTGCTCCATGGCTTACATTGGCAGATGATGCTACTAAAGAAGGCAGGCAACGAAAAGAATTAAGGGAGTTCGCATTGCAGGGGTTTACGAACAGCGTAGATGCCAATAGTCCTGATTATTTATTGTGGAATAAAGAAAGCCAGCCATTAGTGGATGCAGCTTTTATTGCTCACTCCTTTCTTCGTGCATCATCGGTTTTATGGGAGCCTTTGAGTAATGAAACCAAACAGAACTATAGTAAAGAATTTAAGGCACTGCGCCGTGTAAAGCCTTCATCAAACAATTGGGTATTGTTTGCAGCAATGATAGAGACGTTTTTACTGGCAATCGATGAACAATATGATGAGGAAAGGATTAGTATCGCGATTAATAAAATAAATGAATGGTACAAAGGTGATGGATGGTATGGAGATGGGGAACATTTCCATTTTGATTATTACAACAGCTATGTAATTCAACCGATGCTGGTTGATATTTTAGATGTATTGACAAAAAAGGGAAAAGCGAAGCAGGAGCAATATGATCTTGCGTTGAAAAGAATGCAGCGCTATTCAGATTTCCTCGAAAGATTGGTTTCGCCGGAGGCGACTTATCCTGCATTTGGCCGTTCGATTACGTATCGTGTCGCTGTCTTTCAGCCATTGTCTCAGTTGGTGTTGATAGATAAACTGCCAGTACATATTACGGCATCACAGGTAAGATCATTATTAACAGCCGTAATGAAAAGAATGTTTAAACAACCGGGTGTGTTTACAAAAGATAACTGGCTGCAATTAGGATTTGCCGGCCATCAGCCTTCTGTTGCGGATTATTATTCCAATACAGGAAGTATGTACCTTACTTCCGTTGCGTTTCTTCCCTTAGGTCTTCCACCCGATCACTTATTCTGGTCAGGACCATTTACAGAGTGGAGCTCGAGGCTGGCTTGGAGTGGCAGACCTTTTAACAAAGATTATGCGGTAGATTATTAGAATTGCATTAAGTAACTCACTTTGGCAATAATATGATCTTCTGACTGCAATTTGCCTTGTATATTATCAAAGCCATTATGATTGTATACAAAATAGACGTAAGAGAGCGGCTTGTATTCCCACGACAGGCGGATATTATAATTCTGCGAATTGTTGTCTGAATTCTTTTGATATAAACCAATCAGCTGTAGCCTCGGATTTAATGCAAAGCGTCCTTCTATTCCGTATAAGTCAACCGTTACATTTGTACCCGGAGCGCCAACATTCATAAAATGATTCCGGTTAAACCGTGCTATTAAAGAAATATGCGGAATAGGGGCGAATTGTAATTTCCAGTCGCCCGAGTTTAACCGGCCATCAAAATAAGGGCCCCAGGTATATTGGCCTCTCAGGTTGAGAATTCTTGATGGATCGGTACTTACCCATATTTGCTGTTGCATGTAATTATATTTCCCGGGTGCAATCGTTACACCCAACGGGGAAAATGATTCAGTTAAATTCTGATATGTAGGAACTATCGCATAACCAAAATAAGCCCCGTTCTGAAAGTTCAGCCATACAGGAAAGAAATAGAACGATCTTTCAATGAGCTTGCCGGTTGAACCTTGCCAATAAAATTCAGGGAGAAAGCCCGGTTCAAAAGCACGGAGTATTTTTTTGAAGGGAAGAAGTTTACCGCGGTAATACCAGTTTGCACCGGGAGTGGTACCAATTACGTCAGTTCGTGAAACGAAACCCATTTGCGGATCAAAATCTTTTGTAACGACGGATTGTGTCAGCCATATTTTCGTATGTGGGGTACTGTAATAATATTGCGCAAAACCGGCAAAGCCCTGCTTACCATTATTGGTATTGGTCGAATGGATCAGCATTGTATTCAGTGAATGCGATTCTTTTAACCGGAAGAAGCCGTCAATGGTGCTAACGATATTCGTATTACCCGGATCATTTTTTACAGTTACCAATCCACCAACCCTGTTTTGCAGGCCGATGTTTTCTGAAAACCG
>JAFDYH010000266.1 GCA_018267535.1 Bacteroidota bacterium
AAAAAGGAATTGCAGAAACAACAGCGCCTTTTTCAACAGGTAGAAGAAAAACTTGCCGAACTGAACAAAAGAAAATCAACTCTTGAATCAGCGATGGCAGCCCCTGCCACTTACTCGGATAAAAATAAATTTTTACAAACGGAAAAAGAGTATAACGCAACGAATGGAGAAATTTCCCGTCTTAGTAAGCAGTATGAAGAAATATTCGAGAGGATTATTGAATTGGAGAATTCAGCAGGACAATAATAAATGAATAATTAAGTAGTGGGTGGTATAGCTATAGTGTAGATCAATCTGGTTATTCTTTGCTCTTTGGTAACAATTTCATAATATATACAATTATTTACATGTGTTAATTCTGTTACTAAATTCATTTTGGCATAATTATACGTGTGCTACCTTGGCCGGTATCTTCTTATAAAACTTTAACTCAATTACTATTTATGAAAAAACAAGTTTCAAAGCTATTGCTGCTTCTTATGTCAGTAGCAATTATTAGTGCAACTATTTCCTCTTGTGGCGTTAAAGATGCTGATGTAAAAACAGCGGTAGAAACCGCATTAAAGGCAAACCCCGACTTACAGGGAATAGCTGTAAGTGTGAAAGATGGTATTGCTACGCTTTCCGGTGAAGTAAAAGATGATGCAGCAAAAGCAGCAGCAGAAGCAGCATTGAAAGGGATTAAAGGTTTAAAGTCGGTAACAAACAGCCTTACCATCACTCCCCCGCCACCAGCTCCTGTTGTTGAACAACCAGCTGTTACTGCTGATGATCCTTTGGCAAAAAGTGTTGTTGACGCAATTAAAGATAATGCAGGCGTAAAAGCAGACGTAAAGGATGGTGTGATTACATTGACTGGTGAAATCAAAAAAACTGATTTACCCAAACTGATGCAGAAATTAAATGCATTGAAACCAAAGAAAGTTGAAAACAAATTAACCATTAAATAAAAAAAGGGAGGAATAAACTATGGCACTCCAGGATAAATATAAACCACTTATTGATGCGGCGACTGCTGCCGGAGCAAGTAATCTTAAAGTAAGAGAACAGGATGGCGTCCTTTATGTTGACGGAGATGTTCCCAGCGGTGCAGTAAAAGATCAGTTGTGGAATGAGTATGATAAAATTGATCCCAACTATACAAGCGGTGATCTTGTATTGAACGTAAATGTAAGCGGCGCAATTGATGGTGGGAAATTAAAGGTGGTTACCAAAAGCAGCAACCTGAATATTCGTAAAGGCCCGGGCACAGATCAGCCAATTGTTGGTAAAGCTGCTCACGATGAAATTGTAACATTGGTAAGCAAATCCAGTGACCAATGGTGGCTGATACGCAGTGTAGATGGCGAAGAAGGTTATGCCTATGCACAATACCTTGAACCAGCAAATTAATGCATACTTCGCTGTTATGATAGAGAACCGCTCATTAATGGAGCGGTTCTTTTATTTTAAAGAATGCCAGGGGTAAAATGTTGTAACTTTTGGAGCGAAACCTTTAATATGAAATTATTTCTTATTCCCTTTTTTACATTTCTTACAGCGCTTGGATTAGTACATGTTTCAACGGCCAAAAAGGAATCAATACCAACTCCTGCTGTAAATAAAATTACTTCAATTGTTCGTTGCAACCCGGACTGGACTCTTTTAAGCGAATACATTGAAGAGACAGATATCCCTCCAATGCCCGGCGCCGGTAAATATAAATGGGATGTTCATACAAAGAGTGACAGTGCACAATTTTATTTTAACCAGGGTATAAACATGTACTATGGCTTTCATATAATTGAATCCATGGCCTCATTTATAAAGGCTGCAAAGTTTGACGCTTCTAACCCGATGATATGGTGGGCAAGGGCACTGGCATATGGGCCGAATATCAATGATGCCGGATATACAGCTTCCCCTCTTGCTGTTGCAGCGATAAAAAAAGCAAGAGAATTGGTTTGAAGACTGGGACGGCTTGATCAATGCAACACCAGTTGAGGATAAATATATTTATGCTTCCTTACTTTCCCATTTTGGAAAAGGAATGGCTTATTCTGCTAAAAACAATATAGAAGCAGCCAAAAAGGAACTTTCGGTTGTTGAATCTTTTTTAAAGGACAGCATACTATACGCACCATTTACCCCTTTTTCTCCGGCAATAGATGGGGCTGCGATAGCGGCAAATCTTTTACGGGGAAGTATTTCATATAAAGAAAACAGCAAAGCGGAAGCAATCAATTATTTCAAAGAAGCGGTAGAACGGGAAAAGAAAATGGTATATAATGAACCAAGGGATTGGCTGCTTAACCCTAAAAACTATCTTGGGGACGCCTACCTAAAAGCCGGTGATTATAAAAACGCTGAAATGACTTTTAAACAGGTTCTGGATGATAATAATGAAAACGTGTGGTCTTTATCCGGGCTTTGGCTTTATAAATCACTGCTGAAGCAAAACAAGAAAACGGAGGCTTCACTTGTTATGGCGAGATTAAAACAGGCTTCGGTAAACAGCGATATCAGTTTTGTAAACTGAATCTTATTTCGCCAGATTTTTCTTTTATAAGCAGTATAACATTTTCTCTGCCGGTGAGAAGCGATCTTGATTTATCTTAGCAGATCAAAAGTAATTGTGCCGATGAGAACCTTTGTGGTATTTATAGTTGCCTTTGCATCTTCTTTTTTTACATTTTCCCAGTCTTCCCCCGTCCGTCCTAAAATCGGAGTTACACTCAGTGGTGGCGGCGCCAAAGGGCTTGCACATATCGGCATATTAAAGGCTATTGACTCTGCAGGGCTAAAAGTTGATTATATAACAGGGACCAGTATGGGCAGTATTGTCGGCGGCTTGTATGCTGCTGGTTATTCTGCCGACACATTGGAAAAAATAGTTCATAATATAGACTGGAATTTATTACTGAGCAACCAATCTTCTTTGCGCAGTTTATTTATGGAGGAAAAAGATGAGTATTCAAAGTATGATATAGAATTGCCCTGGGTGAATAACAAGCTCCGCTTAAGCAGCGGTTTACTGGAAGCGGAAGAACTCTGGCTTAAATTTTCTGAATTGTTCTTCCCGGTTTATAATATAAAGGATTTTTCAAAATTCAGTATTCCGTTTCGTTGTATCGGCACAGATATAGGAAATGGTGAAATGGTGGTCATGAAGGAAGGCGAAATCATTTCAGCGGTAAGGGCCAGCATGGCCATACCATCTGTGTTTACAGCTGTTGATTATGACCAACACCGCCTGGTAGATGGTGGTATCAGCAGGAATTTCCCGGTAAAAGATGTAAAGGAAATGGGCGCCGATCTTGTTATCGGAAGTAATGTAGCGAAAGGACTTCTCCCCTCTCAGAAAGTAAGAAATATACTTCAGCTGATGTTGCAGGTTGCTTTTTTCCGTGAAGCTGAAGATTCGAAGACGGAGGTTCCGCTTTGTGATATTTATATTCCTATAAACCTGGAAAATTATTCAATGGCGAGCTTTTCCGATGCTGAAAAAATAATGCAGGTTGGAATCGAAGAGGGAAGAAAACTTTACCCGCGATTAAAGCATATGGCGGATTCACTTGACCAGATTTATGGAAAAGAAGAGAAGCACTCCAACAGGCTGCCGGATGTGAAACATGTCAAAATATCTTCGTACGAAATCAGTGGTTTAAAAAATACGACAGAAGGTTTTTTTGTGAATACCATGAACCTGAAAACAGGTGTTTACTATTCTGCAAAAAACTTATCCTACATGGTGAGGCAGGCCTTCGGCACACGGTATTATAATCGTATTGTTTATTCACTCCAGCCCGAGGATGACGGCAGTTGTAAAATAATATTCACCGTAGAAGAAAACCCATTAACGTTTGCAAAAGTAAGTTTGCATTATAACCGCTTTTCCGGTATCGGGCTTATTGCCAATCTAACCTCCCGCAATCTTCTTATATCCAATTCAAGAAGCCTTGTAAGTGTAAACATCGGAGAAAGTTTCAGGATAAAAGCGGAACATCTCCAATACATAGGACGACTGAAAAACTTCGGCCTTACCTTAAAAACACAGTTTGACCGGTTTGACCTGATTACTTATGAACAATCCAAACAAAATGGTTTATATAAACAGGATAACTGGGAAGTCAGCGAAAAGTTTCATTATTCTCCCAGCCGCAGTATTTCCATCGGGATCGGTCATCGCTTCGAATGGCTACATTACCGCCCGACTATTGCCAGCGATCTCGAATTTAAAGGCAGCAACCATTTTTCTACCCTGTTTACAGAACTAAAATTGAATACGCTAGATAAAAAAATATTTCCAAGAAAAGGAATTAAACTGGAAGTTGAGGGCGGGCAGGTTTTGCCACAACGTTCCACCGTTCAGTTTTCTATCAATGGGCAGCCGCCATCTGATCCTGATTCATTATCGATTGCAACAGCAGCTTATTTTAAAACCTGGTTGTCTGCTGAAGGCTATCTTTCCTTCAGCAATTTCACCACTTTATTATTGCAGGCACAAAGCGGTATCAACTTTAATTATGACGGTAATATCATGAACGAATATATTGTTGGGGGCTTAACAAAACTATTCAGAAACCAGGTAACGTTTGCCGGCCTGCAGGAGGGTTCCGTTTATTCCGCATCCATGGCAACAGCACAGATTGGTTTGCGCCAACAAATATTCTTAAATACCTATCTAACTGGTCGTGCGAATATTTTGTTCAACAATTTTATCAGCACCAGCAAATTTTTTAAATATGCTGATTTTTATTCAGGGTATGGCCTTACGTTTTCTTACAACTTTGCATTAGGCCCTCTTGACTTAAGTGTGATGTATTGCGACCAGACAAAAAAAGTACAGGGGTATATTAACCTGGGGATACCTTTCTGACTTATAGCTTCATTCCTTTCACAAAATCACTTACCAGGTAACTGATCAGTTTTCCTGTGGTTTCATCCGTTTTGCCGGTAGACAATCTTGTCGCTCCTTCACAGATATGAAGATA
The DNA here is from genome assembly GCA_018267535.1 of Bacteroidota bacterium. GTDB lineage: Bacteria > Bacteroidota > Bacteroidia > Chitinophagales > Chitinophagaceae > JAFDYH01. The sequence continues at coordinate 4,974 of JAFDYH010000266.1, forward strand.
GGCAGGCCTTGATCCCGCTGCTATATGTGTAATATACCGGCGTGCATGAACGGGCAGTATGCCAGATGGGGTTAAAGCACTGCTCAACACATTCTGAACTGAATCCAGGTCAAGTTCTACGCCAATCAATGTGTCTTCTGTAAATTCAATGGCATGTGATACTGCTTGTAAAAAAGTCCTTTTTTCATGAATGAAAATATCTTCGTATGTAATACAATCCAGGAAAGGGTTGTTTACAAAATCGATCCAGACGTTTTGTGGCAAATAATTTTCATGGAGACCTATTACGCAGTATTTCTGTAAATAACCATCTTCTTCCGCATACCTGAAAGCATTACCACTATGCCTGCCTTCCAGCGGTCGGTAATCCGTATGTGCATCGAGGTTGATGCAATTTAGCTGTGCTAATGGAATAGCACCGGCTTTGTGCCACCCTTTTGCAGCTCCTTTGATCAAAGGATAGGCGTTATTATGACCGCCGCCGATTACAATCGGAACTTTCTTTGCTTCAGTAAGAATTTTTATAAGGGTTTCAACTTCGTCATCAATTGTATGAACTGCGTGACGATATGCTCCCATTTTTTCTTCTTCACCATGAGCGTTATTGTCTATCAGGTACAGCATATCACCGAAATCAAAATGGCCCAGCAAAACAATATCTTCCCCTCCGAGGAAATCATTGCTCTGTATATTTAAAAATGATTGGAGAAAAGAGATCCAGGCAGTATCAGCGCCTGCAATTCCTGAGTTTGCCCTTACACCGATATCTTCAGGAATACCTATTAAAAAATAAGTCGCCTTTGTCGTTTTCAGGAATGTTTCGAATTGAATGGGATCATGCACACAAAGCAATCTTTCGCCCATTTTTGTTTCATATTTGCGCAACCGGGTCAGCGAAAGGATATCCTGTTTATTATAAAATCGGAAATGCTTCATGAGGCTTTTAACCGGGCAATTTAAGAAAAGAAATATTACCCGCCGCTATTCCTGTTTGTTTCCCCCGGTTTCGAAGGACGGAATATACGCTTAACCGCTTTGCCAAGCTTATTCAGGTTATCAATTTGCTCCTGTATCGGTGACAGATTGATATCCTGTGATTGCATGCCACTTTCAATAAAATCAACCTGGGTTTGTTCCGGGTAGATCAAAAGAAAATTATTATCAGGAAACTGTTTTGCAATCCGGTTATGTATATTTTCAAACTGGGAGTTGTAGGATATAGTAGCCTTTCTTGCGCTGATTATAGTAATAAGATCGTCGCCAGATATACTTTTCAGCACCGTTTCAATATCCCCATCCTTCAGGGATTTATATTTTATGTCAGGCTGGCTACGCAATTTTTTTATTTCTTTTTCAAATGCGGACTGCGTTTTCTCATATGCATACGATATGATGGGAATACCCAATTGCCTGCTTAAGGTTGAGATTTTCCGGACAGAATAGGAAAAACCGATTTCATATTCTGCATTTTTAGCTGTGATTAAAACAATTCGTTTGCCTGCATTTACAGGATGCATAAACCGGCATACATAAACTGTTTCCCATACACTATCGAGAATATTATCTGTGGCAGAGCCAAATAATGAATTGAAAAGAAAATCGGTGGTACCGGTATTCTTTTCATCCCAGTCAATTATGACATCAGATATCAGCATTTCTTTTACAGCTCTGGATATACCGGATGTCATATTCAGGTCGACACGTGTCAAAACCTGTATGTTCGTATCGGTTTCAGCAGCATGCCTGATTACTTTTTCCATATTCTGGTTCGTCATCAATACCTGCTCTTTTACTTCATCATTATCCTGCACAACATTCAACAGGTAAACAGGGCTTTTTTCCCGCTGCTCCTGTAGCATAATGGCAAAATCAAGTAACTGCTCGTTTCTTTCAGGGTTGATGACAGAGATTAATATTCTTTCGTAGAGGTTTGTAACCTCCGGCAGTTTAGCTGATTCGGTTACAGCCAGTCGTTTGCCTGCATTGGCGGTTACAAAAGAACCTGTGAGGCAGGTAATAAGTATAAGTATAATAGTACCGTTCAATACATTTTCATCGACCACTCCCAGGTTGAAGCCAATTAAAATAACGGCAATCGTTGCCGCCGCATGTGCTGAGCTTAACCCAAAAATTACATTCCGTTGCGTAGCTGTATAACGAAAAATTAATTGGGTAATGAATGCCGCAGTCCATTTACTTACCAGGGCCATTGTAGTGAGTAAGCCGGCTATAACCAAAGCTGTTTGGCCTTTTAATAGTACCCGCAGGTCGATGAGCATGCCAACACTAATCAGAAAGAAAGGAATAAAAATCGCATTACCGGTAAATTCAATCCGGTTCATTAATGGTGATGTTCTTGGAATTAATTGGTTCAATGCGAGGCCAGCCAGGAAAGCCCCGATGATTCCTTCAATACCTGCCATCTCTGCCAGGAAAGCCGCAAGAAATACCATGGCTAATACAAATACGAAATGAGTAGTTTGATCGTCTTTAATCCGTTTGAAAAACCATCTGCCGATTGGTGGGAAACCAAATAATATAATTAAGGCAAATAAAAGAAAGGAGATACTTAATCTTATCCAAAATTCCTGAGTCAGCCCTCCTTTAATAGAGCCAACAATAACAGGCAGCATAAGAAGCACCGCTATATCCGTAATGATAGTGCCGCCAACAGCTATTGTTACTGCTTCATTTTTTGAAATACCCATCCTGCTCGCCAAAGGATAGGCTACTAAAGTATGCGTCGCAAACATACTTGACACCAGCAGTGACGCGGTGAAGTTGAAATGGAGAAATTTTGAACATAATAAAAAACCCAGTGAAAGCGGAATGGAAAATGTAAGGATACCAAAGACAATACTTTTATAGGTATTTTTTTTAAACTCCGCCATATCCAGCTCAAGCCCTGCCAGGAACATAATATAAAGAAGACCGGCTTTTCCGAAGAGATCAATGCTCCCTTTTGCAACCAGATTAAAACCATGGTCGCCGACAGCCATACCAGCAATAATTAACCCTACTATACTTGGTATTCTTAACTTACGGAGGATAATCGGGGCCAGCAGGATAATAAATAAAACGATTGTGAAAATAGGAACGGGATCTTGTAATGGGAAAGTAATTTTCAAAAAGATCATGCCTGTCTGTTTAATCGCTGTACTGAAATAATACCGTAGTTTACTTATTCAATATAATTGTCTTCAAGAAAACGTAACCATTTATACAATCACTGCAAATTATCGCTTATTGCAGCCACTCTCCCGAAATCATTACTCTATCAACAAGATTTGAACCAAAAGCGTAAGGCAAATAAGAAATTGAAGGAATTTCTTTTGTAAAGATAAGATTTGCTTTCTTTCCTTTGGTTATAGTTCCTGACTGGTTTTCCAGTTCCATTGCCCACGCACCATTAATTGTTGCAGCATTGATGGCTTCTTCCGGTAACATCTTCATTTGAATGCAACTCAGGGATAACACAAAATTCATATTTCCGCTTGGTGATGACCCGGGGTTATAATCACTTGCCAGTGCAATTGCACAACCTGCATCAATCAATTCTCTCGCCGGCTGAAAAGGCATACGCAAAAAGAAAGCCGCAGTTGGCAATAAAGTGCCTATTGTACCGGACCGGCTTAGTAAAAGAGTATCATTTTCTGTCATCGTTTCCAGGTGATCAACTGAAACAGCATTTAATTTAATTGCCTTCCCGATACCGCCAATGCTGTTCAACTGGTTCACATGTAATTTTGGTTTTAACCCATATTCCATACCGGCTTTACAGATAGTTTCCATCTCAACAGGGGAAAAAAAACCTTTTTCGCAAAACACATCGATATAATCAGCGAGTTTTTCTCTTGCAATTACCGGCAACATTTCCCGGGTAATCAAATCAATATATCCCTGGCGATCTTCCCTGTAATCTCCCGGATAGGCATGTGCGCCCAGGAAAGTAGATTTAATTAAAATTTTTGATTTTTGCTTCAGCTTTTTTATAACACGGAGCATTTTTAATTCCCCTTCTATACTTAATCCATAACCGCTTTTTATTTCAATAGCCCCGGTACCTAACCTGCTTACCTCTTCCAATCGTTTCCAGGCCAGATTAAACAGTTCATCTTCGGAAAGCGCATTTACTTTTTTTGCAGAATTCAGAATTCCTCCACCTTTTGCTGCTATTTCAGCATAGCTCAACCCTTTTATTTTATCAATAAATTCAGATTCCCTGCTTGCTGCAAAAACAAGATGTGTGTGTGAATCACACCAGCAGGGCAAAATAAACCTGCCGGCTGCGTCAGTTCTATTGGTATGATTGAGTAAGGTTCCGGGAATGGAATCCATGCTTCCAAAGTCGGCTATTGTGTCGTCTTCAATAACTATCCAGGCATTTTCAACAGACGGTAAAGTACTTAGTTCCTTACCGCGAAGTAGTGGCCGGTGCTGTCCTGCGTTAATTAGTTGCCTGATATTTATAATTACCTGTATTGCCATAAAAATAAATTTGACTATGAAAGCTTTTCCAACTGCTTTTTATAGTCGTATTGCAGATCTTCATGAAGAGTTTTGAAAATTGAAACTGTTTTTTTCAACTGAGCCTGGTAAAGATTACTGATAACTGTATTTCTTTCAATAGGTATATCCGACCCTTTTAAAACAGTGCAAAAATATAAACGCAATTCTACCTCGGTTTGCCTGATGCCACTGTAGCGGCAATATTTATTGATTATACGGACAATTTTTCGGAGGCTTTTCTTTGCAAAATATAAATGTGACAGGTTAATTTCTGCAAAAAGTTCGTCTATTTCTTTCTTAATA
>JAFDYH010000267.1:0-11219 GCA_018267535.1 Bacteroidota bacterium
CCGTTTTCCTTCCATACGGCGGGTGTGCCATAGGAGCCCGGAGCTATTGACTGGCCATTTACCTGGCGTATATCCAGGTTGCCTCTTTCGGTCCAGTGTATGCGATCGGGAGAAGTTAATAAATGTGCTGTGTCGCCCCTACCTTCTGCAAACATATAATAAAGGCTATCGGACTTTATAACACACATATCCTCTACCCAGCATGAAGAATAGATTGGGGTATCAGCGTATCTTTTCCAGGTATATCCATCGGGCGATGTGGCATATCCTAAATGTTTTTCAGAGTCGATATTAATGTAGCCGGTATACCACATCCGGTATTCCCCATCCTCATTCAAAATATATCCCCGTTCTCGAATTGTACGGTCCCATGTCGTGGTATCTGTACCGGAAAATACAGGGTTATTTTTGTACGACACAAAATGAACTAATTCATCAGGAAAATCAATAGCCTGTCCGTTCTGTTTTGAAAGGTTTCCGCATTGTACGAAGAAAACCCAGGCAAACAGGCAGAGAAATACGTTATACATTATTTCAAATGATTATGACACAAATTATTGATTATTTCTTATAAGGTATTAATCTTTCGGCCAAATGACTACTCATTCAATCAATTTGAGCCGGATTATTGTCGTCAACTTTTAACAGTAATAAAAAAACAACTGAAAGCTTTACTGATTATTAATATGCAGTAAAGAAGTTTTAAAACGTATGCATACCGTCCTGATACTTTATCCATCATTGAAAAAATAAATACTCTTGCCCGGCAGTTCCGCTCGGCGAATTACCCGGTGTCAATAATCCGGCACGATGGCACAAAAAATAGGATTCTTTATTCCTGGTTCTGATAACTGGAAAATATTACCTGAAGTAAGCAAGGAACCGGCGGACATCATTATGAGCAAACCCGCAAATGATTCATTTTACAATACGGGTGTAGAAGCTTTCCTGTCGGAAAAGAAGATAAGTAATTTGTCCGTTACCGGCACGCAAGTATTAAAGATCCATTCGGCCATGAACGGCTGATGGAAAAAAGAATCTGATTACTCCGGGAATTATTTTTCGTTCTTTATCACTTTCCCCCCAATCATTACAAACTTCACTCGTTGTAGTTCTGATATATCCTTTAAAGGATCGCCCTTAACCGCAATGATATCGGCGAATTTTCCTACTTCCACAGTACCTATTTCCTTATCTTTTTTCAATAATTCCGCATTCACTTTTGTGCCGGCCTGTATCGCCTGCATCGGCGTCATACCTAAACTCACCAGTTCTGAAAATTCCCGGGCTGAAAAGTCAGCAGGCCAGCCAACATAATCGGTACCAACACCAATTTTAACGCCCTTACTGATCGCCATCCGTAAATTTTTATAAAACCCATCTCTCACTCTTTTATTTAAATCAATTGCTTTTACCAACGCCTTACTATCCGGAATTTGTTCTTCAAAATATAACCCGATGGTAAGTGTGGGTATAAGATAGGTTCCATGTTTTATCATCAGGTCTATGGCTTCTTCATCCATATAAGTTCCGTGTTCTATAGACCGAACGCCGGCTTTCACTGCCTGCTTAATTCCATCGGTTGCATGTGCATGCGCCATAACCGGTACATCCCTTCTGGCTGCTTCTTCTACGGCAACGCTTAATTCTTCGGGGCTGAAATGAACATTCTGCGGATTATCACCTGTCGTCATAAATGCACCGGTAACCAGTATTTTAATCCAATCGCTCCCGTATTTTATTTCATTGCGGATAGCTTTCCTTATTTCATCAGGCCCATCGACAATTAGTCCATCAGGAATTATTTTTTGTTCATACGAAAAGAAATTAATGTCTCCCCCACCGCCGGTTACAGATAAATAATGCCCGGCGCCATACATATGTGGGCCGGTAAACATTCCTTTATTAATTGCATTGCGGATTTCAAAATTTGCATAGCCAACATCTGCATCTCCGGCAATACGCAGCGTCGTCCATCCTGCCGACAAAAGATTTTGTACCGTTTTCAACCCAGACAACGCTTTTGAGGCGGATGATGCCCGGAGATGTGCGACCTGGTAATCATCTGATGACATACCGGGATGAACATGCGCATCAATTAAGCCCGGCAGCAAAGTAAAATCTCCAAGATCGATAACAGGTACACCCCTGGGTATGTTTTCTTTTTTGTCAATGGCAATAATCCTGTTTCCTTCTATTATAACCGCCGGGTTTAAAACTATTTTACCCGTTCCGTCAATCAAGGTTTTGCCGATAATTGCAGTTTTCTGTGCCTGCAAAAAAGAGCAAACTGAAAACAAAGCGCCAACGATAAAAAAATGTTTCATCAGATAATATATCTTTAAGATTAAGAATTCCTTTCAAATTTAATTTTAAAATATATGGGAACATCGCATCTGCCCCTGTAATTGTCGTATCCGGCCTCTTTTTTTTAATATTGTTTCAGGAATTTTGCATGGTAAAAAGTATTTAACGATTAAATCATACACAAATGGCAATGCAGGCAAAAACAGTAATAAATATTGAAACAACCGTAAATGCTCCGGCAGATAAAGTATGGGAATGCTGGACGAAACCAGTGCATATTATGCAATGGAATACTGCTTCGGACGACTGGCATACAACAAAAGCCGAAAATGATTTGAGGGTAGGTGGCAGTTTTCTCTCAAGAATGGAAGCAAAGGATGGAAGTTTTGGCTTCGACTTTGGTGGTGTTTATGACGCTGTTGATACAAACAAGTATATTGAATATACAATAGGGGATGGCAGAAAAGTAAAAACATGGTTTACAGCGCAGGGCAATAAGACAAAAATTGAAACTGCTTTTGAAGCGGAGAGCACCAATCCTGTAGAAATGCAGAAAGGTGGCTGGCAGGCTATCCTTAATAATTTTAAAAAATATACGGAAAATAAAAGCTGATAGTAAGGCAGTTGAAAAATCAATGGCCTTTACTATTTATTACCGGAAATTATTTTGAACGTTAGTTAAAGGATTTGGATAAAGAAGGTTGCAACCATGAATAATCAAGAAATCAAAACATCTATAGCACCCTGGCTATCGGTCAGTAACAGCCGCAAGGCCGTTGAATTTTATAAAGCCGCATTTAACGCAGTTGAAGCTTATCACCTGGATGTACCCAATGGCGTTATAGCGAGGCTTTCTATACAGGGTGCTGAGTTTTGGGTTAGCGATGGATCAGATGATCAAAAAAAAATTCAGCCGGAACAGGTAGGTGGCGAAACAATCCGGCTTATATTGACTGTAGCAGCGCCAGAGCCTATATTTCAGCAAGCGTTGGATGCCGGCGCAACCGAAATATTTCCAATAGGCATAGACAATGGATGGAAATCAGGCAGGCTCGCTGATCCGTTTGGATTGCATTGGGAAATCGGTCACCCAGTTGATGATCATTAAAAGATCGCGAGATGACTGTTTTTAAACCCGGCCATAGTCAATTTTCAGAAGCGGCCTGTCTTATCAAATAAGCACGCGGAAAATTATAGTTCAAAAAAATAATTGTACTACAACCGGTCCCGTTCCGGAAACAAAAGAGCCCATACAAGAAAGTACAGGCCCTTTGTATTTAATGGATCAATCTATAGTATTACAATCTTCTTTACCATTTTATTGCTGGTTGCTTTGTCCCATACATTCAGAAGGTATACACCGGGATGAAGTTGTTCTAATTTCAACCGGGTCGAAGTATATTCATTCCATTTGTGCAATACTTTGCCACTGATATCGGATAATTGAATATCTTTTTGGCTGAAAGAATCAAAAATGACAGTGACCGTAGACTGGGCAGCAGGATTTGGATAGATAATTATCCTGCCCGTAGCAGAAGTTCCCTTCACAATCAAAATATCACTGTATTTATATTTCCCATCAAAGTCTACCTGCTTAAGCTGGTATTGTGATGCATCGCCGGAAATATTTACATCACTATATGAATAATTAAGTATATCATTACTATTACCATCTTTTTGATGGGAAGGCACGAAAGCAATGGTTTCAAATTCTTTTTCGCCTTCCAGCTTCCTTTGAATTTCGAAACCATGGTTATTGAATTCTGAGGCCGTCTGCCAATCCAGTTTTACAGAATTATCCTTTCTCCTGGCAGTAAAAGAGGTAAGCGTTACAGGAACAGGGGCAACAATTGCACTGCTTCCAACGGAAAAATCATCAAAATAAAAGGAAGACGAAAAACAGGGCGGACGCATACGGAACGAAATCTGGAAATGCACCGGTGTACCGGCTACCAGATTTGCATCACTGATATTTGCACAAACAATATTTCCTGCATTATACGAAACCGAATTACACTGCGCCAGTACCTGGTTCGTGAGATTGTTGATAACAGCAATCTGAAAACCTGCGAAAGAAAGGCCGCAGAACCCACTTGCCCTCGCAAAAACAAAACCAACACGGGCCGTACCATTCATAGCGAGCGTGTAATTCGATGAATTAATCGTATATGTTTCAAAAAAATTAGGGCTATTGAGTTCCCATCTGCCGTTAACCAGACTATAGTCTAAAGATGTGGAATAAAAATCGCCGTTCCCGGACGAAAAATTCTGAGACACATTCCCACCGGTGCATGCATTCACGTTTGCAACATTCGTACAAGTGGATTGTGCTCTGGCATAAAAATTAAATAACAGGAATAAAGAGAGGAAGGGTAAAAAGGAGGGGTTCTTTGTAAAACAGTGTAAAAGTATATTCATATGTATAATTTGCCCAGGTAATCAAACGGCTCTTCATACAATGAATTGAATTGGGAGTAGGTTCAAAAGGTCGGGGATGAAAAGGAGTGTAAAAATAAGGAAAGAGAGAATATAAAAGCAGATTTTTTAGTTTCAGCAGCCCGGTAGCCTGTAAGAAAACATACCCCTTACCGTTATCGCTATTCAAGTATATCGCAATCGTAGCCTTTTTCTTTTACAAGGATCATTATCCTTTCTGTTAGAAGCTGCTCTCCTTCCACACGTAGTATTTTATCGCAATCCGAAAGGTCGAAATTGATTTTACTACTGGGGAAATGCTGCAATAAAGTAGCAATAATTTTACCTGCATCCGATTTTCTCTTCACATTCGTTTTAAATACCTCAATCATAACCTGCGTTTTGATTTATTCAACCCCGGCAGTTTAGCAAGGCCGGGAAAAGAAATTATATATTTTGGATAGACCAGGCTACCCCTGCCCTATCCATTGTGCTTTTGATATAGTAATATTAAGGATGGGGGTTGATTGAATTAAATGCAGATCATCCTGTAAAAATCCGGTATAACATAGTAGCACTTCGAATGGCCATTGAAATATCTGAAATAAATTATCCCCGATGCAGTGTGCATCATCTATCAGATTGCCCCGGGGATAATTTATTAAGCGCTATTGATGTTCACTCAGTTTCTTTAGCCGGCTGAGCCCCGTATTGTACTGCTTACCCATCATGTCGTCCATATTGACGAACAATTGCATTACGTTCATCGGGTAAGGGTACTTTATATCCAGTCCCCAGGTAGCTTTAGTTGAGCCACCTGCGTCAGCAAGATTTATGTATGCATCTGCCTGGCCACTGAAGGGTTCTATAAAATTAATATGTGATTTTATACTAGAAGGCTTATCGACTGAAGTAATGGTTTGATTACCGCTCCCAACGTCTTTATTTCCCTTCCAGTGAAATGTTGATCCTATGGCTCCATCTTCGCCTTCATAAGTTAACTGTACATTCGGATCGGGGTCGGTCCATGGGCTCCATTTCATCATTGCCCGCAATGAGCTTACATTATTCCATACAGTATCACGGGGAGCATTAATTGTAATGTCTCTTTCCAGGTGATAAACTTTAGAAACAAAAATACCGGCGATCAATACAAACGCTATGATCAGTAAAAGTAGAACGCCGATAACTTTTAAAACTTTTTTCATACAGTTGATTTTGTTATAGTCAGGTCATTTTTTATTGTGGATGTGTATAATTCACCATCCATCTTACACCATATTTATCAGTAAGCGATCCATAGTAAGCGCCCCAGAACATATCCTGCAATTCCATTTCCACATTACCACCGGCTGATAAGCCGCTGAACAGTTTATTTGCTTCGTCCCTGCTATCCGGGCTGATGCAGATATATTGATTATTGCCAAACCGGAGTGAGAACCCCATGCTTTCCGGCGCATCTGTTCCCATCAGTATATTATTTTTTCCAACCGGTAATGCAACATGCATAATCTGGTTAGCCACACCCGGTGGTAACTTATCTGCTTCCGGGGTATCTTTAAATCGTTGCAGTGTGACAAATTCACCGCCAAAAACTGATTTGTAAAAATTAAACGCTTCTTCGGTATTACCGGCAAAATTTAAATAAGGGTTAAGAGCAGGCATAACAATTGATTTTAAGCTTTGTTAATTTATTTTTGTATATTATTTCTCCATTAATGTTTTTAGATTGTGTAACCCGGTTTCCAAATCTTTTCCAATCAATTTTTCCATATTCATAAACAGTAACATTATATTCATCGGGTAAGCCATTTTACTATTCAGCCCCCATGAAACGGTTGTTTGACAATCGCTCTTTGCTTCTGTTATCATGTAAGCATCTGCCCTCCCTTCAAAAGGTTTTATAAAGTGCAGGTGCAGGTCGATTCTTTCACCCTCCACTATACTCCTGATTTCCTGCTCCCCTTTTCCTACCTTCTTATTTTCACTCTCCCAGGCCGAAACAAAACCGGGAGTGCCGTCTACTCCTTTAAATTCCTTTTTCATAGCCGGGTCCATCATAGCCCATACGCTGTAATTATCCTGGTTCTTTAGATATTTTATATAAGTAAACACCTCTTGTTTTGATTTGTTGACAGTTACCTCCCGCAAAATGGAATACTCCTTTTTTACAAACAAGGCCATCAACAAAATCAATACAACTATTGAGATGATAACAACAAGAACGGTAAGAAGAATACTCATATAGCCTGGTTTGAATTATATTTTGTCAATTTTCGCAGTGATTTCCTCTTTATAAATAGTCAAAACTTAGTATGCCCCAACTCCTATTCTGCTACTCCAGCTAACCTTTCTAATTTGCCTGGCAGTATTTTTTACGATCCTTTTTAAGGATTGTAAGTCCCCATTCCCGCTATAACTTAATATGTCTAAAATAATCCTTTAGCTAACGAAAAGTTTTCCGCTTCTGCATTTTCGTATAGTGATTGCCGTGAAATCAGGCAACTATCTCTCGCCTTACCGGATCGTCTATCCCTGGTAAACCTCCCGCTGCATATAGTATGAAACCTTTCAGTTGTAAAAATAAAGGAAACTGTTAGGTTATGCAGGTTGCAATTGCGACTTTATTAGGGTGAAATTGCGACAGGGCTATGAAGAAATAAATTCGTTACAGGGAAGCAGGTGATTTCCATCCGGTGAGAAATTGCGTTTTAGTGACTGATAGACGAAATCCGTAGTAAGAAGGTCGTTGCTGGTAATTATTTAAAGCTAATCTCAGATCATTTCATTTTTCCCAGCCAATTTTATTTCCTCCCGCATCTCATCAGAAATCTTTACGTTACCCGTCAAAAAAATAAGTAAAGCAATGGTGGATGAGACGGCCATTATTAAAGCGGTAGGCAGACTTCCTTTCATACGCATCATTCCCACACCTGATGACAGGATACCACCGATACCGATTTGTATAAAGCCTAGCAGGGCTGACGCACTACCCGCATTTTTCGTAAAAGGCGCCATAGCCACTGCGGCAGCATTGGGGTACGTAAGACCTGTACAGGATAGTTGTATAAACAGGAATAGAATATTCCCTGTTAAACCATACCAGTTATTCAGCACACCGATAAAATAGAACAACCCGGTTATAGATTGAATGATTAGTGTAGTTTTAAAAATCTGTTCACTGGAAAACCTAAGTGTAAAAATATGGTTGAGTTGGCTACAGGATATAAATCCAACCGATAAAAGAGCAAATATTCCTCCGTATACCTTTGCACTTACATGAAAGCTATCCATGAATATTGCGGGCGAACCGGCCACATAAACAAAAAGCCCCGCAAAAGAAAACGTACCTGCTAAAGAAAAAATAAGAAACTGTTTTTTATTGAGTATTTCGATAAACCCATTAATAATCGGTTTTGGCTTTAAAGAGATCGACCTGTCTGCAGTATGGCCCTCGGGTAAGAAAAAGATGACAACAACCAATACAATGAAAACAATAATGGCAAGAATGATAAATATCCATCGCCAGCCTAATAAACCCGTGATGAGCCCACCAGCAGTAGGCGCCAATAAAGGTGATACACCGAGAATAAGTACCAGTAAGGAAATAATCCTGGCACTTTTATCCACGGGAAAAAAATCACGAACCATCGCCATGGCTGCAACCGCTGCAACACAACCGCTTAATGCCTGCATGAACCGCACAATAAGCAGCATACTGATAGTTTGGGCGGAGGCACAGGCAATACTTGCCAGGATATACAATGACAGGCCAATATACAAAGGGCGTTTTCTTCCAAAACGGTCCAACAAGGGGCCATACACGATTTGCCCCAAAGAAAATCCAAGAAAATATGTGGATACAGATAAAGCAATATTATTGATGGTCGTATGAAGATCTGCCGCAATTCCGGGAAATGCGGGCAGGTACATATCAATTGAAATGGGGGTTATCGTATTCAGTATTCCCAGTATCAGAACAAGAAAGAAATTCTCTTTGGCGCTACGTTGTTTTATCATCATACAGATTTATCCGCTCATTGATCAATTCTCCAGATCGTGTCAATAAATTAAGCCTGCGAAATTAGTTTTTCCCGGCTATCAATCATCTGTTTTTCAGAGTGTCGAGTATTTTTTTTAACTGGAGGGAATGACGGCGGATATGATAAACAACAAAATGTACCAGTTCCAGTTTGGTAATATCCCCAAACGCCGTATGCCGGATAGCTCCGGATAAACTGACTTTTTTTGCCATAGCCCTTAATTCATCCATTGATTCATTAATATCCTTAACCAGTTTTTCTTTTTTATAATTGCCGGGGGCCGGCAGGATAAAATCGGGAGATTTCAATTTTTTATTGAAGTTCAGAAAAACAGATTTTAACTCTTCTACCCTTTCATCGGGAGACCGGTCAACAGGCTGGGCTTCCATAGTCAAAGCCTGTATAATTGATTGATTGGACTTCAGAATATGTATTCCAACCTGCGCTGCCGTCCAGCTTCCTTCAAATGGAACAGAATTAAGTTCAATCTGATTAAATGAAGAAATTAAACCAGAAAATTCTGCCGCTGCGTTTTCATAGTGCATGTACACTTCCTCTTTCATCTTACAGGTAGTTTGAAAGCATTCATAAATAAGAAACGAAGTAGTGTGCGGCTGTGTCAACTCTTTTAAGTGTCCTTATTATATTATTGAAACGGCCTTCATCATACAAAGCATTTCGTCATGCGATTTATACCATTCTATACATGGTTTCCTGTTGTCTGTTTCTTTGCTTTGCATCATTTCATAAAAAATATCTTTGAGTTCACTTGTTTTCGATTGCCAGTCTTTTACTGGCACAACCCAATACCACCCTTTCTCTATTTCCATAATTGTATAGTTATATTGAATGGCTTCTCCCGCATACTTTTCACCCGCCATTGCATAATAGATGACTTGATCATCCTGCATCCAGCTAATACCATAATAAGGGCGGTTTCTTCCATCAGGAATTTCATTCGCGAGTTGATCAAACACCAGTCCTATCCCTACGGGAAATGTTTTTACCTGTACACCAAATACCACCTTATCTTCCAAAAGATTTAATTTTTCCATGGTTGTTTTAAATTATAGTACGAAATTACTTTTCCTTTTCCTGGCTTAGAGGGTGCGAATGCGCCAATCTAAGGTGTTGATCGCGACAATGACTGGCTTTATATTTGCGGTAATTGCCGATAAAGCAAAACAAGTCTTAAAGAACAAAGAGTCATATGAAACATATCTCAATCCTGATTCCACATGGCCATACAAGTGTTGTAAATATTGAAGGCACGCACCAGATTTTTAACGAAGTAAATACAGTGCGGGCCGAAATGGGCAAACCGCCTCTCTTTATTGTGCAACTAGTGGGTACAACAAACGAAACAAGTCAGCGCAATGGTTTATTTACGATTCATCCGGATGTACTTATAACTGAAGTAAAGAAAACAGACCTGATTATAATTCCTGCTATTCATGGCACTCCACAGGAAGTAATGAGTCTGAATAAAGATTTCATTCCCTGGATAACAGAACAATATAAAGGAGGGGCCGAGATAGCTACACTTTGTATCGCTTCATTCTTTTTGGCGGGTACAGGATTACTCAATGGCAAACAATGCTCTACTCATTGGATAGCAGCAAATACATTTAAAGCTCTCTTCCCCGAAGTAAATCTCGTGGATGATAAGATAATGACGGAAGATGACGGTATTTATACCAGCGGCGGCGCTTATTCATTTATCAACCTGATCGCCTACATTATAGAAAAATATGCAGGCAGGGATATCGCCGTCATTATTGCAAAACGCTTTATGATTGATATTGACCGCAACAGCCAGTCCCCCTTCATTATGTTTAACGGGCAAAAGACACATGAAGATGAGCCGGTAAAAAAAGCACAGGAATTCATTGAAAATAATTTCCAGGAAAAGATAACAGTGGATCAGCTTGCCTCCATGCTGGCGCTTGGCAGAAGAAATATGGAACGAAGGTTTAAAAAAGCGACATCCAACACCGTTATAGAATATATACAGCGGGTAAAGATAGAAGCTGCCAAGAAAAATCTTGAAGTGGGAAGAAAAAATGTAAACGAAGTAATGTACGAAGTGGGTTATTCTGATGTAAAAGCATTCCGTACAATTTTTAAACGTATCACTGGCTTATCTCCCGTTGAATATCGAAGTAAATACAATAAAGAAGCCGTAGCCATATAATCAGGGCAATCATGCAACGCAAGCCGCTTCATGATTGTCAGGGAAGAAAACTGGGTATGAAAAAAAGCCTGTTACTCGCTTTTTCTTTCGCTGTTTATTTAACCTCCTGCAAAAAAAGTGTACCCGGCAATACATCTATTATTGCCACATGGGAACTAAGTAAAGTAGCGGGGCAATTGACAATAAATTATCCTGCCGGTAATGGAACGAAATGGAAATTTACAGAGGACAGCTATGAATTTTACAGCAATAATGTATTG
>JAFDYH010000267.1:11253-22321 GCA_018267535.1 Bacteroidota bacterium
TCCGACTCTGCAAAAGTCTTTATTGAAATAGCGGGCAATAAGCTTTCGATGGTATCCGGCTGCTTTGCATACGACGCAGGCAGTATTCAGGAATACATCAAAAAATAGAAGCGTGAAACAGGCTTTTTCCAAACAACTATTTCCCATTTTTTGATGGATTGCTGTATTGGCAACCGTTTATACTGATTGGAATAAAATTAAAACAAACAGCAATAAATTTGCCTGCTATAAACTTAATACAGATACAATGAGCGAGTTTCAAAAAACCGAAAGAACAACAATCACCCGCTTACCAAAACGCGGTATTTATGATAAGGAAACAATTTATACCATACTGGACGAAGCTTTGTTTTGTACAATTGCATATACGGGAGAAGAAGGCCCCTTTCAAATACCAACCGGTTTTTGCAGGATAGCAGGTAAAATTTATATCCATGGTTCTGTTGGTAGTTTTTATATGCGGGAGATCCTCTCTAAAAAGCTAACTGTTTCTATCGGCGCTACTTTAATTGATGGAATTGTGCTGGCCCGCTCCGCATTTCATCATTCTGTTAACTACCGGTCAGTTGTTGTTTTCAGTACGGCCGAACTGGTCACCGATGAAAAAGAGTTATACGAAGCGTTAGAAGCTTTTACTGAAAAAATGTGCCCGGGCAGATGGAACGATATTCGTCAACCTAATTCCAAAGAATGGAAAGCAACAATGGTTTTATCTTTTAAAATCGAAGAAGTTTCCGCCAAAATAAGAGTTGGTGGCCCGAAAGATGATGAAGAAGATTATGCCCTGGATACCTGGGCAGGTGTACTGCCTCTTAAAATAACAAAACAGGAACTCATCGTTGATGAAGACGCAACACACCCGGTTGAAGTGCCCGCTTACCTTAAATAAATATTAACGGGTATCACAACTCCTGTAGTTTAATTAACTTTAGGTATGATAGCTGTCAAAAAGAACCCGGTAATTTATCTTATTTTATTGTCGGTCTTTTTTTATAGTTGTAATGACCGGCAAAAGACAATTCAATCTTTACAACTGCAAATTGATAGTTTACAAAAGCACATGGCTAATTCTTACAAGCCCGGCTTCGGCGAATTCATGAGCAGCATACAGGTGCACCATGAAAAATTATGGTTTGCCGGCACCAACCAAAACTGGCAACTGGCCGCTTTTGAGATCAATGAAATAAAAGAATCACTTGACGATATTCAAACGTATTGCCAGGATAGACCAGAAACAAAATCGCTTTCGATGATAGTTAGCCCTCTGGACAGTATCAATCAGGCGATAGAACAAAAAAACCTGTCATCATTTAAAAACAGTTTCATTACACTGACTACAACTTGTAATAATTGTCACCAGGCAACAGAACACGGCTTTAATGTAATCCGCATTCCCACTACCCCGCCCTTTTCCAACCAGGAATTTTCTTCTGCGCAAAAGCAATAAGCATTGTTGAATTAATTGAACCTGCTCGCAGAATTTGTTTATCTCGTAACTTGTGTATTCAAATACCACGTATGAAAAATCTGCATAGAACTATCCTGGCAACTGTTGCCTTGTCAATCTCTGTTGTTGTTTTCGCACAAAAGAAAAAAACATCAGATCCTGAAGCTAAATTGAAGGAGGAAGCCACACAGGATTTACAAAACAAAGCAGACCTGTATAAAAAGAATGCCATGGAGATATGGAATTATGCTGAGGTAGGTTACAAGGAGGTAAAAAGTTCAGCTTTGCACGAGCAAACATTAAAAGACAACGGATTTACTGTAGAAACAGGTGTTGCAGACATTCCGACTGCGTTTGTAGCCACTTACGGAACGGGTAAACCCGTTATAGGAATACTTGCAGAATATGATGCATTGCCCGGTATGTCGCAAGAGGCGATTCCTGAAAAAAAACCAATTGAAGGTAAAAATGCAGGTCACGCATGCGGGCATCATTTATTTGGAACCGCATCTGTTGCAGCCGGTATTGAGATTAAAAAATTAATAGAAGAAAAAAAATTAAATGGTACCATCAAAGTATTTGGTTGTCCTGCAGAAGAAGGAGGAAGCGGTAAAGTATACATGGTACGTGCAGGGTTATTTAATGATGTAGATGTTGTTCTTCACTGGCATCCCGGCGATGATAACGAAGTAACCATGAGAAGTGCACTGGCAAATAAATCAGCAAAATTTCGTTTTAAAGGTTTAGCCGCTCATGCTTCCGCCTCTCCTGAAAAAGGGCGTTCATCTTTAGATGCAGTTGAAGCTATGGATGTAATGGTGAATATGATGCGGGAACATATTCCGCAGGAAACAAGAATACATTATGTAATAACCAATGGTGGCAAAGCACCGAATATCGTTCCAGATTTTGCAGAAGTATATTATTATGTGCGTCATCCAAAAAAAGATGAGGTAAAGTCAATTTTTGAACGGGTGGTTAAAGCGGCAGAAGGAGCAGCGCTTGGCACAGAAACAAAAATGGAATATGAAGTAATTGGAGGCACACATGATTTACTGATTAATAAAACATTGGGAGAGGTAATGCAAAAAAATCTTGAAAAGGTTGGGGGCGTTACATATACACCTGAAGAAGTTGAATTTGCGAAAAAAATACAATCTACTTTTACATTTAAAGCCCCTCCAATAGAAAAGGCAGCAACTGTGGATCCTTTAAAAATGAATAGCGACGCAGGCGGTGGCTCTACAGATGTTGGCGATGTCAGTTATGCAGTGCCGACAGTTGGTATGAGTGCCGCAACATGGGTGCCGGGTACACCTGCACATAGCTGGCAGGCAGTAGCTGCAGGCGGAACAGATATAGGCGCAAAAGGAATGATGGTGGCTGCAAAGACGATGGCCCTTACCGCAATCGACTTATATACCCATCCTTCTTTGATAACAAAAGCGAAGGAAGAATTCAAAACGGAAAAAGGAGATTATAAATATGAAGCATTATTAGGTGACAGGAAACCCGCGTTGAACTACAGGGATTAAAAACTTAAGTGTATAGAAGCAAATAAAAATAGTATTTTACAATTTCCTAGTTCTGATAGCCGCACCTGAAAAGAACTATAGACCTTAACATGAATACACTAACTGCACCGCGGCAACGGATTTATTCTATCGATTTATTAAGAGGAGTAATCATGATCATCATGGCACTCGACCATGTACGCGACTACCTGTTCAGGGATTCATTTCTTTATGATCCTCTTAATCTTGAGCAAACAAGTACTGCAATTTTTTTCACCCGCTGGGTAACCCATTTCTGCGCACCGATATTCATGCTGCTGGCAGGTACTTCGGCCTATATCATGCGGCAACGAAAAACAAAAAAGGAACTGTCGGTTTTTCTTTTGAAGCGTGGCGTATGGCTGATCTTTCTTGAAATGATCATTGTGAATTTTGGCTGGAATTTCAATATTACTTTCCCGATGTTTTTATTTATTACGATATGGACATTGGGTGTATGTATGGTTGTACTGGCAGGGTTGATCAATCTGCCTGAAAAAATAATCCTTGCTTTTTGCATTATCCTTATTGCAGGCCACAATCTTTTTGATACGATTCACGTTCCCGGCAATACTTTACCGGCATTCGGATGGGCGTTGCTTCATGACCAGCAATTTTTCATCTGGGGCAAAGAAATATTTTTAGTCGGCTATCCGCTTATTCCCTGGCTGGGCGTTATGCCCCTGGGCTACTTATTGGGAGAATGGTATAAGCCGGGGTATGATGCTGCAAAACGAAAAAAGAATTTATTAACTCTTGGGTTATCAGCAATTGTTTTATTTATACTACTGCGCTATAGTAACCTGTATGGAGACCCTGTAAAATGGACTGAACAAAAAAGCCCACTATTTACTTTTCTTTCTTTTCTCAATGTAAATAAATACCCCCCTTCCCTATTGTATCTGTTAATCACTCTCGGATCAGCACTGATATTTCTTGCACTCACAGAAAAATCAAAAGGCGGTATTGTAAAAGTAATTTCCGTATATGGCCGTGTTCCTATGTTTTATTATCTCACGCATATTTATATTATCCATTTAATAGCAATGATCGCTTCCGCGTTTACACCGGGACAGGACTGGAGGATATGGATCCTGACAGAGCCTATATGGTTTACCAGGGGGCTGAAGGGTTATGGATTTTCATTGCCGGTAGCTTACATAGTTTGGATAGCAGTAGTAGTTTCATTATACCCGCTATGCAAACGCTATGACCAATACAAACAGTCACACAAGGAAAAATGGTGGTTAAGTTACCTGTGATTGTTGAAAATTTCGTTTCTCCATAAGAGTTAGTAAAACAGGTATGGTTGTTAATAAGGCTTTTTGCCTGATTGGTTCATTGTGGCTATCTTTAATCTTTACCGCTGTCCCTGTATTGACCTCCTCCGCTCCTGTTGAAACAGCCCTATAACCGGAACCTGATTTCTATTTAATACCCTTTTGCATGAGAAAATATATTTACGCAGTCTTTTTATGCCTGTATTCAATAGGCTGTATAGCTCAACAGGCAAACAGTAGCTATGAAACCCTTTTGAATTTATTCAAAGAGCTAAGGCAGCTCGAAAGAAAGAGTTTATCGAATGGAGTTCCCGATTACCGGGCTCAAACAATAACGGCTGTCCAGCAACTGTTGAAGCAATACCAGTCCCGTCATTCAAAAATTGATACAACCGGCTGGCCGTTGGAACAAAAAGTAGATTATGTGCTGCTGTTATCGGAAATGAATGCATTGGATTTTAATTGCCGCGTTTTAAAACCCTGGTCCCGTGACCCTTCTTTTTATGCCCTATTGTTTGCTGAACAGAGTGATGTACCTGCTCATGAAGGGCCGACAAGTGTTGCGGCCATTGATTTGTGGAAGTATTCTTATCCTCTTTCTGAAAGCGACGCAAAAACATTAACAACCCAATTAAGGATCATCCCGCCTTTATATAAGCAGGCAGCTATCAACCTCACCGGCAATGCCCGTGATTTATGGAGTGCAGGCATAGAAGACATAAAAGTGCAGGTGGCACTTCTTGACGATCTTTCAGGAAAAACAAAGAATAACAACAAAGAATTACAAGCGGCAATTGATGAGGCAAAAAAAGCTGCATTGAAGTTTATTGTATGGCTGCAGGAACAATTGCCAACCAAAAATGGTTCTTCCGGTATTGGCAAAGAAAATTATACCTGGCATCTGCGTAATGTATTGATGGTCCCTTTTTCCTGGGAAGATGAAGTCACCCTATTAAACCGCGAGCTGACAAGAGCATATGCCTCATTGGAACTTGAGAGAGAGCATAACCGCAACCTTCCCGAATTAAAAGCATTCTCCAATGAACAGGAGTTTAAAGAAGGAAGTGAATCCGATATTAAAAAGCTGATGGGCTTCCTGAAACAAAATCAAATAGTACCGGTAAAGGATTATATGGAACCGGCCTTGAGGAAACATATTGGTGAATATGTACCAGCGGAGAAAAGGAATTTCTTTCTGAATGTAAGTTACAAGGCGCCTGCCGTTTTATATTCACATTCCACTCACTGGTTTGAAATTGCAAGAATTACAGAAGAACCACATAATAGTTTATTAAGGCGTGATCCCCTGCCCTATAACATATGGATGCAGCGCTCTGAGGGATTAGCGACCAGTATGGAGGAAACATTTATGCATACCGGTTTGTGGGATGATAATCCAAGAGCAAGGGAATTGGTTTGGATCATGCTGGCACAACGTTGTGCCCGGGGCCTTGCTTCCTTATATGCACAGGCTAATAAGATTAATTATGAACAGGCCAGGAAATTCCAGGTAGAATGGACACCGAAAGGCTGGGTAGGCGATGAAGGCCTTGTTGGCTTTGAACAACATTTGTATTTGCGCCAGCCGGGGTATGGTACCTGCTATGTAACCGGTAAATATTTTATTGAACGGATCATAATGGATATAGGAAGACAGCAGGGTAAGGACTTCAGCCTTTATAATTTTTTTGACCGGTTTTATGCAGCAGGTATCATGCCTGTTTCCTTAGTCCGCTGGCAAATGACAGGTGATGACAGCGAAGTAAAAAGTCTTTTCAAAAGATAATTCATGAGCAAGCAAAGGGAAAATTATATAAACAAGGGAATAATCCTTCTCCTGGTAGTATTCAATTTGCAAGCTGCATTTTGCCAGTCCACATTAAAAGTAGAGGAGCAAAGAATAGAAAACCGAATCATTGAATTATCAAAATTTGGGAAAGACAGTAGCGGCAAAAGCTACCGTATCGCTTATACAAAAGCTGATATTGAAGCAAGAACATGGTTTATCGGGCAAATGAAAAAAGCCGGGTTGGAGGTACATATCGATTATGCCGGCAATATTATGGGTAAGCGGAATGGTAAAAACCCGGCATTAAAACCCATCGCTTTTGGTTCACATTTGGATATGGTACCTGATGGAGGGAATTATGATGGTGATGTCGGTTCAGTTGGCGGTTTGGAGATAATTGAAACGCTCAATGAAAATAAAATTGAGACAGAGCACCCCCTTGAACTGATAATCTTCTCCAATGAAGAAGGGGGCACTATTGGCAGCATGGCAATGGCCGGTCATTTAACAGCAGATGGTTTAAAACAAAAAAGCCAAAGCGGGCTAACAATGGCGGAAGGTATAAGAGCGATTGGTGGCAATCCGGATAGCATTCAGTATGCAGCACTGAAAGAAGGTGATCTTCAATCTTTCCTTGAACTGCATATAGAACAGGGAGGTATTCTCGATAAAGAAAAAATACAAATCGGTGTAGTGGAAGGAATCGTTGGAATTGTTCATTGGGAAGTAACCGTGGAAGGTTTTGCCAATCATGCCGGTACCACGCCGATGAATATGCGCCAGGACGCCTTGCTGGCCGCCGCAAAATTTATTGTAGCCGTAAATGAAGTTGTAACCAGTGTGGAAGGAAGACAGGTAGGAACGGTTGGCAAAATCGCCACTATGCCCGGCGCTTATAACGTGATTCCCGGAAAAGTCGTGATGGGGCTTGAACTAAGAGACCTGAATGCAGATAAAATTCAGCAACTATTCCAGGCAATTGAAAAAAGGGCCGCCGGTATTGCCGCCGCTTCCGGTACAAAAATTTCCTTTGTACATCAGCCTAATGAATCAAAGCCGGCATTAACTGATAAAAAATTACAGGAACAAGTAATAGCGTCTGCAAAAAAACTCGGCTTCAGTTATAAAATCATGCAAAGCGGGGCCGGGCATGATGCGCAGGAAATATCATTAATAGCGCCTGTTGTAATGATTTTTGTTCCCAGTGTAAATGGCATCAGTCATTCACCAAAGGAATTTACTAAGCCGGCTGATATGGCAAATGGGGCGAATGTGCTTTTACAAGCCCTATTATCAATAGATAAAAAATAAAAAGCTGTTCACTTAATATAACGAGGCTAATCGTTACTGAATTAATAAACATTATTAAGACCTAAAGCGTACCACTCAATAAATGCAACCCGCTCATTTTTTACCACCGCCCTCCCTCGCACCGTATGTCGCTTTTTATGGGATATGGGATATCGAAGAAGGCTTTTCAGAGCCTTATGTTTCTCCGCCATTAGGGCTCTGCGGTTTTATTTTTTGTTTTGAGGGAAAAATGAATGCCATCCTGAATGATCAACCTTTTCTGAAAGGCCGATACTGTGCTACAGGCCAGGTAACAGCGCCGATGGTGGGTGATATTACAGGTAAGGTAAAAGTATTATTGGTATTTATACATCCCTGTGGCCTGCACCAACTATTTGGCATCGATATGTCGCAGCTCACAAATACGTCTATACCTCTTAGTGAGTTGTTGGGTACTGATGAAGCAAATGACTTAATCAAAATCCTGCAATCTGCCCCGGATCATAAAGGCATTATCGATGCCATGAATGAATTTTTGCTGGCACAACAGCCCGTATTTGAAATTGCACCGAAAGTGAAACAGGCCCTGGATTATATTCACGAAAAAAAAGGGAATGTTACAATAAAGGATATTGAACGTAATTGTTTTATTACACCAAGAAGCCTGGAAAGACATTTTAAAATTTATATTGGGCTGAGCCCGAAAGATTATGTAAAAATTTTCCAGTTCAAATGTTTACTGAATTATATCAGTGAAAACCCGGGGTTGACCTGGGCAAAGCTATGCGAGCAAAATGGTTATTATGATCAATCCCATCTTACCCGGTATTTTACAAAATACCTGAAAGCAAAACCCAGTGAGTTAGTAAATATGGATAGGGAACTCATCAGTTACCTTTTGCAGTAGTACAGTTTATTTTCACCTACTAACATAAATCGTTTTGTCGCATTTGTACAAGGTTGTTCAGGCTATGCAAACTTAACTTTCGAAGTAATCTTTAAATAAACAAAACTAAACCGCATCACAAAATGAAACAGCCGCTATTACTACCTTTTTTTCTCGCCTGCTCCCTTTTATGGATAGCTTGCAATAATGAACCTAAAGCTGAAAAAGATACCCCTGCAGCAACTACAATTATGCCGAAAGAGGCCCCTGAATATTTCCTTTTCAGGCCGGAAGTAGAAAAAGCGTATGGCTATACCCATGCAGTTAAAATCGGTAATGATATAAAAATATCCGGAGCGGTAAGCATGGACAGCGCAGGCAACCTGACAGCAGCGGGTAACATGGAACAACAAATGAAAAACTGTTATAGTGATCTTGAAAAAATACTCCGGCATTATGGCTGTACTTTCGACGATGTAGTAGTAGAAAATATTTTCACGACAGACATGCAGGGTTTTATCAAAGTATCGGGCTATCGTAACAGTATTTATAAAAAGCAATTCCCTGCAGGAACCTGGCTGGGGGTTAAAGAATTGGCGCTGGTTGGTCAATTGATAGAGATTGACATGGAAGCGCATATTTCAAAGTAGAAACGCTGCCTTTTATTATTTACCGGAACTGAGCTACTAACTATCCGAAACAAGCATATGAAAAAAAACATCCTTCTTCTTTCTTTCATCCCGTTTGCATTTTTGCTGGCGCATTCACAAACAAAAATTATTGACATGCATGTTCACTCCTATACAGACAAGGATTTTGGTGAACGGGAACCGGCCAGCGATTATTATGGTAACAAAGGCTCTAAAAACGCGGAAGAGCACAGGGCTGCAACATTTGCTGTACTTAAAAAATGGAATGTCGTTAAAGCCATGGTAAGTGGTAACCCGGAAAGTGTGGAAAACTGGGTAGCAAAAGATAGCAGTCATCGGGTCATAAAGGGAATTTTGATGTTCGCTTCTACGGATCATGGAATGGATAGTGCGAAGTTGGAGCAAATGATTAAGGAAAAAAAGATTGAAGTGTTTGGAGAAATAGCTCCTTACTATGGCGGTACTACACTGAGCGACTCCTGTTGGCAACCCTATTTGCGTGTTTGTGAAAAATATGATATTCCAGTTGCAGTGCACACAGGAGGTGGCGATCCGGGGGGTACTTATTCCTGGTCGCCAAAAGCAAGATTGAAACTCGGCGATCCTTATCTGATAGAAGATGTTTTGGTAAAATATCCAAAACTCAGAATTTACCTGATGCATGCAGGTGCGGAAGAATGGCATGAACATGCGCTACGCCTGATGGCTTACTACCCGCAACTATACACAGATATTGCTGTAATGCTTTGGGTAGAACCAAATACACAGAGAACCATCAAAGATTTTTTACGGAACGCTAAAGAAGCCGGTTATCTCAACAGGGTTATGTTTGGCTCCGACCAGATGATATGGCCTTATGCAATAGAAAAATCCATTCGTTTTCTCAACAGTCTCACTTTTTTAACCAAACAAGACAAAGAAGACATATTTTTTAATAATGCTGCTCAATTTTTACGGATAAAGAAGTAATCAATATTAAATCAGCCCGTGGATGAACCAGTAAAGTCAATTGTGTTAATTATTATTATATACCACTTAGGATGAAGCAAAAAATAAAAAGCCCGCAATGAACCATTTTATTTCCCTGCTCTTTACCTTGATTGTTTTGGAAATTAATATTTCGTGTAAAAATTCAGCAGCTACCCAACCTAATATTGATGCGGTAAAAGCATCGCCCGGTATTTTTAAAATCTTATTCGAAAATGAACAGGTGCGTGTAATTGAATACAGCCTGAAGCCCGGCAGGAAAGACAACTGGCATACACATCCGCCAAAATCCTCCTATGTTGTAACCGGCGGTCAGTTAACTGTACACTTTGAAAACGGCGACTCGATCCTTGCCGATGAAAAGGCCGGAACGGCCTCCTGGATGGATTATGCAGGCAGGCATTATGTTGAAAATACAGGCGCTTCAACTGTTACTATTATTCTGACAGAAATTAAATAACTTATGGCACAAATCAGGGCAGCCCTTTCTAAAATCAATACCGCCTGTATGCTTAAAGCCACTCACGTAAACGCTCACCCCGTTGACCCAGATGCGTTTGGGAAATATTATGGAGATAACAATTCATTCAACGAAAAGACAAAAACCTGTTATGAGCTTAACCAATTTTACAGGAAGGAATGGTAAACTGATGAAAGGCGCCATCCGGATTAATTTTAAAACAACTACAGATTCTATACTAATATGAAATCAAAATTACTGATAGCCACATTGGGTTTTGTTATTGGTGCTCATGCACAATCTTACCGGAAAATACATGATAAAGCCATTGTTGTCGATACACATAACGACATTTTGATGAAAGCTGTTGATCGTGGAATTTCATTCGACCAAAACCTAACCGGCAAAACGCATAGCGACCTTGCCCGTTGGAAGAAAGGAGGATTGGATGTAGAAATATTTTCCGTGTATTGCGACGGCGACGCTAAAAACCCCTTCGCCTATGCCAACAGGGAGATGGATACATTGGATGCCGTTGCTGCCCGTAATCCCGGAAAAATTGTAAAAGCCTTCAGTACCGCGGATATACGAAAAATCGTAAAGCTGCATAAAATCGCAGCCATGTTTGGTGTGGAAGGCGGTCACATGATTGAAGATGATCTTGGCAAACTCGACTTATTCTATAAACGGGGCGCAAGATATCTTACCCTCACCCATAACATCGCC
>JAFDYH010000268.1:0-6763 GCA_018267535.1 Bacteroidota bacterium
AATTTACCCATCAATCCATTAATCAGTTTCAAACGGTCTTCCGCATACGAAACTGCATCATTGGTCAGGTCAAATACATTTACCCGCGGGTCCATTCCTTTACCGGGTGCACGCATGTCATCGCCATCATTGCCGAAGGCAAGCTTAGGATCATTGCTGCGGGAAAGAATTTTTTTCAATCCTGCTTCTTCTTCTGCCTCACCAAAAGGGGTGTATCCGTATTCTATCGCCCATAAATCATAGGGGCCTGCTTTAGTGGTATAATAATCGCCCTGCTTGCTTTTATCCGACGCAATATTTACAGCGGGGTAATCCATCACCGAGCCAATCAATCCTATTTTGCGGGTTATTTCCTTATTGTTTATTTCTGCAGGCGAAAGCATCTGGCTTGATTTCATATTATGGTTCAGGCCGAGGGTATGTCCCATTTCATGCATAATGAGGTAAGTAAGAAACTGTTTGTGCATTTCCTTTATTTCTTCCGGGCCTGCATTAGCAGTTTCCAATGCTGTAAGACCTGAAACAAACTGGGCCTTCAACTCTGCACCAAGGCTACAGGTACTGTAGTTTGTTCCTGTTGCTTCAGTACCCGTAAAAGGAAATTTCAAAGCTGTGTTACCGTTATATAACTCGTCAATGATTGGTGTGAACGAAGCAGAGGCCCATTCAATAGTAATATCTGCACCCAGTATCTGCCCAGTCTTCGGGTTAACAAAACTTGGTCCGATGGCACCGTATGCAGGCTGTGCCGAAGCTACCCAACGGATCACGTTATAATGAATATCAGAAGGATCCCAGGTAGCTGTATCTGGCATAATCTTCATTTGGATAGCGTTTTTAAATCCTGCTTTTTCAAATGCTTCATTCCATTTCAAGCCTGCTTCCATAATCGTCTGCCTGTATTCGGGCGGCGTTGTATTCTCTATCCAGAATACAATTGGCTCTGTAGGCTCGCTAAGAGCAGCATTAGGATCTTTTTTTTGTAAAAACCATCGGTTGATTTTGTCTTTGTAGGGAACAGGACTCATACTTGTCTGGTCGGTTGTCTGTTGTGTAAAGAACCCGATACGGGCATCATCTTTTCTTGGCTTGAAATTATTGTCAGCCACTTCGATAAATGAATGTTGCACACGGATGCGCACATAACGCGGATCTGTTATATCCGGTCCGCTGATAACTGCGCCCGGGTTATCATAAGCCATATCCACCAGTATATCCGTATTACCCGGAAAAGAACGCAATTGAAAATATTTAGACTTGCTGGTATTTAAACTACCCAGGTTAAATGTAAGTGGTGTAAAAAAACTCGGGACTGTTACCGGCTTAACGGGATCCATTTTTTCGCTGATAAATAACTGGTCAACGGCAACGAGATATCCTGTCGAATCTTCTGCACTTACTTTATCTGAATAAAAAATCGCTTCTGGTTTATCTGCATTCTTCGTCCGGCTCATCGGGCTTTCCGGATCATAATAGTAGGATGTATTTATCCTGCTAAACTCGAGCTTATCGAATGTTTTTGAGATTTTGAAAAGAAAAGTAAGCCGGTGCATGCTTTGGTTCAGAAAAAGAGAAACCGGGCCATTCAGTGAAAAACTCTGGTAAAGAAATTCCTTATCCAATTGATCTTTTTTTACATACAACTGCAGGTTACCGCTTGCTGTATCCTGGTAAAGGGTAAACAATCCGTCGATCTTCCGGCTGCTTTTTATCTTATCGCTGATGCTAAGCGTTTTTTTAGTTTTTATCGTATCTGGCACCGGGGCAAAGGAAATGGATGCTTTTTTAGTTTGTGCTTCCACTGCGCCCGCCATCATTACCACACATAAAAGAAACAGGACATTTTTCCGCATATGATTTTTTTAAGTAAAAATAAATATAAGGCAAAGGTTTGAGGAAAGACAATGGATATGGATAAAAGCATTATTTCAGGGATAGGAAAGCCGGATGTAGTCACCAATGTCTCTTTAATACAGTAAACCGTCGGGAGGTTTTGAAGAAGCCTTGAACTATTTGAGTACTTTTAATTTTACCATTTCAATCCTCGTATCGGTTACACTCAGTACATCGAATTCATAATCATCGATAATAATTCTTTCCTTTTGTCTTGGTATCGTTTCATGAAAGTTAATAATATAGCCCGAGAGCGTTTCCGACTCCGTAACCGGAAATTCAAAATGATATTTCTCGTTCAGGTAGTCTACTTCCAGCCTTCCGGAAAAGATATATTCATTCTCTGATAATTGTTTTTCCACGAACTCTTCGGTGTCATACTCATCCTGTATTTCGCCGAATATCTCTTCCAGCAAATCTTCCATTGTAATAATACCGGCCGTACCTCCAAACTCATCCACTACCCAGGCAATACTTTTTCTTTCTTTCGTAAACTTATTAATCAGGTCCGTAACACTCATACTTTCCGGCACTGCAGGAATCGGTAATAAAACGGACTCAACAGAAGCGGGGTTTTTGAATAAATCGAGCTGATGTACATAACCCAATATATGATCGATATTATTGTCAAATACCAATAAGCGGCTGAGTTTTGTTTCAATAAATTTATTTTTCAAGTCCGCAACAGAAGATTTTACATCAACACCTACAATTTCTTTTCTTGGTACAAGCGATTGCCTGATTTTTATTTTGGGAAGTTCCAAAGCATTTTCAAACAATTCAGTATTCAGGTCATGGTTTTCATCATGATCATCTTTTGATTGCTGAAAAAGATTTTCCAGGTCGCTGCGGCCCAATACCTCCTTTTGTTCATCTACACGGATATTAAAAACATATTTCAACACCCATTCCGATAATTTAATGAGGGCAGAAGCAAGTGGATGAAACATCTGGTAAAAAAAATCGATAATGCGGGAAAAACCACTGAGCAAAGCATTGCTGCGGGCCCGGAAGATAGCACGAGGTATCAGTTCTGCAAACACCAACACGATGAATGTGGAAATGACTATTTCAACGATCAGCCTGACAACATTCGACTCCATGTGCCAGAAGTCCCAAAGAGGGCGCATCACATCGCTGATTTGTAAACTGAAAAAAACAAGAAAGAGATTGAAGCCAATAAGCGTGGTGCCTAAAAACCTTACTGGCGAGTCTATGAATTGACCCAGTAATTGGCCTGTAGTTCCTCCCTGTTTCTTTTTTAATTCAATAGCCAGGCGATTGGCGCCATAAAAAGCCATCTCTATACCTGCAAAAAAACCCATCAGTAAAAGGGTAAGTATAAACCATATCGTCGTCTTCAAATCTATCATGAGACAGTAAAGATAAATCACTGTTCAGAGGGAGAAAAATACAGGGTTGATTATTTTATTGAAGAAAATGCCTTACAATTTCTTCTGCTTCACGACAGGCCCTTTCTAAAGTATCATTCAGGATACATTTATCGAAATGGTCCTTGAATGACAACTCATAAGAAGCTTTATTGACCCTTGCCTGCAGGCTTTCAGCGCTTTCTGTGCCGCGGGACTGTAATCTCTTTTTCAATTCATCAATAGAGGGCGGTTCCACAAATAAAGACAAACTACTACCGGGGTATTGCTGCTGAACATGAATAGCGCCTTTCACATCAATATCCAGCAATGGTACTTTGTTTTCTTTCCAACTTTTTTGCAATTCACTTTTCAGCGTACCATAGTATTTCCCTTCATATACCATTTCCCATTCTGCAAATTCATTGTTTTGAATTTTATGCTTGAATTCTTCCTGCGACATAAAATAATAATCCACGCCATTTTTTTCATTCGCCCTGGCCTGCCGCGTTGCCGCAGATACAGAAAAAATAAGCTGTTGAGGAAATGTTTTGAGAAGATGCCTTGTAATCGATGTTTTTCCCGCACCGGAAGGGGCCGTGATAATGATCAACTTATTTTCAGTGGATGACATAGGCAAAGAAAGTGAAAAAATATAAAGTGAACGAACCCTTCATAAAGAATCTTGGAAATTGGTAATGCATTGCAGTAACTTTCTATTCAAATTAAATTATGTGGCATGAGAAAAGAGTTTATGCTTTACATAAGAAATACAGGAGATAAGAAAGCAGCACTTTCGCCGGAAGAACACCTGGCTTTTATAAAAAAATGTGAAGTGTATATCGGGCAACTAAAAGCAAAAGGACAATTGATAGCGGCGCAACCAATAATCCGGGAAGGTTTTATAATAACAAGGAACGGGACCGACTGGAATAAAATCACTGTTGATGCCAGCAAAGAAATACAGGTCGGTTATTACCATGTATTGGCAGATACGATAGAAGAAGCTATTTCTATTGCAAAAGAAAACCCGGAGTTTGAATATGTCCCTTCTGCAAGTATAGAAGTAAGGCCAGTAAAGACAAAAGAAGAACAAACAAATTTTATCTATCCTAACTAATTGATACAAAAAAGATCAGGAATAAATCTTTTTCTGCAGATCAGCTTTAACATGATCCAACCATTCGCTTTTTAAAATACTGAGCACAATGCTACTTCTGCGGGCACCAGTATAGGTGGGCATATGATTGCGCAAAATACCTTCAACAGTACAGCCTATACCTTTCATTGCCTCTACCGATCGGCTGTTATTTGCATCAGCCCGAAACTCTACCCGCTCCAGGCCCCATCGCTCAAATGCGAACTGCAGTAATAGAAATTTACAATGGCGGTTAAGGCCTGTTCGTTGAAATTCCTTACCGTACCATGTATAGCCTAATTGAGTGGTAAGAAAGGATTGCTGTATATCATAAAATCGCGTACTGCCGGCATATGTATTTTGTTTTTTATCAAAAACAATAAAAGGATATTCTGTACCATCTCTTTTATTTTTTAATGCACTTTCAATGTAGTTCTTCATGCCTTCTGCCCCTGCAGGGCTTACCATGGAATACGTCCATAGTTCGGGTTCATTCATTGCAAACGGCAGCAACAACTCATAATCACTTTCTGCCAATGGCCTCAACGATACCCTCTCATCTTCAAGAATAATATTCTCTGAAAAAATATTGTCCTTCATTTTATATTCTTTTTATTTCCGCTCCTATATTTTTTAATCGCCCGTCTATATTCTGATAACCCCTGTCTATCTGCTCTATATTCTGGATAACGCTTTTTCCTTCTGCGCTTAATGCTGCTATTAATAATGATACCCCCGCCCGTATATCTGGGCTGCTCATTGTTATTCCTCTTAATGCCTGCTCTCTCTCCAAACCAATAACTACAGCGCGGTGTGGGTCGCATAGTACAATTCTTGCGCCCNNCAAACATTTTCTGATGAATCAATACACTTCCTCTGGCCTGTGTAGCAACGACCAATACAATACTTAAAAGATCGGGTGTAAACCCAGGCCATGGATGATCATAAATAGTAAGTACTGAACCATCGAGAAAGGTTTGTATTTCATAAATATCCTGTGCCGGTATATGAATATCGTCTCCCGTAAAATCCATTTGAATACCCAACTGTTTAAACTTCTCCGGTATAATTCCCAGGTGTTCTATGCCCGCGCCTTTAATTGTTATGTCACCCTGTGTCATCGCAGCGAGACCGATAAATGAACCGATTTCAATCATATCAGGAAGCATCCGGTGTTCAGTTCCTCCGAGATAATTAACTCCCTCAATAGTTAATTGATTGCTGCTGATACCGCTGATTTTTGCTCCCATCCTGTTCAGCATTTTACACAGCTGTTGAATATAAGGTTCGCAGGCGGCATTATAAATAGTTGTGGTTCCTTTCGCCATTACAGCAGCCATAACAATATTAGCTGTACCGGTAACAGAAGGCTCATCTAATAATAAATAAGTTCCTTTAAGGTTCGGTGCTTCCAGGTGAAAGAAGCCATCTTCTTCATGATAAATAAATGAAGCCCCCAGTTTTTCAAACCCTATTATATGTGTATCTAATCTTCTCCTGCCAATTTTATCGCCACCGGGCTTGGGTATAAATGCTTTTCTGAAACGGGCCAGCATGGGGCCCGCAAACATAACAGAGCCCCGCAGCTTTCCGCTTTTTTTTCTAAATGCTTCGCTATGCAGGTAATCAATATCTACATTATCTGCCTGGAATATACAGGTATCACGTTGCGGCCTTTCGATTTTTACATTCATTTCTCCCAGCAACTCTATCAACAGGTTTACATCCAATATATCCGGGATATTAGTAATCGTTACTTTTTCGGGTGTTAATAGTACTGCGCTTATAATCTGCAATGCTTCATTCTTGGCGCCTTGTGGAATAATATTGCCGGAAAGTTTTTTACCTCCTGTTACTTCGAAAGAATTCATGTATTTCCTGAGTTAGTGAATGGATAAACTTAAATCTGCCGCAATGTAAAAACAAAAAAGTTGACAAGTATAAACCTGTCAACTTTTAAGCTATATAACGGATTACTTATTTAATATCTTTTCTTTTTGAATTTTCCACCGCCACGGTCATTCCTGTCGTTACGGTCATTGCGATGGCCACCGCCACGCTGCTGAAACTTTCCTCTTTGTTTACCATAGCCGCCTCTTTGGTTTTCCTGTTGTGGCCTGAATGCTTTTACATAAGGGGTATTCGTAAATGTTAACTGGCCATCTGTTAAGTTGGTCAGTTCGCTTTGTATGGCATCATCATGTACCTGCTCCTTATGCCAGTTGTTATAAGCCAGCTTCATGTAGTAAGCAACAGCATTGGCAAAACCAAGACGCTTGTCGGTATCTTCTTCTTTCAATGCTTTGTTCATTACCAATTCCAGGTTTTTACCCAGGTGCGAAAATTTAGGATAGCGCTTGGG
>JAFDYH010000268.1:6835-11350 GCA_018267535.1 Bacteroidota bacterium
AAAAGATGGTCCCAAAGTTTGTGACGGAAATCCTCTACATTCTTTAAATGAGGGTTCAAAAACCCCATCAATTCAATTACCGCATATGCATTTCGCTGGCGCCTTTCAGGATCTTCAATACTGAGCAAATGTTCTATCATTTTCTGAATATGACGACCGTATTCACGCATTACGAGATAGTTTCTCGTCGTATTATACTCCATGTTATCTTCCAAAAGAATAAATTTATAGAAAACAAAAATAATCAAATAATCGGTGTATCCGAATATTTAAAGCCTATAGCAAATAACGGCTGGTTTAAGCGATAAACCGAATAACCATTAACTGATTTGATGCCATTTGTACATGATCATCTTACTAAATCAGTTGAGAAGTATTGATAGAAAGAAAATCTGAAAACAAAAACGAAGTAAAAAAATAAGGGGCCCCGAACCAANNATGAAAAGTTGGTTAACATAAGACTGTTGACCTGCTACATCCGTCACTTTAACCCAGTACATCCCTCTTTGCAGCACGGTTACTTGCCTATAGTTATTATCCGAAATTTCAATTTGTCTATTAAATACTATCTGTCCTTGAGAATTGGTAATTACTACCAATATTTTTCCGGATATATTCTTATCAAATTTGATACCAATAATGCCATTGGAGGGGTTTGGGAACAAAGAAAATCCGGTTATATCTAATTCGTCAAAATGTATTGACTTTGTATCTGTTAACAAGGCTTTTCCATTGGGAAATCTCTGCTTTATTCGGAAATAATAAGTTTCGTTAAAATCATTTTTTGTGAACAGGTAATTATAGGTGATAGAAGCACTACCGGTCGTTTGCTTTTCAACGATTCCTGCGCCGGTAAAATTACGGCCATCAGTACTGTACTCGACTTCATAATAGTATACAGATGGATCAATGGCACCGTTCCAAGATAGCTCAGCCTTATCCTTACTTATTTTTTTTACTTTGAAGTCATAAGCATTAACGGGCAAAATTTCAACCGGGCAATAGCAATACTCTAACCTGTAGGTAACCGATCCTGATGTTTCGGCACCACCGAACCAGTTCCCTGTAACACTTGTTTGGGTTTTACTGTCAACACTATAATTATATACTAAGGAATCACCAACCGGACCATAAAACACTGCAAGATCTGCTGCATTTGTAATAATCGTAGAAACCGATTTCGTAAATATTGACTCAGGCCCTACCTGAACATAATCAGGTCCTGAATTGTTAACCAAATCTCTCGGGCCTAATGTATAGGGGCCATAGGTGTGGCTTTCGCTGTTCAATAAAGGTGAACTTAGCCCGGGTCCTGATAATGTATCCTTTCTTGTAAAATCAGCAGTAGCTGTATTCGATATTCCAAAATCGCGGTTTTCAAAACTCAGGTTTTCCATTGTAGCCGACATCTCCATAGTTAACCGGGCGCAGGTGACCATACCTACCTGCGGATCAAACTTTGGAAATTTAAGCTCTGCAAAGACACGACCACTGCTAAAATTAATTGTAGTATCAAATGCAACACCGGAAGGCACATAACCGTGGGGGCATTGCGCAGCACACCGGTAAGAAATTAATAAAAAAAAGGCGGCTATTATATATGAAAGGATGGCAACACAAATGTAAAGAGGTTTCATAGGCGCAGTTTTGGTAAATGAAAGAGTAATTGACACAATAAAAGTATCCTTACTAACGTTTACAAACAAGTGTAAATACACTGCATTTACAAAGCAGTATAAAACGAATATTCATAGCATTCTTTCCTGTTTAATTGCCTATAAAATCCTGATGCTGAAAATATCTTCCTGATTGAAAATTGAACAAGGCAATTCACTGACCGAAATAGAATTTTACGGTTTTTGATAATAGTAGTTTATATCGTATATCAACAACAACGCAGAAAAATATACACAACCTCTACATTTGCATTGTATGCGTATACTCGTAAATGCTGCATTGTTGCCGGATATTTATTCATTTGAATATATATCTGCTTTATATAAAACAATCTATTATGTTGCCTCCCTTCAAAGCGAAAGCAATTTCTTTTTTGTTTGCAGGTCCCATGATGCTGATCAGCTGGATAAAGGCGATAATATTGAACTTATAAAAACAAAAAAGAGAAGAGGAAGTCCTTTGATATGGAAGTATTGGTACGATGTAAGAATACCTGCCTTATTAAGAAAGTATAAAGTGGATCTGTTTCTTTCCCCCGGCCCGGTTTGTTCTTTAAATACAAAAGTGCCGCAATTGTTGGTGCTTTCCGGTACATCGTTGCTGGATATACCAACTCTGTTCAGCAAACCACAATTAAGTTTTTTGAGAAAAAGACAAGTTCTTTCTGTTAAGAAGGCTAGAAGCATCATCACTTTTACCCAATCAGAAAAAAACAAAATAATAACCTCTTTCAAACAGGCAGGGGGTAAAACCGTTATTGTTCCTTTTATACTGCCTGAGGATAAAATTGCAGCTACAGATGTTCTAAAAGAACAAACGAAGGCGAAGCATACAGGAGGAAAAGAATTCTTTTTATATAGCGGCCCCCTGAATGCTGTCGGCAACATTCTAAATCTCCTGAAGGCTTTTTCACTATTCAAGAAGCGTCAACAAAGCAGCTTTAAATTAGCTATTTGCGGAAACAATGCGGATAAACATAATGAGTACCTGAAATTGTTAGAAACATACAAGTATAAAGCAGATGTCATTTTAAAAAACAACCTGAAAGAAGAAGAAATTAATACTTTATTTGCATCGGCTTATTCATTGGTATACCCTGTTCTTATCAATGATCTTTTAACACCGGTAATACAAGCCATGCAATATGAAATCCCGGTAATAACCTCATTAACACCTGAACTAAAAGAAATAACCGGAAATGCCGGTTTATATGCAGATGCAGAAAACCCACAGGATATAGCCGATAACATGATGCGTATTTATAAGGATGAGCGGCTCAGAAATGAATTGATTGAAAAAGGAAAATCAGTTATCAACCTTCTTAAGCAACAAGATGCAGTCAGCGAATTTTACAAAGCCATGCAAAAGGCTGTTTTGTAAAATTCTTTAGATTGAATGGCCTACCTTTGCCTGCTTTCAACTTGTTATAATGAACAAATCGACAATTAATATAGATGTAGCCCTGGATGATACACGTATGGTTGACTCCATTCAGTGGCGCGCCTCTGATTCAGGAGCAGAAACACCACAAGCTGCGAAAGCAATGATGATTTCATTCTGGGATAGTGCAGAAAAAGCAGCTTTGCGTATTGATTTGTGGACCAAAGAAATGATGGTGGATGAAATGGCCGATTTCTTTTACCAGACAATGATGACTATGGCAGATACCTATGAAAGGGCCACACGCCATACAGAATTGGTAGAGGACATGAAAAAGTTTGCCCAGGACTTTTATCACAAGTTCCAGGAAAAGCAATTAAAAGAAAATAAAGTTTAATTTTTATCAAAGAAATAGTTTTTGCTATGGGTCTCGAACAAAAAATTATGGCAGAATTAAAAACGGCTATGCTGGCGAAAGATGAAAAAACAATGCGTAGCCTGCGTGCTGTAAAAGCAGCCATCATTCTTGCAAAAACAGCTGAGGGATCGGGAGGTGAATTAAAAGAAGACGATGAAATAAAGCTGTTACAAAAGCTAGTAAAACAAAGAAAAGATTCACTGGAAATATTTCAGCAGCAGAACCGTACCGACCTGGCGCAGAAAGAGCAGGAAGAGATAGATGTGATTGAAAAATTTTTACCCAAACAATTATCGGCTGATGAATTGAAAAAGGAATTACAGTCAATCATTGCAGAGATAGGAGCTTCCTCGCCAGCTGATATGGGTAAGATAATGGGCATAGCTACAAAGAAACTGGCAGGCAAGACGGACGGCAAAGCAATTTCGGCGGCCGTAAAAGAATTATTAGCAAAATAGAATTAGCTATTACCGTATGACCATTGATGTTATTTTTTCAATACTGATGGTAATTGCGGTAATAAAAGGATACCAGAAGGGATTAATAGTAGCCATTTTTTCTTTGCTTGCATTTATTATTGGATTGGCGGCCGCTATGAAATTATCGGCTGTTGTAGCGGGTTATATAGGCAAAGCTGTAAATATTTCGGATAAATGGTTGCCGGTAGTTTCGTTTATTCTTGTTTTTATTTTGGTTGCAATAGCAGTGAGGTGGGCTGCAGCTCTTTTACAAAAAGCGGTAGAAATGGTATTACTTGGTTGGGTGAACAGAATAGGAGGTATAATTGTTTATGCAATATTGTACATTACTATTTTCAGTGTCATTTTGTTTTATGCTCGGCAAATGAATTTTTTAAAGCCCGAAACAATCAGTGGATCAAAAACATGGGGCTTTATACAGCCGTGGGGGCCAAAAGCAATTGATGGCTTTGCAGTTGTGATACCCTTTTTCAAAGATATGTTCAGTCAATTGGAATCATTTTTTGGTACTATTTCTGAACAGGCAAAGCCGATAAATTAAAAAATAGTTTGTTGCTAATC
>JAFDYH010000269.1 GCA_018267535.1 Bacteroidota bacterium
TTTTCACTTTGCATCTGCTTCAGCTTTTCATAGTTGCTGTTCAGTTCATTACTCATACGGACCATATCAAACAGCAAAGCGATATTCCTCTTTTGCTGTTCTTCTGTTTTTGCAGCCAATACCCAGGGTGTTTCCTGCAACAAAACTGATTTTAATTCTTCATTTTTTTGAAGATGGCTGAGCAATGCGGCGGTGTCAGTTGTTTTCCATTTTTTAAATATCTCCTTGATGCGGGGCGAAGAATTCGCAATCATAGTAGCCAGCGAGTTGGCGTAATACCGGTTCCATGTTTGCTCCGCACATTCGTAAGGATATTCCATCAAATAAGGCAAAGCCTGTACCGCATACCATGCCGGGTTAGATGTGTATTCAATTGTCAACGACTGGTTCTGTAGTGTTTCACTTTCACCGGCATGTAATAGCTTTTCAAATTTGAAATCCTTTGTTCCGCTGCCGCGCATATTCAGCGGCAACGATTCAGTTACCAGCATGCGGTTCGTCAATACAGGTAATGAAGCTTCTTCTCCGTCAGATAAGTCTTTTGCTTTCGCCACTATCCTCCATGTAAGCGCTTTATTAAATTGAGCAGGAACCTGTATCGGGAATGTTACTGCTTCACTTTGTCCTGCCGCAACGGTGAAGTACTGGTTGGGAAACATATTCTGAAACCAGCCGTCAACCGGTTGGTTTGTAGCCGCATCGAATAATTGCAATTCCGCCTGCCCAGTTACTTCTTTATCTGTCAGGTTTACAATTTTGGCGCTTAATTCCAATTTGTCACCCTCGCACAGGAAACGTGGCGTATTCGGTTGCACCATCAATTGCTTTTGCGTTACAATTTCTTTTGTAGATAAACCGAATGCTAAACCTTTTGTATGAGCCAGTGCTTGAAATTTCCATTTGGTTAATGCTTCCGGCATTGTAAACGAAAATTCAATTGCACCAGTAGTGTCTGTTCTTAAATCAGGAAAGAAGAAAGCTGTTTCGTTGAAGTTTTTTCGGATTTGGATGTTGTCGTCATTAGTTGCTGGGTTTTCTCTCGTTGTTTTCTTGTTCTCAATCGCTATTTTATTTGCAGTAATTGTTACTCCAGAGGCCTTCCCTTCTAATCGTCCTACTGCAGCTGAATCTGTAACCATTCCTTCTGCTTGTACCATTTTATCGTCGCTCATCATAGGAGAAGCTACGGACATAGCCCCTCTTAAGACTATTCTTTTATTATAGTAGCCATTATTATATTGATTGCCTAACAATCTATCATATTCTTTTTCAAAATATTTCTCCTCACCATAATTATTCCATTTTTGAACAGATTCTGCTTGCACAAAGCTTTGCATCCCATTCCACCTGGTATTATCATAGAAATAAGGCCAGATGGACGGGTTATACCATTGAAAAGGATAAAACTGGTCTAATGACGCGTCGTACATCGACGCCAGCATTTCAGCAGCTATCTTTTCATTCTTATACCCTGTAATTTTTATTTTCCATTTTTCTTCGCTGCCGGGCAATGTTTTATCGCGAAACGTAGCATATTCAATTTTCAATTCCTTGTTTGTCCAGGGTACACTTATTAAGTGTGAACTCGAATAAAAACGGTTATTTTTTACAAAGAAATAATTCACGCCATAACCGCCACGGTCGGCTTCAGTTGCGGTGAAATCAAAAGTCTTTTTTTCGTTATTTATTTTAAGGTAGTCGTAAGTCGTGATGCGTAAGTCATCAGTGCTGGCTAAAGATTGTTTACTCGTTTCTTTTATTACAAATACATTATCTGCCGATGTACCTAGTTTTATTGTTGTTTTCTCTCCCGGCTCTAT
Source organism: Bacteroidota bacterium (assembly GCA_018267535.1). GTDB lineage: Bacteria > Bacteroidota > Bacteroidia > Chitinophagales > Chitinophagaceae > JAFDYH01. Next base: position 1,821 of record JAFDYH010000269.1, read on the forward strand.
TGGTTTGCCGCCTTCTGTCCATAAATAACCTGGTTTCAGCAATTGCTTATTTTTTCCATCATACAGTTCAATATATTTTTCATCTTTCACTTCATTACCATCCTTATCTTTTGTCAATACTTCAATTAAATAAAACCCTGGTTTCAATTGAGTATTGCCAACTTTAAACTGCGAACTCTCCTTCACTGAATCTGTTTTAGAAAAAACTTTCTCCAATTTCTCCCAACTTTCCATTTCCGATTCATTATTATATTCATCGTTCGGAAAATTGCGGATATATTCCTCCTTATTTATTACAAATTGGTCGGGCCTGTTCCAGTACCGGTTACGGAGCAATCTTTTTTCTTCTTTCAGTTCTGTAATAGTTACACTAACAGTTGAGGGTTCAAATTCTCCGCTTATATTTTCAGTGCGAATGGAAAGGCTTTTCAAACTATCAGCAGGAAGGGACGCAGGTGTATTCACTACCAGTACAAGCGATTTATAACTTACGGACATGGATGTTTCACCACTGCGTGTTTCACCATTTATATCAGTTACGTCAGCATAAATTTTATAATCGAATACTGGTTCCAGTTTTTTATCAATAGATAAATCAGGAATGGCTTTAAAGGTTATATCAAACCTTCCGTCTTTATCGGTTTTTATTTCGCCATGTGCTATTTCCATCGGCGAAGAAGGTGGTAGCCACCATTTTCTATATAACCAGGGATAAATAAATCTTGGCTCACGCACTACACGGTATTTCACTGTGGCATTATCAATAGTATTGCCTGCATAAGCTTTTGCATTACCGATAATTTTTATTGAATCGTTTACTTTGAATGTGCCTTTTATCTTTTCATAATCTACATAAAACTTCGGTCGTTTATATTCTTCTACCTTGAAGTTTGCGCTTCCTTCATCGTTTTTCATTTGCAGACTGAAACCACCATTTAACAAACCTTGGGGTAATTGAAACTTACCAGAGAATGAGCCAAATTCATTTGTTTTTACTTTTATTGAATCCACATCTTCATCATTCGCATCTTTCAGGTAAATGGTATTTTCATAGCTGGTTCGGATCTTTGGTTTTCCTTCGTGTGAATCTTTACTAACTGAAATACCTTTAAAGTAAACAGTCTGTCCCGGCCGGTAGATACCTCGATCTGTAAATAAAAAAGTAGTGGTAGTTGTAATTTTACTTTCTCCTGAATTTCGTTCATAGTAATAACCATATAACTGATCGTTCATAAACAAGTGATCTTTGTTGTAGGTTATTTCCAACAGGTAATTATAGCTGTAACCATCTTTTTTTATTTTCTGGGTTTCGAAGAAACCATTTACATCTGTTTTGTAAGCGGCTAATTTTTCTTTTGTGTACTTCGAAGTTTTGTAGTCATATTTTCTTTCCCATAGCTGAACAGCGGCATTTGCCAGCGGCTGTCCGTTATCCCGGTTTAAAACAAAATAACTGTTCTCGTTATTGATATAGCTTATTGAAGAAACATAAAACAGCCTTGCCCCGAGGATAGAATTCTTGTCATCAAAATTTCTTGAGGTACTGGCTATTAAAAGATAGTCGCCTGCAGGCAAAGCGTCTATCTTTATTTCGGCTGCATGTGTTTGCAGGTCATTGGTTTCAGGTAATGATTGCTGCCAGTTACGAATGGGTGACGCGGCAATGATATCGTTCCAGTATTTTTCATCATACTGGCTTTCCAACCGGTCTTTTAATTTGACGTCTGGTTGTATTATGCGTAGATAAAGTTGATTAAAGTTTCGATAATTAACCAGCATACGAAATGGTTGCCCGGGAATATTTACTTTCTCAACTACAAAGCTTAGCTGCTGGCTGCTTATTTGTTTCAGAAGATTAAAGCAATTAACACTGCCTTCTGTTTCTTCTTTCCTCGTGATTACTTTTTCACAAATCTCTTTTGCCAGCTTTCTCTCATATCGATGTGTAGTATCGCCGTATGGTTTATACTGCGCGGCGAGGCTTTCATGATATAAAGCAATAAGGTACCCTGCCTGGTCAATAGCGGGTTGATCTTTATATAAAGACGTGAGGTTTGTTAACGATTTTAAATACAGTTCGTCTTTGTTGGGTAATACTGAATATTGTCTTACAAATTCGATTCGCTCAATATCGGCATCAACCAATGCATCTGTATTCTTTGAGGAGAGATGGAAAGAAAGTAAATCCTGGAAAATCAGTAAAGCTTTATGATGTAGCGAAGCGGTATCGTTGGTTCTGAATTTATGCTTTACAAATTCAGCCGCAGGCGCAAAAGCCTGTACTTCGTTTATTTCAAAAGAATAGGCTGGTTTTGTAATATCCTTTTCATCATTTTTAAAATAGTCGAGGGCCCGGTG
>JAFDYH010000026.1:0-9470 GCA_018267535.1 Bacteroidota bacterium
GAGTCAGCAACCAGGCCTTTTAGTTTTGTTACGAGCAGGTCCGGCCATGTAATTATTATTGAATCAATTTTAGAAAAAGAACCGAGGCCCATTTCTACTTTATAATCAACTGACGACTGGAACCCCCGGCTCGGCATTATTTCTCTTGTAATAATCCTTTCATCTTTATATACCCTGATAGTAGCACCAATGGCAAACTTGTTTTTTTCATCTCCGACAAGTTTAAATCCGATATAATGATTTTTATTCTGTTCCCGGCTATTATTCCGATATACAAATGCCGGTTGATTTTCATTATTAATTATGACATCAAGATCGCCGTCATTATCGAGGTCAGCATAGGCTGCACCGTTAGAGAAAGAAGGCTGGGTAAATCCCAACCGTTTACCAGCATCCTCAAATTTTAAGTGCCCTGTATTTCTGTAAAACTTATTAACAATGGGATTGGAAGGCATCTTACTGATTACAGAATCGATCTCCTCCTTCTGCCCGTTTAATGCCATTTTCTGAATTATATCACTGGCAAAAAAATCAATAAAGTCCTGATCTGTAACATCTCTATATATCCCGTTACAGACATAAATATCTGTCAGGCCATCATTGTCTGCATCAAACATCATAGCCCCCCAACTCCAGTCTGATGCGGCAACACCACTGAAGTGCGCAATATCAAAGAGCTTACCATTTCCGTTATTTAATTGCAAAGAGTTTTGCATATACTGCCGATAAAACCCTGAATTTTCTTTAATCTGCTCAATGTTATAATGATCAAAAGAAGTTGTAGTTTTTAGTCTGTATTCGTCCTCCGGCAGCATATCTGTTGTAAATATATCCGGGTATCCATCGTTATTTATATCAGCTATATCGGCCCCCATGGAGGACAAACTCGTATGCTGTACCCATTGTTCTAGCTCATCCGTAAATGTTCCATTTTTCTGGTTTATGTATAAATAATCCCTTTCAAAAAAATCGTTCGATACATATATATCAGGATATCCATCTCCGTTAACATCATCTACCGTAACGCCAAGGCCTAAACTAATAAGACTCCCATGTATCCCTGCCTCTTGTGTTACTTCTTTAAACTTCCCATTATCATTCCGGTAAAGATGATCACCACCTCCTTTAAGAAAACCGGGTACCTGCCATTTGTCCGCGGCCAGATCTCTTTTATTCGCATAATTAAGCGTATTGACAGGAATCGGGCTGTTATTGATAATAAAACAATCAAGGTCACCGTCCATATCATAGTCGAAAAAAGAGGCCTGGGTTGTATAGCCCGCATCATCCAGGCCATATTCATGTGCAGATTCTGTAAAAGTAAGGTTATGATTATTGATGAAAAGTTGGTTGGCCTTGCTGATTCCATCTGTCATATGCCCCGAATTACAAACATAAATATCCAGCCATCCATCATTATTTATGTCCACCATTACAACACCTGTGCTCCATTGGGTTTTATCCTTAAAACCAGCTTTTTCAGAAATGTCCTCAAACTGAAAGTTTCCTTTATTAAGAAATAATTTATTAGCTCCCTGGTTTGCTGTAAAAAACACATCAGCAAGTCCGTCATTATTTATATCCCCCGTTGCTACTCCTCCACCGTTATAGAAATTTCTGAACTTAAAAACATTATTTTCTTTACTATCCCTTACCGTATTTTCAAAATTTATTCCTGTGTTAGTTAATAACTCAAAAAGAAGAGGCTTTGAATCTGGTTTTCCTTTGCAAGCAAAGAGGTTTATCAAACACGCAATCCATAGGAGTCTTCTCACAACTTTAACCATAGTCTAAAATTAGTCAGAACCGGGAATATTTAATCCTGTTGCAAATTTTTGTCAATTTATTTAAAGAATACAGTATTGTATAATTTACCGATTGCCTTACCCTGCTGTTGGCCTTTTTCTATTGCGGACCGGAAGTGAATTCCCCCATAAAGCCGGCTTAGGGAGGCCTCTTCAGCTGCCTGGTTTACCGATGAAAAACTCCTTTGCAGACCAAGATACTCTCTTTCAGTGGTGTCAAGAAAGGCTACGCTATTTCCAATATTGTAAGAAAGGACTTCTGCCGCGGCAGAACTGATTACACTATGACCGCTTGTATATTCAGGAAAAGGCGGGGTTTGTAAAAAAGAACTCCATTCTGGTTCAATATTCTCCCGTATTACGCTTATTGGCCTGATAGTTCGGCTTCGGTATTTTTCGTCCCAGCAGGATATAAAGGCGTCGAAAATTGCAGAAGAAGTAACAGCATAGACAAATGCAGTTCTTACATCATCTGCCCGGGTCGTACCACACAAAGCTGATATGATACCCATCCAGTGGCCTGCGGGCGTTGTTTTCTTGGTAGCATACATAAGGTGCCCTTTGTGCTCTGTTACAAATGGATTGTCATCCCAATAATGGGCTATCGTATCCTCAGTTAACGAAATATTTTTACTGACGCTATACACTTCCATCAATTCTTTATAATACAGACTTGACTTATTTAAGTCAAACGGCGGTGGCTGTGGTGGGCTAAACTGAGCAGATGAATCAAGCAGCAAGGGTAATATCTTATTCCAGTAGGGTTCAACTGCATCTGCATAATCAGGCGGGGTTTGCTGCCATTTTCCTTTTTCATTAAATACACTATATTTAGCCATCCCTCTTGTTATCTTATAATTATCTGCTTCAGCCCTTTTTAAAATCACTGCTGCAACTGAATCACCGAAAGCCAAAGAATTATTATACTCATCTTCCTTATCTGTCTGTTCGAGTGAATTCAGAATCTGCCGTTCTGTTATTGCCAAACTGTCTTTTGAAAAAACAAGCGCCTTCGCCACTGAAAAAAAAGCTTTTACGGAAGCAAGGTTATAGTTATATTCTTTGCCTGCCTGTGGCCTGGGCATCACATCAAATTTTTTCAAATTCCCCGTAATCGAAGTTCTATCATTTATCTTCCAGTGAAGCGCTTCATAAAATGCCAGATTTGCATATGCATATATTCGGGCAGCAACAGGAGGGGTAAAAATATCAAAAACAATAACATTTGTCAATCTATGTATGCACGACTGCTGAATTTGGGATAAACTTTCTTGTCCATTATTAATGGTAGCTGACTTAGGCCTCCTGTATTTGCAGGAAAAAAGAATTGTCAGCAAAAGAAAAAAAGCAAAAAAGATCCTCATACGCTCTTATCTAAAAGTTAACAACTCTTTTCTGTTTTCTATTGTTTGTAATTTCTATTGATTTTACAGTCGAGTTAACAACAATAAATCGTCCTGATTGAGAAAAAAACGATGACCCATAACCGAATTCCTCTTTTCTTTTTTGCCCGCTTTTTAATTCAACAGTCGCATAGGTCTCCTCCTTATTAATCCGTAAAATTTTAGTTCCCTTTATTTTACTTTGAAATAATTTCAGATAAGAGGCATTTTGAGCAGCTGCTAGTACAGGCTTTTCATTCACGATAAGTTGTACTAAAGCCTTCCCATTACCCGGTATATAGATGCCGCTTTGCATAATTGATAAGGGAATAAAATTTCCTTTGCCATCGCCTTGCAGCAATAATCCATTAAATGCATCATAACGGCCAAGGGCGGGCGCCATTGAAAATTCATTACCATTTAATACAATATCCGGATTCCCATCTTCATTAAAATCACTTACCACAATGCCATATACGGGCGCCCACTGGGCTTGCGCAGGTAAAGAGTGGAAAACGAATTGCATATTACCTTTGTTTTCAATCCAGCCTGTATAAAAATTATTCGCTGTCAATTGAGTTGCACCCTGTAGCTCTTCCTGCGAAAATATCTCTTTTATTTCCCGTGTTGCGAAAGAAGAATAGTCCGGGAATCTTCCTTTCATGCTATTCATTTCCCTAATAAAATCATCTCTGCCTGCAATTGTATATTCCCCTGTCTCTGGTTTATTTACGCCGGTTTGTATATAGTGACTGAATACGGCATCAAAACTTCCATTATTATCAAAGTCTTTTGCATAAGCTCGAATGGGAAAAGCAGAGTCGGGTTTTATGAACCCATTAGTACCAAAATTTCCTGCCACAAAATCGACATCCCCGTCATTATCAAGATCAGCCCCTGTTATGCTATTCCACCATCCTATCTTATCAGAAATCCCATTATTGGTTTTTGTAAGCTTACCGGCATTGTTTTTTATTATCGTAATAGGCATCCATTCACCGGCAATTACTAAATCTATCATCCCGTCATTATCAACATCACTCCATGCAGCGTCAGATATTAACCCAATGTTTAAAAGATCAGGAGCAATTTCCTTTGTCACATCAGTAAACTTTACAACTCCATCTTTCGTATCATTCTGGTAAATAAAACTGCGGACTGCCTGTGGGTAGCTACCAGGTAAAAACCGGCCGCCAACGAATAAATCCAAGTCGCCATCGTTGTCAAAGTCAGCAGCCCTTACACAACTTTTAGCCGTATAATTTGGAATAAAAGCAGTTTTATTTTCTGTAAAATTCCCTTTCCCGTCATTAATATAAAAATGATCAGCATATGCACTTGAACCCGGTTCATTTTCTCCTCCGCCCGAGGCTATATAAATATCCGGGTCATTATCATTATCTGCATCGAATACACAAATGCCTGCATCGTCCTGAAGTTTTATTTTACTGGTATCTGTAAAAAATGTCCTGGTAAAAGAAGCCGTTTTGGTTTGTAAAAAAATACTGGCATAGTTTGGGGAGCCTCCACCTACTACCAGGTCATCCATTCCGTCCCCATTTAAATCGGCTACTGCCAGGGACGGACCATATTGTGTTAATTTATGAGGAATCATTCTTTGTATATTAAAATCGATAAAATCAACTTCTGATGACAGAAAGTCAATTCCTGATTTCCTCGTTATATCTGTAAACCAGTTATCCGTTGCAAACACTTTATTCAAAGAACGATTTTCTGCAGTACCTTTTGCTTTGTCAATAATAATTTCCTGGTTAGATGATATATTTCTCAAAAAAGTCCTTCGGTTATCCGGCCAAATTACTATAACTGAATCGGCGACCTTATTTTTCCCTAATCCAAAGTGGGCGATATTTTCAATCGTGGACATATACCCCCGATAAGGAGTATATTCATATATCTGCTGGCTTTCTTTATAATAAATATGTATAGTTGCACCGATTCCATCTTTGTTTAAGGAATCTCCTTTTAACCTTATACGCAGGTAATTTGCTGAGCTATCATTCATTGTATTCTCAAACAAGGACGCCTCCATATTAGTGTTATTAATAACAATGTCAATATCACCATCCCTGTCCAAATCCGCGTACGCCATGCCAGCCGAAAATGTTGGTATATCCCATCCCCATTCCAGGGTTTTATCAGAAAAAGTATAGTTCCCGTTATTCCTGAACAGGTAGTTATTTATTTTTACAGAAGGCAATTGCTTCAGCATTTCAAAAGCAGGGGTATTTGCCATTGCCTGGTTCCGGTAGGAGATAAAATTAAGATCAGACATATCCTTGGGCAATCCGTTTGAAATCATCAGATCCCGGTAGCCATCATTATCAATATCTATTGCCAGAGGTGACCAGCTCCAGTCCGTTTGTGCTACTCCGGCATAAAATGCAAGTTCACTAAACACTGGCTCTCCTATAGAATCATCATCTAACAGACGAGGGCCCATATTTAACTGGAGTGTATTGTGCATATATTGATGTATGAATCCATACCGCGGTGAATACTGAAATGTCTGATAATTAATATTATTGCTCATCATCTTCAGTCTGTAATTATCGGCGGGCGCCATATCCAGCTCTACTATATCAGGAAGGCCATCATTATTAAAATCAGCAACATCATTGCCCATCGCATTTCTGCTGGTATGTTTGAAGTATTCACTGCCCCGGTCAGCAAAAGTTCCATCTTTGTTATTTACATACAGATGATTATTTGATAAGTAATCATTGCTTACATAAATATCTTTCCAGCCATCTTTATTTATGTCTGTTATATTTATACCCAACCCGTATCCTTCAATTAAAATACCTGCCTGCTTCGAAACATCCGTAAATACAGGGTGGCGAAGGCTATCATTCCAGTCATTTCGGAAAAGCTTATCTGTATTGGGCCAGCTTCCATCTTTATGAATAGGCCTGAATTCATTGGGGTAAGTACCATCTAATTCATTTACCAGTAAATAAACATCGAGATCTCCATCATTATCATAATCAAAAAAAGCAGCCATTTGCGTGCTGGAGGTATCCGCAAGACCATATTCTTCCGCTTCTTCCTTAAATATCGGAACACCTGTTGATTTGTCAATTCCCTTATTTATGTAAAGAAGGTTTTTTCTTTCTTCCGGGGGGAGAATTACGGCCGCACTCACATAAATATCTTCAAGACCATCATTATTAATATCCACAATACTGGCTCCTTTACACCACCTTCCATTACCGCTTACTCCAGCTGCTTCTGTGATATCTTCAAATTTCAAATTGCCTTTATTTATAAACAGTTTATTTGAAACCCTGCTACCTGTAAAATAAATATCGGGAAGACTATCATTATTAAAATCACCAATGCCTACCCCTCCGCCATTGTATATGTATTCATAGAATAATACATTGAAGTTCTCATCCTCCTTTATTTCATTATTAAAATGTATCCCGCTTTTTTCCGGTTTTATTTCGCGGAAAAGTTTTCCTTTTTGCTTACATGAAGTAAACAAAAGAAACGGCATTGCCATGCAGATTAAAAGTTTCATGCTCTTAGGGGCAGTAAAAAGGTAAGTTGGGTTTAACAGCAATCATAAAAAAGACCCTTTACAATAAGGGTCTTTTTCGTAAGAATTATATAAAACTTGTTTTAATCAATAATAATACAATCCTAGTATCCAGGGTTCTGTTTCAGGTTCGGGTTAGACGATAACGCAATATTCGGGATTGGGAATACTGCTTTAGTAGCCGCAGAAGCATCGGGTCTTTGATCCACAGGATCATTAAACTTGCCAAAACGAATCATGTCGTTTCTTCTCCAGCCTTCGAGGTACAATTCACGGCCACGTTCAGAAAGCAATCCATCAAGATCTACAGAACTTAATGCAGTTGCCCCTCTTTTAGCACGAATTTCATTTACTATTGCAAGTGGGGTTTCGCTATCTGTACCCCCTCTCAAAATTGCTTCTGCTTTCATTAACCTGACATCAGATAAACGGAAGAAAACAAATTCATTGGTACTTCCCCAACCACCATCATTCATAGTTGCAGGATCCAACGGGTATTTGTTTGTCCTGATTCCTTTTGACTCTGTAGAAAAAAATAAACTTACATTGGGTGTAAAAATAAGAGGATTTCCACTTCTGTCTTTTAGGTCTACGATTGCATTACCAATATGTTTGCCTGATGGGCCTCTTTGTTGTCCGATCAAAAATCCGGCAGGACGTCCTGTTAATTCAGTAAACCCGCCTATTGAATCAGATTTACGCATATCAACATTCTCAAAGCTATTATAAAAGTCTGCAAGCGTAGTAAAGCCGTTCCATCCATCAGGAGGCATATTGTAGTGATTTCCCATGCAAGAATACCACACAACATTTATACCCTGATTATTTGCACGAGTAAAGATATTTTCAGTTGATTTTGTTCCATTATCCCACTTAAAGTTATCCCAGTAGTTAGCTGTTAGTGATAATTCAGGGTTTGCCGCAATGGAATTACAAAGAGTAATTACTTTGCCCATATCCTCACCCGCAAAAGTGAAGGGGCCTGCAGGGCTTGCGGGATCTTGTTTAAAGACTGCCTTGTTTAAATACATTTTTGCAAGAAGAAACTGAGCTGCTTCTTTTGTTGCCTGAGTTCTTAAAGCATGGGTGTATGTAGGCAAAGCAGGTATAATTGCTTCCAGTTCACTGATAATATAATCTGTTGCTTCTGATCTGGTATACACATCTGGTAAATCCTGTATTGCAGCAGTTGCTGGGCGATGTTGTAACTGACCATATAAGTCGACTACAAGGTATGAAAAATAAGCCCGTAAAAATTTAGCCTCAGCCTGTTCCTGGCCACTGGCAGTTTCTGCCAATAAAGTAGTCTGAAAAAGAGCTCCATTTAATCCATTCCATGTATCATTTATCTGGTTATGTGAACCATCCCATGTATGAAGGTGTAGCTTACGCCATGTACCAAAGTCATCCCAGTCTGTTCCTCTTGTTGGCCCCATCAATTCATCTGTAGTATGTTCTTCCATAGCAAACCAGTTACTCTGCCCAACCAATTGATTAAGCTGCTCATAAACTTTAGAAAGAGATGAGGGAGCAGGGGCGCCACCATTATTTGATGGTGCAATTGAATTCGGATCCTTTAGCTTAACATCAAGTTTCGTACAGGATACCCCACTAAGCACCGCAGATATAATCAGTAGCAGGGAGTACTTATTTATTATTATTTTTTTCATATGCCTGATAATTTGAAATTAAAATTTATTAGAAACCAACATTTACACCAATTGTTACTGTTCTTGCTTTGGGGTAGCCAGCATAGTCAAACCCACGAGAAGGAACTCCATTCAGCCCGTGATCAACGTTGATCTCAGGATCCAAACCGGTATATTTAGTTATTAACCATAAATTCTGACCAGACAATGATGCTGAAAGTGATTTAATTGCTCTGCTCTTTACATTAAAACTATAACTGATGAGCGCATTAGACAATCTGATAAAATCCCCTTTTTCAAGAAATCTTGTAGATACGCTACCAGGGTTAATCGGGTCTTCAGGACTGTTTGCAACTGCATAAGTAACATTATGCGCTGTCTTTAAACTTCCTTTTAAGAACAATGCATTGGCCGTGTTATTATATACATAGAAGCCCCTTGAAGTATTAAAGAATATGCTTGCACTCCATCTACCTAATGAGAAATTGTTTGTTAAACCGGCAAGGAATGTGGGCAATGCACTTCCTAACAATTGATCCTGGGCTCCTTTGGCATATCTGGCATCTCCGTTTCCATCAAATCCAAGAAATACCGGCATCTTCCATGTAAACAAAGGATAGCCATTTGCAAATGTTTGAGCATAAGCTCCAGATAAGCCCTGACCACTAACTCCTCCTGTATTTACAACCACATTAAAGTCTCTCAATTCATTATGCTGGAAAGTCATGTTGTAATTAATATCCCAGCTAAATCTTTTTCCTCTAACCGCCTGTAGATTTAAGCTAACCTCTAACCCTTTATTTAATACAAAACCCGGCAAGTTTGAATAGTAATAGCTAGTTGCGCTGAAACCACCCGGTACAGGACCATAGAAAATCAGATTTTTCCTTCTAGTATAATAATAGTCAACAGTACCTGTTAACCGGCTATGAAATAAACCAAAATCGACTCCAACACCAGTTGTGGTTGCCTCTTCCCATTTTAAATCCTTATTTCCCTGGTGAATAAAAGAAGTTTCATTGCTTCCGGAGTTACCTAAATAGGTTTGTTGAAGGTCAATAGCATCGTAAGC
>JAFDYH010000026.1:9531-14759 GCA_018267535.1 Bacteroidota bacterium
CTAAAAATATTTCCAAGTGCATTAGCTGCAAAATTTTCTTTAATCAATCTCCATTTTGCAGCGAAGGCCGGGAATGTACCGTACCTATTATTTTTACCGAACTTTGAAGAACCATCAATTCTCAATGTAGCTGTTAAAAGATACTTATCGTTTATAGTATAGTTCAATCGGCCGAAATAAGATTGCAGTTCTGTTTTGCTGTAAAAAGGCAGGTAAGCTGGTTTTTCGTTCTTAAAGTTGCCAATATCTTTTATAAATACATCTGTAGCGTTAACTACAGGCGTATTAAGCCCCCAGGCAACTCTTCCGGAGCCATCATATTCTGTACTCTGGTAAGAATAACCTACTACTGCATTGAGGTCATGACCATTACTAAATGACCTGTCATAAGTCAGCGTATGTTCAACAAGTGTGGATTTTAATAAAAGGTCCTGATAAACGGCCCTTCCATTACCACTGATCGGGTTTTTATAATCCACTCCAAAAACATTTGTAGTACCGCTGGCTACAGCATTGCTTAAACGCGGGTCAGCAAAAGATTTACGAAGGCTTTTAGAATGATCGTAACCAAAAGTAGCCTTATAAGTAAGTCCTTTGATAATTTCATAACTCGCACTTAAATTAGTCAGGTACCGATTTATATTATCGTTATCTGTAAAATAAGCCAATAATTCTGCGGGGTTCCTGTTACCATCTCCCGGGTCAAAAAACAATCCATTGGTTGTATACACCGGGTAAGTAGGGTTAAACGTAATTGCTGCACCAATTAAACTTCCCTGGTAACCTGCATTATTTGTATTCGGGGGATATTGATTTTTTACATTTGAATAGGTAAACGTAGCATCAAATTTCAATTTGTCTTTCAGAAATTTCTGGCTGAAATTAACGCGTCCGGTATATCTCTTCAGGGAACTGTTTTTTACAATACCTTTCTGATCATCGTAGGAACCGCTAACACGAAGGGCAGTTCCTTTGTTGGAAAATCCCCATCCTAAATTATAGTTCTGTGATATACCGGTTTGAAAGATCTCATCTTGCCAGTTTGTATTTGCGCCCTTGTCTATACTTAATACTGCCACTGCTGCATCCTCTGGACTAGTTCCGGCATCAATATTTGCCTTCTTAACACCCTGCAAAAAATCCTGGGCATTCAATAAATCATATCTGCTGGCGATTTTTGAAACCCCTTCATTGGCACTAAAACTGAATGTCCCTTTTTTACCTCTACCACTTTTAGTAGTAATGATAATTACACCATTGGCACCGCGTGAACCATAGATTGCAGCTGAAGACGCGTCTTTTAATATGCTGATGCTTTCAATATCATTTGGGTTCAGGAACATCAAAGGGTTTTTAGGGGTAGAACTTCCCTCAATACCACTTGAAGTACCTGACGTACCACCTCCGTCTAAAGGAACTCCATCTACAACATATAAGGGATCATTGTTACCTCTTATTGATGAAGTACCCCTGATATTAATTGTAGCGGCCGCCCCGGGCTCTCCACTCGATGGCGTAATTGAAACCCCTGGTGTGCGACCCTGGATTAATTGTTCAGGTGTTGCGATAACACCTTTATTAAAGTCTTTTGTTGAAAGAGCGGCGACCGAACCTGTTGCATCTTTAACCCTTCTTGTACCATAACCAACCACAACAACTTCATTCAGATTGGAATTAGTTGACGATAAAGCAACATCAACCGAAGTTTTCCCATCAATACTTACATCCATTTTTCCGAAACCTATGGATGTAATAGTTAGTGATTTTGCATCCGCACCAACTGTAATGGTGAAGGTACCATCACTTTTAGTAGTAGTACCCTTTCTTGTCCCCGTTACAACAACAGAAGCACCTACCACAGGCGATCCGTCTTTTGCATCGGTAACTTTACCAGTAACAGTTTTGTCTTGTGCGAAAGTAAGCTGCGAAATGAGCAGTAGCATTGGCAGCACCATCTTCCTGAGAAGGTTTTTACATGACATAAGCAATCATTTGTTTGTTTGCAGAAATATCCTTTTTACACTTTATAATGTGTAAAAAGAACACAATGATAGAAAAATTTTAGTTGTTAAAAAAAAAATATTTTTTTGTTTTCGTTTTTAACCTACTCGTAATTAATTATTTAGTCCGAAATAATAAGAGAAAAATTGAAATACCTTAACCATTTCTCAAAAACCAGAAAACCAAATCGTAGAATTAGTAGCTTGACAAAATTCCCATTCGCTCTGCTGCTTAATTTTCAAAATAATAAATACGGCAAAAATTTTATATTTTTTTCAAAGCCATCATCTAATCCGGTTTATCTACAACCTATTATTAACAAATAGTTTATCCCATCCTGATTTCATAAAAAACCCTGCCTTATCAATGTAAATCCGGCCCTTTTCTATGCAATCGATTGTTAATAGACGAAATTCATTTTTTTGAAAAACAAAAACTTATACTCTATTAACATTTTATTAATCTATATTACTCTTTAGCCTAAATTTGATAATAGCAATTTATTAAATGAAAGCGGAATACGAAATAATTCATCCTGATGCAGGAAGTTCTTTTCGACTTTTGAACGACCGCATAAGTGCGGAACAATACAAATGGCAATACCATTATCATCCTGAGTATGAATTGGTTTGTGTATTGGAAGGAAGTGGCACCCGGCATGTTGGCACACATATAAATAACTATAAAGACGGAGATCTTGTACTAATGGGCCCCAACCTGCCTCATGCCGGTTTTGGTCTTAACTCACACGGCATACACGAAGAAATCGTAATACAGGTAAAAGAAGAAGTTTTTAACCAGTCGGTCATCGCCCGGCCGGAAATGTATGCAATTGCTGATTTACTTGAAAGAAGCAAGCATGGCATTTGTTTTATGAATAATACACGGGAGATAGTAACAAAAAGACTTATTCAATTAACAAAACTCCCCCCTTTTGAAAAATTTATCGAATTCCTATCCATATTGCAGGTAATGGCTACCTCAACGGAATTCAAATTGCTTAACAATAGCCCCGCTATTTCATCATCACTTGTAAAAAAGAATATCCGTCTTCAAAATATTTTGAATTTCGTTGAAAAACATTTCCAGGAGGAAATAGATATTAAAAAAGTAGCGTCAATAGCTAATCTTTCTGTGCCTTCTTTTTGCAATTACTTTAAAAAGATGATGAATATTACGTTTACTGATTTTGTTAATCAATACAGGATACGAAAGGCTTGTACCCTATTGAAACAGGAGAAAACAATAGCAGAGGCCTGTTTTGATACTGGTTTCAACAATGTCCCCTATTTTAATAAAGTATTCAAACATATCATGCATAAGACTCCTTCAGAATTTAGAAAAGAAGAAACAGAAGCACAGTTTGCAGCCTGATAATTTTATATCTCCCTCACAGACTCATTGTTTTCTCATTTAAAGAAGCCTGTTTGTATGGCAGGTGTTTTATGTGTTCGTATAGTCAGACCAAGAGATCAATTATTCATCACCGGTAGTTCTATATAAGTGGCATTTGAGTTATTGCAATAAATAGTCTGCTGCGCTTTTATAAAGTCAGATTCTTTAGCTTCAAAAATATTGGGTACATATTTCTGGGGGTTCCGGTCAATCACCGGGAACCAGGTACTTTGAATTTGTATCATGATGCGATGTCCTTTTTTAAAAGTATGATTTACCTGGTGCAGATCAATTATAAATTCTTCGGGCTTATTGGGCACTAATGGTGATGGTTTGCTAAAGCTTTTTCTGTAACGGCCGCGAAAGACTTCCATTGCCACGGGCAATTGGTATTGGCTCATGAGAACATTTTTTGAATCAAATGCCGGGTATTCATCAATCAGTTTTACAACCCAGTCAGCATCTGTACCCGTTGTACTTGCAAATAAATGAGCGGTTATCTTACCGGTTACCGTTAAGTCTTCCGTCAATGAATCCATAGTAAAGCTTACAACATCCGGTCTTGTATATACGAAACGCTGGTCTTCTACCTGCCAGGGACGCCAGCGGCTGCCAAATCCATAAGTTTCTTCAATTGGTTGTGTACGATAAGGCACTGGTTTTGCCGGGTCGCTGGTATATATAACTGAACCTTTCGCCGATGCAGGTTTGGCAAATGATGCAGTATGATCTGCTGCAGCATATAATTTTTTGACAACGGCTTCTTTCGGCGGCCATGTACTATATGTTTTCCATTGGTTATTGCCTGTTTGAAAACAATAGGCTTCATCAAATTTTCCATCGCCGATTCCTTTCAGCCAGTAATCAAACCATTTCTTTTGCAATGACTGGAACCAAACTGCTGTTGGACTTTCAAAAGAAATTTTTCCGAGGCTATCCGCTTTCGCTCTCGCCCATTGACCATGATTCCATGGGCCTAATACGATATAATTACGGTTGAAACTATCTTTCTTCTCCATATGGGTATACATTAACTGGGGGCCGTTTATATCTTCCTGGTCATAATAGCCACCAACATGTAATTGAGGTATCTGTGGATAACTGATATAATTCAAAGGAGAATTTTTTTGCCAGAATGCATCGTAATCCGGATGCTTTACAAAATTGTTCCAGGTTGGTATTTTACCATGAAAATATTTCTCATTTACGTTTTTCAGTGATCCCAATTTTAAATACCAGTCAAATAGATCAAACTGGGGAAAGGGGAAATCACTTCCCTCTTTGCTAAACTCCACGCCATAGGTATATTCCATTCCATAGCTTAAACGAAATGCCCCGTTATGATGAAAATCGTCACCTAAAAATAAGTCGCCCATACAAGCCTGTTCGGAAGCAGCTTTTAAAGCAGGATGCGGATCTACAGCGCCTACCAATGCCAACCAGCCCGGATAAGATATTCCGAATATTCCTGCTTTACCATTGTTGTTTGTATTTTTTACCAGCCAATCCACTGTATCATACGTATCCGTACTTTCATCAACAGCCCCTTTTTGAGTAGCATGGGTCAAAGGCATATGAATCTCCATTGTTCCTTCACTGTTATACTTACCACGTATATCCTGGAATACAAAAATGTATCCATCCTTTGCCATACTGCCATAATAAGGAACAACAGATAAGTCCATCGTTCCCCCTTCTTCCACAGGCTGATCAGCGCCATAAGGGGTTCTCTGTATCAGTATTGGCAGCGGTTGGGTCGATCCAACAGGCGTCATAATAACTGTAAACAATTTTACTCCATCCCGCATCGGGACCATAACTGTTTGCTTTTT
>JAFDYH010000026.1:14768-24552 GCA_018267535.1 Bacteroidota bacterium
AAAAATATAAAGAGCAAAAATTTTTTCATAAAAATTGTATTCATTAAGTGGTACTCTAAGGTAACAAGTTTGAAATCAAAGGTGTGCCTGTAAATCAATAAATACCTATTTTTAATTTACACACAATAAAAACTTCACTTTTTCTTTATTAAAAGATCAGGAAAATGAAAAAAAGGGCAGGCTATTTTCCGAATTTCAAATCGTTTATGAAAAAAATGAATTTCTTCCTTACCGTGTGTATCTTTTTAGTGAGTATAGCTATACATGCCCAGGCACAGACAAAACAACCTGCCAAAAAAGCCAATAAACCACTTATCAAAGCTCATCGGGGTACAATCGTTACGGATATAAAACAAAAAGTCAGCAAAACTGCTCAACTAAAATATACAGCCTTCCCCAAAATAGGAACTGAAATAGTAGCTGTGCCTGCAGGCGCTATTACTGTGGGCGATAGCATAAACTCCTATTACTATAAGGCAGGTATTTATTATGTCCAGAATAAAACAGGTTACGTGGTTACGCTACCGGTGGCGGGCATACGATTAAAAGGTCTACCCATTGGCTATCGTCGTGTCCCGATTGGCGATAAAATATACTTCTATTATTTCGGTACTTTTTACCGGCAGGTAGAAAACTCCGACAATTATGAAACGATAGTACCTCCCGAAACTGCGGTGATTGACGGGTTACCCAATGGATATATTATAAAAAAGGTAGACGGAACCGAGTACTATTTTCTAAACAATACGTACTACGCCGAGATAGGCGCTCCAGCCATCGAAGGCAGGATCGGCTACGAAGTTGTAACCATTATTGAAGCATACTAAGATCACTTGCTGAACCGGATTATATATTCCGAAATATACTCGCTGGTATCGCCGTGCATATCCTTATAAAATAACCTGGCTTCTTTGCCAAGACGTAAGCAGGTATTTTTTGCGCTAACATCTTCTTTATTGTTCATCGGCTGCAGGGAAGGATACCATACAATATGCCCGGGTTTATTAACCAGTATTTGGGGCTTTGTCCATCCTTCTATATTGTTCCCCTTGCCCAAATCTTCGTTCTCATTAAAAGAGATATAAATACTGCTGCCTTTCCATGACGGGCCTTCCGATTTTGCCATCAGCATTACCCAGCACTTCAAATAACTATTCCAGCTAACGGAAGGGCCCCAGTGAAATTTTGAGTCAGGAGATGATGCAGGGCCGCCACCTTCGTTAATCGGGATCTGTAAAGAATGAACGGGTGAACCGATGCCATTATAATCTGCATAAAATCCCTTTCCATCCCATCGTTTTGCTTTGCCGGCAGGATTATCTAAATCATCAATTGCAATCCTTGCGACACTAATACACTGGCCACTCCATTCCATTTGAGGGTTATAACCTGCATTGCTATAAACCCCCGGGTAACCATACTCGCCATAAAAAAGATATAGCCATCCGCTATGTGCAACGGCAGAAGGGTCTCCTACTCCCCCCGCAAATGTAACCGACGTATTATGCGGCTTCAATATCATCCTCGGTTGCAGGTCTTCAATAAAGATCCCTTTATTCGCCCAGCTTTTACCACCATCCGTTGATTTCATGATACCAATACGACAAACCGCAGCAGGTGTTTTTGCCCCTGTTAATCCCTGGGGCCAGTTGTTATCAATATAACCTTCCCCTGTAACCGAATCATACGGCAAAGTGGCTGGATAATTTTCGTTATGGTATACGGCAAACAATGTTTTGCCCCTTTTATCTTTTTCATCCTGGTATACGGTTTCAAACCAAACAGCACCATGTAATCCTTTAGTACCCGGAGCTGTATTCGGTGGCAAAACAGGTTCAATGAATTCATTCATGCTCCTGTTGAATGCTTCATCCGCGTTCTTTCCATCCGCATATTTCAGGTCATGCGCATAACCCCACAATGGGTCTTCACCATATTTACCAGGAAAAATCCGGAATGTATCGCCTACCCAGGCTTCTGCCATATTGCAATCGACAAACGAATTGAATTTGAATTTCGGTGTTGATATCAGTGTAAATGAATTTTTGGCTTCATTTGGTTTTCTCTTATTGATAAAAGATGAAAAAACAGCTAACGCAGATACAATAATCAGTACAATCAGAAAATACCCTTTGTTAAGTTTCATAAAAAATTATTGGTTGAGATAATCTTACTTCAACTCCTCCAGTGCTCTTTTCAATGCTTCAAAATTTACTTGTACACCGGGATTTGCTGTTTCTTCCGAATAGACAATATTTCCGTTTTTATCAATAACAACAACCCCTCTTTTTGCTACGCCTTTTATACCACAACTGAAATTGCAATGATACATTTCATAATCATGTATCATTTTTTTATTCGCATCGGAAAGTAAATCAAAGTTGATTTTATTTTGCTCCTTAAATACTCTTAGCGAAAAAGGCATATCTACAGAAACACCGAATATCGTTACCCCCAAATCGTTATAATAAACCAACTCATCCCGGTTACTGCACATTTGCGCTGTACATACACTTGTAAACGCCGCAGGAAAAAAATGAACAACGACTGCTTTACCTGTATAATCGCTGAGAGAAATCTCTTTTCTTTCTGTATTAAATAATTTAAATACCGGCGCTTTTGTACCAACTGCTAATGCCATAATTATATTTTTTATAAAAATAAAACCAGGAAAGCAATTTGTTGAATATAGCCCGCATTACCAGGAAAAAAAGACAATAAACCTTAAAGCATTGTTCAGCACAGAAAAAAAGAAAATTATTCTATCTTTCGCTCAATAGAAATTTACCGAATGAAAAAAAAATCAGACCGCAGGGCGTTTTTAAAAAATATTGGCATCGGCGGCAGTGCAGCTGCCTTGTTCCCGGTTATTACACTGAAAGAAGAATTGACAGAAATAATAGCTGATGAGAAAACTGATGCGGAGGAACCTGCAGGTGAAAAACGAAAATATAACGGCCCCTACACCCAACAGTACCTGAACCGGGTCGCCTTTCCGATGGGCGGCATCGGCGCCGGTATGATTTGTATGGAGGGCACCGGAGCGCTTTCGCATGTGTCGGTAAAAAACAAGCCTGATATTTTTTATGAACCGGGTATTTTTTCCGCTATCGCTGTAAAAGGGATTTCGAATGGAGCAAAGGTTTTAGAAGGCCCGGTTCCCGATTGGAAAAAATTTGGCCGGCAAAACGCAGGCAATGGCCTTGAGGGATCCACAACCGGTCTGCCCCGCTTTCGTAATGCATCTTTCCTTACGAGGTTTCCTTTCGGTTACCTGGATATTTCTGACCCGGATATTCCTTTAAAAATACGGGTAACGGGCTGGAGCCCATTTATTCCCACTGATGATGATAACTCCAGTTTACCAGTGGCTGCCATGGAATATCATTTTGTAAACACAGGCAAATCGACCCTCGAAGCCATTTATTCTTTCAATACTAAAAATTTTGTAAAGGTTGATGATGGGAAAAATAAAATCACTTCTATCAAAAACGGGTTTGTATTAACAGAAGAAGGATCAAAAGAACAGCCGTTCCGTACAGATGCCGCCATTTTTACAGACGATGATTCTGCGGTTATAGATCACTGTTGGTTCCGCGGAGGCTGGTGGGACCCCTTGACCATGGCCTGGAACACAATAAAGAATGCAGAAGTAAAGTCTGTATCCCCGGTAGAAGCCAATGCACCGGGAGCATCCTTGTATGTTCCTTTTAAATTAGCCCCCGGGAGTGAAAAAAAGATTAAAATAATGATGGCCTGGTATACACCCGATACAAACCAGGCGCATGGCGATGTAGGCAAACCAAAAGAAAACTGTAATCCGGCTAACGGCTGCTGCAACTCCCCTGGCGATATCGGGCTGGACAAATACGATAAAGATTTTAATGGCAAATATTACAAGCCCTGGTATAGCAACCGCTTTGGTACTATTAACGAACTAAGTGAATACTGGAATCAGCAGTATGATGATTTACAAAAGAAAAGCACTTTATTCAAAGATGCATTTTATGCCAGCACTTTACCGGCAGAAGTGATAGAGGCAGTAGCAGCAAATCTTACTATTTTGAAATCACCAACCGTTCTACGTCAATATGATGGACGATTGTGGAGTTTTGAAGGGTGCGGGGATACATGGGGCTGTTGCCACGGTTCCTGTAATCATGTGTGGAACTATGCACAAGCTATTCCTCATTTATTTCCGGCACTGGAAAGAAGTTTGCGCAATACAGAATTTTGCGAAAGCCAGCGGGAGGATGGTCATCAGAATTTCCGGGCCACCCTGCCTATCCAACCGGCAACACATGATTTCCATTCTGCTGCTGATGGCCAACTCGGAGGTATAATGAAAATATATCGCGAATGGCGTATCAGTGGTGATCATGAATGGTTGAGAAAAATTTTCCCGATGGTAAAATCAAGTATGGATTATTGCATCCGTACATGGGATCCTCGCGAAAAAGGATTGATCGAAGAACCTCATCATAATACCTATGATATAGAGTTCTGGGGGCCCGATGGCATGCATACGAGTTTTTATATTGGTGCACTGAATGCATTTGTTGCTATGGGCGAATATCTTGGTAAAGAGGTTTCAAAATATAAAACATTGGCCGCCCTTGGCAAAAAAGCGATTGAATCCGAATTGTATGATGGCGAATTTTTTATTCAAAAAATTCAATACAAGGGATTAAACGCAGGAGACCCTACTAATGAAAAATCATTTGGTGGCGACTATTCGGCAGAAGCAAAAGAATTACTTGAAAAAGAAGGACCAAAATACCAATACGGTAAAGGCTGCTTATCAGACGGGGTACTAGGTGCGTGGATAGCAAGAATGTGCGGACTTGGCGATCCGATGAATTCTGGAAAAATCAAAAGTCATTTACTTGCAGTTCACAAATACAATCTTAAAAAAACACTGACTGAACATGCTAACCCCCAGCGTCCCTCCTATGCATTAGGCGATGAAGGAGGTTTGCTATTGTGTACATGGCCCAAGGGAGGCAAACTCTCCTTACCCTTTGTATATAGTGATGAAGTATGGACGGGTATTGAACACCAGGTAGCATCTCACCTGATGATGATGGGACAAGTAAAAGAAGGCCTTGATATTGTGCGTGCTTCCCGCAACCGTTATGATGGCAGGATAAGAAACCCCTTTAATGAATATGAATGCGGGCATTGGTATGCAAGGGCATTGTCAAGCTATGGCTATTTAGAAGCGCTTACAGGTGTGCGTTATGATGCAGTAGATAAAAAACTATTTGTTGATTCCAAAATAGGCGACTTCACCAGTTTTCTGTCTACAGAAACAGGCTTTGGAACCGTTTCCTTAAAAGCAGGAAAAGTTTCTGTTAGCATGGTGCATGGCAAATTGGATATTGATACAGTGGTTGTATCCGGAAAGGCTTCGAAGTATACGGCCTGATATCAGTTCAACCTTCTTGCCAGCACAACTGCATTCTTAAAATGACTTTTCTTGCCCTGCAGGTTAAATATTTCTGTATAGATGATATAAGTGCCGATAGGTAGTTTTAATCCTTTATCATTTAATCCATCCCAGTTCCAATAACCGCTTAAGGCCATGGTAGCATTGTTTACCAATACACGAACTGGTCTTCCCGCTGCATCAAAGATGGTAATATTGGCAACATAACCCGGCTCACTTACTTTATATTGAATGGTAGCAATATCATCATGGCCATCATTATCCGGTGAAAATATTTTCGGGCTTATTTCAATCGTCGCATCGGCGGTTTGCGCCTGTTTGTATTGGGAGTTAATATAAGTGGGCGTACCATATCCCGCTGTTGAAGCAGCCGAATGCCAGTTGGATGCATCCTGTGAAGGGCCAGCAGGATCTATTCTTTCCAGTGAAACCCCTTCATCATTATCAATCAGCTTGAAATGCCAGTCTTTATCATACTTCACTTCATCGAGTATATCGCCTTGTACATTGGCAATAATTACATCGCCGTTATCATCTGAATAGGAAGGTAAAGATGTTACTATCAATACCTGTTTTGGGCTTTTCACTAAGTAATTCTTTTGGAGGCTGCTGGCATCTTCAGTAGTTACTATATAATCACCAGGATAAATATAGAAAGACGAAACACTCAACTGAATTGCAGAACTGATGGCGCCATCGCTGTTCCTATTGGCAATATAAATTTTTGAAGCATCTATTACTTTGTCACTTTTATTGAACACTTCAATATAATCATATGTATTAGGACGTGGATTGAATAGAATCTCGTTAACAATCAAATCGCCGGCAAGCGCATCAGATGGTAATGCGATTTTAATTGTATTATCAGCACCTATAGCATTGCCTTTACAGTCGGTAATATTATTTACTGTAATTGTATAAACTGTATTCGCAGAAAGTGGCGTATTCAATTTTAATTCAACCTCAGTAAATAAAGGGGGAACAGGTGTTGCAGTTACAATCAAATTTCCCCCGTCAATAAGATAATTGCTGATTGCAGCACCACTCAAACTATCTACCGGCTCATCCAGCACAAGATGGATCGTTTGGCTATCATTAACATAGGCGTTAATTAAGTTCGGCGGATCATTATCGATATTAACAGCGTCAATAGAATTTTTTCTGCCCGGTGTACCGCCACTTGCATCGATACTTGCCTTCCAGTTATTACTGCCACTGCATGGATTTTTAGTATCTATCATTTCCAAAGTCCAACCACCGGCTTTCTTTATTTCATTGGCATACCAGGACGAAGAATATTCAATGGCATGAACAATCATTCCGGAAGTTGACTTAAGGAACAGCATTTCACCATCATTATCCAACGATGGAAAACCGGTAACAGAAATTGTTTTGCCAAAAACCGATAAGTTGGCAATAGCACTGCCGGTGCATACAATTACAAAACTATCGGGCTGTAATATAAAAGGAGGCATCGCGCCGCTTTGCCCGGATGCGTCACCGATATGCCAGCCTTGCAAATCTACAGGTGAGGCGGATATATTTTTTAACTCGATCCATTCATTGTTGGGTAAACCTATTTGCGGAGAAGGGTCAGCCATGACTTCATCAATGACAATATCATAGCGGTTTTGTGCAACGAGATTTATTGATAGTAAAATAAATACTAATAGGTTGAATGGCTTCATTTTAACAAGATATAGAACGCAATCAACAAAATGCTTACCATAAATTATTACAGGCATTATTTTGTTTATGTTCAGATAGCCATTATTTTTGCGCAGCATATATGAATAATAAGAAGCATACAACACGTAAGATGAAACATTCCTGATGGAAGGTTTGCAGTGTTAGTATGTAAAACATAAAAGCTTAGCAGGCCTTCCCAAATGGAAGGCTTTTTTGTACCCCCAACCCTAAAGGGGAATTTGGGAAATTAATATTAAATGAGTTTTTAAAACCTTAAAAGAAAAATTAAATGAAAGTCGCAGTTGTCGGCGCTACAGGATTAGTTGGCACCAAAATGTTACAGGTACTGGCAGAAAGAAATTTTCCGGTTACAGAATTACTACCGGTCGCATCTGAAAAATCAATAGGCAAGGAAGTTGAATTCAAGGGCAAGGGATATAAGGTGGTTGGGATGAAGGATGCGATTGCTGCAAAACCTGCTGTTGCTATCTTTTCTGCCGGTGGCGGCACTTCATTGGAATGGGCGCCAAAATTTGCTGAAGCAGGCATTACTGTTATCGATAACTCTTCTGCATGGCGAATGGATCCTACAAAACCACTGGTGGTACCGGAAATCAATGCAGATATTTTGACGAAGAATGAAAAGATTATAGCCAATCCTAATTGCTCTACCATACAAATGGTGGTTGCGTTAAACCCATTGCATAAAAAATATAATATTAAAAGAATTGTTGTAAGCACGTATCAAAGTGTAACTGGAACTGGCGTAAAGGCTGTGTCCCAGTTAATGAATGAAAGAAACGGTGTTGTTGGAGAAAGGGCTTATAAATACCCAATCGACCTTAACGTTATACCACAGATCGATGTATTCCTTGAAAATGGTTATACAAAGGAAGAAATGAAAATGGTGAATGAAACGAAGAAGATCATGCGGGATGATGCAATCCGTGTCACCTCCACCACAGTTCGCATACCCGTTGTTGGCGGACACAGTGAAGCAGTGAATGTTGAATTCAGTAAGGATTTTGATTTAATAGAAGTAAAAAATATTCTTCAACAATCACCAGGCGTTGTTGTTGTTGACGACATCTCTAACCAGCGTTACCCGATGCCAATGGATGCGCATGAAAAAGATGATGTATTTGTAGGCCGCCTTCGTCGTGATGAAAGCCATCCAAATACACTAAATATGTGGATTGTGAGTGATAACCTGAGAAAAGGCGCCGCAACCAATGCGGTGCAGATAGCAGAATATCTTTTGGGGAAAGGATTGTTGTAAGCAAAATGTATGGACATTGAGTCTCTCCGCAACTATTGCCTGAAGAAGAAAGCTGTTACTGAAGAGCTGCCTTTCGGTCCTGATACTTTAGTATTTAAGGTAAAAGGCAAAGTATTCCTGCTTACTTCTCTCGATACAGAAGTACTACAGTTCAATGTAAAATGCGACCCGGATAAAGCAGTTGAATTGAGAGAGCGATATGATGCTGTTCAACCCGGTTATCATATGAATAAGAAACACTGGAATACGGTAATCGTTGATGGAAGGCTATCCCAGCAATTATTGAAAGAAATGATTGATGATTCGTATAATCTTGTTGTTGAGTCGCTGCCGAAGAAAGTGAAAGAAGAATTACAAAAAAAATAAAGCCACGAATTGCACAAATAGCACGAATATCTTATTTTATTATTTCGTGGAATTAGTGTTATTCGTGGCCAGTTTAATCAATATCTCCAACTCGTCAAATCTGCTCCCTTCGGCGATCTTGTCTTTACTTCTTCCGCCCATTTGGTAATAAACATCTGGTGATAACGAAGACGGCTGATATAGTTCGGCTGTGTATGATCTCCATTCCAGCAATGCTCGGCCCTGGGTTCATAATCTACCTGGCAATTACATTCCGGGTTTTTTAATTTCTTCAACACATCTTCAGCAGAGTAAACTGCATTATTTAAGAAGTAATTATCCAGTTCTCCTACATAAATATGGATCTTGCCTTTCCAATTCTCTCCATTCTTTGCCCAGTCTCTTTGAATGATATGTGCTAAATCATAATTATCCTGCCAGTATTTTGCTACATCTTTATTAATATCACCGGTGCGCTTATCCCAAATACGTTGCGGGTATCCACCTTTTCCTATTGGCGAAAACACTGCTTCCCATATATCCCACTGGCCTCGGCTTCTTGTTTTATTACCCAAAGCCAATTCCATCAGGTTGGCCTGTTGTAAAGTAAGTGTGGTATTACCTAAATAATCACGCATGCCTGAGCGGGGTGTTTTTTGAAATCCATTTTCAGTGAAATAAGCGTTCTTATCCTGGTAAATATTTACTACGGTATAAGCACGGAAATCAATCGGGTCAGGGCAAGCTGCATAGCAACCATTATACTGATCAGGATATAATACCTGAACGGCTAATGATTCCCAACCACCAGTTGATCCTCCATAAACAAAACGGGCCCATCCTTCTCCAATTCCCCTGAAACGTTTTTCGATTTCAGGGATAAGTTCGTAAGTAATGGCATCGCCCCATGGACCAAGGTTAGCAGAATTCACCGCATAGGAATCATCATAAAATTGGTTGGCATGCTGTATCTCTATAGCTATTACCCTTGGAAAATCAGCGCCTGTCCATTTCTTATAAAA
>JAFDYH010000270.1 GCA_018267535.1 Bacteroidota bacterium
CCTGATTTTGTTCTGAATGATACCAACCTGATTAGCGAGGAGCTGAAAGAGTTTTATCAATACGGCGGCCGTACTGTTGTCGATACCATGCCTGCCGCATCAGGAAGAAATGTATTGAAGTTGGCGGAAGTATCGCGCCGTTCCGGGGTTAACATCATTGCGCCAACCGGCATTCATCTTGAAATTTATTATCCGCCTAATCACTGGCGCTATCATTTACCGGTTGATGAATTGACAGATTTGTTTGTAAAAGATATCACAGCAGGAATTGATGAGTATGATTATAATTCACCTGTTGTAAAAAGAACCAATCACAAAGCAGGCCTCATCAAGCTTGCGACCGGCGACGAATCTTTTACCTTGCATCAACGGAAAATTTTTGAAGCGGTTGTCAATGCGCATCGTATTACCGGTGCGCCAATTCTCACCCATACAAATAGTGGTAAACAGGCTATTGAACAGGTAGAATTGTTTCTGAAGCTGGGTGCGGATGTCAATCATATTGTTTTATCGCATGTAGATAAACGAAAAGATCTTGCTTTTCATAGGGCGTTAATGCAAACAGGAGTGTATGTAGAATATGATAGCCATTTTCGCTGGAAATCAAAAACGGATAACTGGACATATAACCTGCTTGAAAAATTATTACCGGACTATGGCGACCGCATCGTTGTGGGAATGGATATGGCAAGGAATACCTATTGGAAATCGTATGACGGAAAGCCGGGATTAATTTATTTGCTGACGGATTTCAAAGAGGAAATGAAATCAAGAGGACTGGAAGCTTATTATGAAAAATTATTTTTTTCTAATCCACAGAAGCTGTTTACGTTTACTAACACTTAACGCCTTCGGCTATTAAACTTAATGCTTCTTAGGAAAAGATAAATAGGATTACCAAAGCTGAAGTCACAGTAGCAATGAAGTTTAATCAGGGAACCATCCGACAAACGGGCTGTAATCGTTTGTCGGTGCCTTTTTTTGTTACTTTTTTGGGCAAGCAAAAAAGTAAATAAAGAAAAAAATAATTTTTTAATTTCTCAATGGCAAATCACATTAGCGTTTAATAAAAGAATACCTTTTTTACCAGTTAAAAGATCTTAATTCAATGAGCACACAAATGATTCCTGTCAGAACAACGGTAGTTGGAAGCTATCCATTTCCCGGGTGGCTTGAATTTTCTTCAAAAAATTTAAATCAATTCGGCCCCGCTGATATAGAAGAAATGATCGAAGATGCTGTGATAGCAGCAGTACATGACCAGGTAGCTGCCGGGTTGGATGTAATAACCGACGGTGAACAAACAAGGCTTGATTTCAACCTATCTTTTTATGGTTATATAAAAGGTATCCAGAACAATGAATCAGAAACGAGAAAGTTCGGACCTGCGGCGCACGACCAGCGTGGAAAGAATAATATCGTTGGCGAACTGGTTGCGCCAAATGGCTTAGGTGCAGTGAAAGAATTTCTTAGGTTGAAGAAACTTGCACCGGCCGGGCCGATATTGAAAGCAAGTGTTCCGGGACCATATACACTCAGTGGCCGTTTGTTGCCGAATGATAAATACAAAGATCGCTACGCGATTACCGAAGCATTATTGCCATTGGTTCGTAAGGAACTGGAAGATCTTGTTGCTGCAGGCTGTACGGAAATAACCGTGGATGAACCATCTATGAGTTGCTATGCTTACAAAGAAGATACAAAACGTTTTGTTGATATTTTCAATCGTACCGTAAAACCAATTGTTGGTAAATGTAATCTCAGTACACATTTGTGTTTTGGAAATTTCAAAGGCCGCCCGGTTGGCTATCGTAGCATAAAACCGATGCTGCCGGATTTCCTTGATCTATCTGTGAATGAAATTCATATTGAAATGGCCAACCGTGAGTTTGCCGAAATTGAATTACTGAAACCTTTCGCGGAAAAGATGAATGTAGCAGTCGGGATCATTGACGTGAAAAATTATTATATCGAAACAGTAGATGATGTAGTAGAAAGAATCAACCGTTGTTTGAAATATATACCCGCTGAAAAATTATCTGTAGCACCGGACTGTGGTTTGAGTCAAACAGCGCGTTGGGCATCGAGACAGAAGCTGATAAACATGGTGAAGGGTGCGAAGAAGGTGAGAGGAGAAAGCCTCACCTAACATCTCCGAGGGAGAGGAACCGAGCACAGTCCTTGCTTTTTTGGAAAAAAGCCTCATCCCGACCTTCTCCAAAGGAGAAGGCCATCAATGCACAACCCTAGCTTTTCGGAGATTCTGAAAAAAATTGAAATCTTCGAAAATGCTGAATAGAAAATTGAACTTGATGTGGTAGCGATATAGTTTATTAAAGATTTGAAACACCGCTCCCTCTCCCAAAGGAGAGGGAGAAGGAGGGTGAGGCCGATATAAAATTTATTAAAGATTTAAAGCACCGCCCTTCTCCTTCAGGAGAAGGATAAGAGGATGAGGTACTATGTCATTAATTCCTGCAATATTAAAAGACGAAGCATTATTAAAAGATGCGGATAGCTATTTATCTGATTCAACTGACTTTCATATCTGGTGGCTCGGACAAAGCGGATATTTACTGCAATGGAAAGGAAAACGTGTTTTGATTGACCCCTACCTTTCAGATTCTCTCACAAAAAAATATGCCACAACAAACAAACCTCATGTGCGCATGAGTGAAAGAGTAATTGACCCTTCTTTGCTTACCGGCATTTCTGTGGTTACATCCAGTCATAACCATACGGATCATTTGGATGGGGAAACATTGATACCAATATTAAAAAACAATCCTGGAATTCGGTTTGTAATTCCTGAAGCAAACAGAACATTTATTACTGAAAGGGTGAAATGCCCGGAAAATTTCCCTGATGGATTGAGTGATAAAGATTACATATCAATTGATGAATTTACATTTCATGGAGTACCGGCAAAGCATAATCTCATCGAAAGAGATGAAAGCGGGAATTGCAAATTCATGGGCTATGTGGTTCAATTTGGAGACTGGACTGTTTATCATAGCGGTGACACACTGTGGTTTGATGGCATGGCTGATTTACTCAAACCGTTTCGTATAGATGTTGCTTTACTTCCTATTAATGGAAATGATCCGGCACGGGGAGTAGCCGGTAACCTGAATGTGAAAGAAGCGGCTCAATTGGGTAAGGCAATTAAAGCCGGAATTGTGATCCCTTGTCACTACAATATGTTTGAGTTTAATACTGCTGATCCGGAAGATTTTATACGGGAAGCAAAGAAAATCGGGCAACCTTATGCCGTATTACAGCATGGTGAAAGATGGAGCAGCGATTTGCTTTCTCACCAGGGTTAATTACAGGGGCTATTTAAAATATATGGAACTTTCGAATGGTATTGTTTCTCGCGGTGAAAATCGGGAAGTATATAAAAATTCAGGGAAAGAAAATAAACAGCAACCGGGAGAATTATTTGTTTCCGGCTGTCAGCCTCTTTGAGGAAAATAATTAAACAGAATCCTGCCTTAATAGCATCCTGAAAATTATAAGATAGCCCTGATAAAAACGAAATAACACCCTGGTAGTAATCAATTTATTCAATGGAATGCCTTAACTGGGTGTAAATGCGTTTTTACAGGCATTATTTATATCATCAATATAAAAAATAAAATGCCCATTGTATGAGTGATGGGCATTTTATTTTTGTCAGCAGATCAATTCACCTGTTCCAGTTTCACTGATGTCATTGTCAACGATCCGCCAAGCGCTTTGTCATTGAATAATGAGACTTCATCCTTTTTATTTTGTAAA
>JAFDYH010000271.1:0-3777 GCA_018267535.1 Bacteroidota bacterium
ATCATAATTAATAGTAATGCAGGTCTCTGGGGATATAATATTGGTGATATGGTCAAGTTTGTTTCGACAAACCCTTATCGGTTAGTTGTTACCGGCAGAACCAAGCATTTTATTTCTGCATTTGGTGAACATGTAATTGGAGAAGAGGTAGAATATAGCTTAATGAAAATTGCGAACGAAGAAAACATTCATATTACTGAATTTACCGTGGCGCCTTATGTAAGCGAAGGGAAAGGCAAATCCTACCACGAATGGTTTATTGAATTTGAAAATAAACCCAGTGATATCAGCGTTTTCACACGGCGGCTGGAAGAAACGATGATGAACAAAAATTCTTATTATGCGGATTTAATTAACGGTAATATCCTGAAATCGCTGAAGATTACTCCCATAAAGAGAAATGGTTTTATTGATTATATGAAATCGATTGGTAAATTGGGAGGGCAGAATAAAGTACCAAGATTGAGTAATGACAGGAAGATTGCAGACAGGTTGGCAGAGTGGGCGGAGAATTGATGCCCATTTGCGGCCAGCAATCTGAAAATTTATAATTGCTTATTGCCCATTGCTGACTAACAGAATATATCACAAATAAAACGACCCGGTGAATTTTAAATAATGACTCTTGACCACGTAATAAAAAGGATTGCGATTTTTGGCTCCACAGGATCAATCGGCATCCAGGCTTTACAGGTGATTGCATCCAATCCGGATAAATTTGCTGTAGAAGTGTTGACGGCTAATACAAATGACCAGTTGCTGGTACAACAGGCATTGAAGTTTAATCCCAATATTGTGGTCATTGGCGATGAAACAAAATATGAGTCAGTAAAAAAAGCACTGGCATCCACCGATATTAAAGTATTCAGCGGGGAAAAATCATTGGAAGAAGTAGCCGGTATGGATTGTTATGACCTGATGCTTGCGGCTATTGTTGGCTTTGCAGGATTAAAGCCGACGCTAAGTGCGATTAATAACGGGAAGGCAATAGCGCTTGCTAATAAAGAAACGCTGGTTGTTGCCGGCGATATTGTGATGAAGATGGCCGTTGATAAGCGGGTGCCTATCATACCGGTAGATTCAGAGCATTCGGCGATTTTTCAATGCCTTGTTGGAGAAACAAGAAACAGGATTGAGAAAGTGATATTAACGGCTTCCGGCGGCCCTTTTCTTGGCCGAAAAACAAATTACTTAGTCAATGTAAAAAGAGAGCATGCATTACAGCATCCAAACTGGAGAATGGGTGCGAAGATCAGCGTTGATTCTGCTACATTAATGAACAAAGGGCTGGAAATGATTGAAGCTAAATTTTTATTCAATCTTCAACCCGACCAGATACAGGTAGTAGTTCATCCGCAAAGCATCATTCATAGCCTTGTGCAATTTGAAGACGGAAGTATAAAAGCACAGATGGGATTGCCGGATATGAAATTACCCATTCAATATGCACTGGCATTCCCGAAAAGAATTCAAAGTGATTTTCCCCGTTATGATTTTCGTAAAGTAAATACATTGACTTTTGAAGACCCTGATCTGCGGACATTCAAAAACCTGGCATTGGCGATTGATGCATTAAATAAAGGCGGTAACCTGCCCTGCGTGATGAATGCGGCGAATGAAATAGCCGTATATGCATTTTTGCGCAACCGGATCGGGTTTTTAGAAATAACTGATGTAATTGAAAAGACCATGGAGAAAGTGCCTTTTATTGAAACACCAACCCTGGAAGAGTATTTTGACAGCGACGGGGAAGCCCGCAATTATGCCGCTGATATAATAAAACTGTAAAACGCAACCTTCCGGAAATACCTTTTCATCAAATAAATCGTTCTTCTGTCATATTTTAAAGATATTTGTTACTATTTTAAATACTAAATCATCCGCCAGTGGCGGGTTCAGGCCTACTCATTATGATTTTATTAGCAATTGATTGGAATTCCGTAGCTGTTAAAACCGGGCAATTTATTCTTTCCTTCTCTATATTGGTTGTACTTCATGAACTGGGGCATTTTCTCCCTGCAAAATGGTTTAAATGCCGTGTTGAAAAATTTTATCTCTTCTTCAATCCATGGTTCTCTTTATTTAAAAAGAAAATTGGTGAAACAGAGTGGGGCTTAGGCTGGATTCCTTTCGGCGGGTATGTAAAAATATCCGGGATGATTGATGAAAGCATGGATAAAGAGCAATTAAAAATGCCAGCCCAACCCTGGGAGTTCAGAAGTAAACCGGCCTGGCAGCGTTTGATCATCATGCTCGGAGGTGTAACGGTAAATGTTATATTGGCAATTGTAATTTTTATTATGATAATGTGGACATGGGGGGAGAAATATTTACCGCCACAGAATTTAAAATATGGAATTGTTGCCGATAGTCTTGGAAAGGCGGTTGGTTTGAAAGATGGAGATATTATTGTGAAAGTAGGTGATAAAGAGATTAAAGATGCGATGAAGATACAGGGTGAGGTAATATTAACAGAGTCAAAAAACATTACAATTGTAAGAGATGGCAAAGAAATGCAGTTAACATTACCGGATGGATTTACTAAGTCCATGAACAAAAACAAAGGTGACAATTTTGTAGATATACGCATCCCTTTTATTGCCGGCGATTTTTCGAAAACATCGGGAGCAGAAAAAGCGGGTGTTGAAAAAGGCGACAGAATTATTGCTGTAGATTCAATAAGCACACCGTATCATAATGACTTCCTGGCATTGATGAAAACCAAAAAAACTCAGAAGAGTATACAGTTGACTGTTGTAAGAAATAATAAGGATACGATTACAAAAACAGTTCAATTGGATGCAGATGGAAAGATTGGTGTATTTCCTGAATCAGAATTGAAAAAATTGGGACTTGAAGTGGTAACTAAACCATATACGCTTGGAGAATCAATTCCTGCAGGGTTCAGAAAATGTTGGGAAACTTTAGGACGTTATATCGCCGGTATTAAGCAATTATTCAATGGTAAAGCCAACCCGAATGATTCGTTGGGAAGTGTAATCAGTATTGGTAAAATTTTTCCAAGTGAATGGGACTGGCAAAGTTTCTGGCAATTAACGGCTATTTTTTCGATTATCCTTGCTTTTATGAATGTATTGCCGATACCTGCATTAGATGGTGGTCATGCGCTGTTTACCTTAGTGGAGATGATAACCGGTCGCAAACCCGGGGATAAATTTATTGAGTATGCGCAGATGGTAGGAATGGTATTATTGCTTGGATTGATGGCCTATGCATTGGGGTTAGATATCTGGCGATTGTTTAAATAATAAACAGGTTCCGAAAATAGTTAAGCGCCTTTTAAGGCGCTTTTTGGTTTTAAAAAATGCGGTTCATCACCGGTTTCCCGCAGTTGGCTCAATATTTAGCCCCGCTCACCGAAAAGCAGTTGACAGGTACGCATTATTGCAGCATCTTTATGTCGTCAAAAACGATTAAACTTTAAACCTTACCCGAAGAAAAGAAAGAATTTTCTCAAGTAGCAGTTAGTTTTGGTTGATCCCCCACTTTCCAGCGGGGGAACTTTTTTACATAAGGGATTTTCACCGCTACTATTTATTTGTTTTATAGCTTCATTATAAATCTTCAAAGCGCTGCAATGATTCCAACGGGAAGTCACTAACCGTATAGCTTACGGTTTACAGCCGCACCTCACATTTGAATTCCAATCTTGCGCATCAGTATAGACGCATTCATACTACGACAGATGCCATCTTTCAGTTTGTAATCAAAATACAATTCATCATTAGCTACCTGAACATCGAAATGATAATTATG
>JAFDYH010000271.1:3856-6789 GCA_018267535.1 Bacteroidota bacterium
ATCAATTGTTTTATCAACGCTTTTGAACCCGTATGCCGGTCAAGTGAGTTGGTGCCTCTTAATATTTCATCAAGGAGAATAAATATTTTTTCATTATTGTTCACCGCCTCAATAATGGATTTCAGTTTTTTTAATTCAGCATAAAAGGTGGAAGTACTTTCTTCAAGGTTATCGGCAATGCGCATACTGCTCATTACTTTTACCGGGTATAGTGAAAATGATTTTGCACAAACCGGCGATCCCATCATGGCTAATACAATGTTGACGCCAATACTTCTAAGGAATGTACTTTTACCGGCCATGTTGGAGCCGGTGATCAATGCCAGCTGATTCAGCCCAGATGTTGCAAAAGAACTATTCACCCTTTTTGACTCTGTAATTAACGGGTGGCCCAGTTCCGTTGCGGTTAACTGACCCGGTTCATTACTTAATACAGGAAAACACCATTGCGGATGATTAAAAGAAATAGCCGCAAGAGTTGAAAGTGCTTCTATATTCCCTAAACTTAAAAACCACTGGGCCGCTTTTTCCTGATGTTTTTCTTTCCAGTTTTCCAGTGCAAAAGCCTGTTGCAAATCCCAAAACAGTAATGTATTCAGAGGAATAAAAACCAGGGGGTTTAAACGGATATCAAACCGGTCAAGAATGTTTTTTAATTGCCTGATATCTTCGGATGATTTCCGGTTATTGTTATAAAATTGTTTTTGCAGCTCCTGTAATAACTCCGTTTTGAACGAAATGGTTTCAATCCATTGTGCGCTGTCTGATAAGGTTTCAATCTGTGGTGCTATTTTGTTCAGGCGCTCATAAACCGGCATTATCTTTTTGCTGATAGTTCCGGAAATAATAAAAAATATAAAAGCGAGGCCGAAAAAGATTGGTGTGGGGATAATGCCAGCAAGGCAGAGAATAAGATTTAATAAACTGGTTGCAGGTAATAATATCCTCGCAGCTTTCCAGGAACCATCTGTTGCGAAGTGGCTTTTTTCTTTGAGCCAGGTTTTGATTTTTTGTTCTGTGCCGATAGTAACATGATCTTTTATGCCAAAAGCCTGTAATTGCTGCCGCCATTCAATTTTACCGGATAGTTCCTTAGCAGCTTCCTGTCTTTGTACAATGTATTTTTCTGCCGGGGGCTCCAGCAGCCACTTACTGAATTGTTGATTGCCTTGCTCCGAGGTTGTCCGGTTGAGGTATTGATATAAAGAAGCCCGGCCAAAAATATCAAGGTCATTGGCATAAGCATGCGATGCAGGCATAAAGCGGCTACCTTCGTCACGATGCGTAAATTCATGCCCGGCAATCTTTATTTCCTCATTATTGATATCAAGAAGTGTATGGGTATTTTCAATCCTGTGTTTATTTTTAATATCCAATACAACCATACGGAGAAAAATGCCAAAGAAAAAAATGAATGCACTGGTCGCAAACAATAATCCATAACTCCATAAAAGATACGCAGACAGGAATGCGGCTACAATTGAAATGAACCGGAACCAGGCGAGGTTATTCCTTTTTTTATTCAATACGGAAAGCAGACCGGATAAGTTATGAATCCGGGCAATATATACTTCGATAGGGTTTTTATCAGTCATCGCGTGATAAAACTAAGGATTAATATCCGACAGGACATGTGCCGCAAAATTCCTGTTATGTTGCAAAAATGATTAAAGAAAAAAGATTAAATAAAAGGCAAACGATTGTTTAATAGACTGGCATTGCTTTTCGTCAATTAAATCAACTGGTTCATCCTGTTCGTACGCATTGTTCACCAACTCGCATATATCTTTGCTATTACTAACGAAGACGGGTTCTGTTTCTACTGCTACCCGGGATGTAATGAATGATACAGTTAGTTTGGAAGCAACTTTTAGTTGCTTCCTTTGTTTGTGCCTGCACCTTCGGTTATTCCCTTTACTAGTTGCGGATAAAAAATTACTGTAATTTTATGCTAGTTCTTTTTATTTATCACTTCAAAACTTGCTATATGAACGTTCTGCATCGCCTTGAATACTGGGGTGACAGGCATCACCCGAAATGGATGGATATAGTACGTATAGCGCTTGGTGGTTTTCTTTTTTATAAGGCAGTTGACTTTCTGTATAACATGAGTGACCTTATTAATCTTATGTCCACTAAAACTTCTTTTGGTTCTTTTGTTTATGTGCTCGCGGGTCACTATGTGGTATTCGCTCATTTACTCGGCGGCGTTTTCCTGATTTTTGGTGTACTAACCAGGTTTGCCTGCCTTATACAAATTCCTGTATTAATAGGGGCCGTTTTCTTTGTTCGGTCGAATGAAGATATGCTCCGGCCGTATTCTCAAATGGGAATAACCTTACTTGTATTGGGATTACTGATTTATTTTTTGATTGCGGGAAATGGTCCATGGTCTGTAAAAATGGAAGAAAAGCCCAGGTAGAAATCTTAATCTTAGAAAGGTATCCTGAGCAGACATGACAGAAAGGATTCTCCTTTCCAGGAAAATCTTTTGTCTTATTTTTACAGGCTCATTATTTTCCGGATTGTGAATACGAAAATGATTTTTGCGTTTCGGTTAAAAGGGGGTGTATGGTTTTGACAGCGTAGATCTTTGAAAGTGTAAGCATGCCGGGCGTTGCGTAATTAGCCCGTTAATCTGAATACGCAAACTTCAAATGGCAATACACAGTATGCCATGGCTGCCTAATCAGTGATTAAGTAGTCATTAGGGCCGCCTGAGCAGGTTCGTCTGTTACCAGCTCCGCCGCCGACTAAAAACAAACACAGAACGCTGCAACCAAAGGCTGTGATGGTTGCTTAAGCCTATCCAGCTAAGTGTTGAATTGGTTTGCTCATTTCCGGTTCAATGCCGACAAATAATAATGAAATAAGCATGTAGAAAGCTTTTGAAGAATATGTTTGGACACCGGTTCGAATCCGGTCACCTCCAC
>JAFDYH010000272.1 GCA_018267535.1 Bacteroidota bacterium
GATGAAATGGCCAATGTATCCAAGCAAAAAACGGAAGAGCTGGGCAAAGTGAAAGACTTTACGGAGGATGAACTGAAAGAATTATATGATACAATCGGCTTAGGCGCTTTGAAGTTTTTCCTGCTTCGTGTAGAACCTAAAAAGAAAATGCTGTTTAACCCGGAAGAGTCAATCGACTTTCATGGGTTTACAGGACCTTTTATTCAATATACCTATGCACGGATCAAATCCATATTAAGAAAAGAAAAAGCTACAGGTAATAAACTACCAGCGGCAAGCCTGCTTCCACTTGAAAAAAAGCTGGCTGTTTTGATCGAACAATACTCTTCTGTTATTGAACAGGCGGCTATTGAATACAATCCATCTGTTATTGCCATATATGCGTTTACCCTCGCCAAAGATTTTAATACCTTTTACACTGAACATTCAGTAGTGAATGCGGAATCGGAAGAAAAGAAACAATTACGCCTTCAGCTTTGTGAAATGACGGCGAATGTCATCGCATCTTCTATGCATATGCTTGGAATAAAAGTACCGGAAAGAATGTAAGTCGCTTTACCGGGGAGCCTTCTCCGCTATTATTATTTACTTCTTAAAGCGATAAAGAGGGGCTACTCTTTCATCTTCATCCGATGCATTGAAGTCCCGTGGTCTGCCCCACAAAAGTCTTTCAATTGAAAAGTCTAAGTGGCAAGACCCCGGACGGACACAACGGCTGAAATATCTTACCTTTAAGAGAAAGCCGCCATCATGAACAAATTATTTAAGGCGCAACGGATTTCCCGGGCCTGGTACATAATGGAAAATTTGTTCTTTGCCTTCTTCTTTTTTTCTATTGTTTATATATCCGTAGAAAGTTTTTTTAATGGCACCTGGAAAAGCCTGCAGGGTGCCGGATTTTTACAGGACATTTCTGACCCCATCAATAAAAAAATTTATTATAAGGCTGTACTTGCCTTGCTATCTATTCTGACCACCTTCTTCCTGCTGGTTGAAATTATACGCCTGTTTGTTCGCTACAATCCCTTTCAAAATTGGAACGAAAAATATGCTGCGTTAAAAGAAGATCTATATGGAAAAACACCGTGGCGGAAAATCGTGCTGGTTGCCAATCGTATTATCCATGCTAGGTTTATTACCATGTTTTTAAAATATTACAAAACAAATTTCCTTGCAAAAGTTTTCAACGAATACATTTCAAAGCTGTTTATCATTTTTGTTTATATAGAAATGATGCCCTTATTTCATCGCTTCGCGTTGTTTAACGTACCGGGTACCTGGTGGGGTTGGTTATATGCCTATCTTATGTGGGAGCTTACTTATTGGATCTGGCATTATCTCGGGCACCGGGTAAGGCTGTTTTGGTGCCTGCATTCACCGCACCATGCACCCGCTACCATGAATCTTACCGTAGCCTGGGTACATTTTTTTGCTGAAGGCTATTACACCGCTGCCGTTCAGGTTCCTTTGTTAATGTTGTTAGGAGTAAGCCCCGAAATGGTAGCCATTATACTGGTGATAGACGGCACCTGGGGTACCTTCATTCATTGCGGCGAAGATGCATTTAAAAACGGACGCTTTGGATGGATGGAAAAACTATTCATAACACCTTCGCACCACCGGGTACACCATGCACGCAACCCACTTTATTTGGATACTAATTTTTGTGTGTTGCTGCCTTTTTGGGACTGGTTGTTTGGCACCCTGCAAAATGAAAAAAAAGAAGTGAAAATTGAATACGGCATTACGCGCAACGTAAATACTGCCAGCTTTATAGATATGTATTTTGGCGAATGCATTTGCCTGATACGGGATTTAAAGAACACCCCTGGTTGGCTTAACAAAATAAAGCTCTTGTTTAATCCCCCGGGATGGGAACCTGGCAACAATGAACATACAGCCAAAGAGGTGAGAAGTAAATTTTTGAAAGGCCGGGAGCATCTTGCTAAAACCAGCCGCAGCTATCTTTTCGAAAAAAATAAATTAGTTATTCAGAAGCCTGTAGAAGTGAGGGTATCTAAGAAATAATGAATACGGTTTTTTAAAAGGCGGCAGTTTCGGAATAGAAATTAGAACATTACCGTAGGCCGGCGCAGAGCCGAATAAACTTTCCCCCCGCCCGGGGTCTTGCTATAAACCTTTCACAACGTTCAGGGTATTGCGAGCAGACCCCGGGATTATGAAGGAAAATTCTTATTGGCGTGGGGTTACGCCTCGCAGATTCCATCGCTTTGTAAACCCTACGCAGACAATTTCCTTTTTGGAAGATTAGTTGAAGACCCCCGTTATGACAAACCTTTCGCAACGTTCAGGGCATTGCGGGCAAACTCAGGGATTACGAGGATATACAACAGCGGTATGCTTCTCTTTGATGAACTCCACTAACGGCAAAGGAAACATTTAGCTATTATCGTTAACTATTCCGCATACTATCCTGCCTGGATATTTTCGCCATCACCGGGCTGCAGCCGTCTAAACACCAGGCTCGAAAACAAGGTGATGATACCCATTACCAAAAAAGTGTACCGAAATGCCGGCACAATTTGCCCACTAACAATTCCTGAATTTTCAAATATTTTCAGAACAACAAGGCCAAAAGAAATACCGAAGCCCATAGCCAGTTGCTGGTTTACAGCTAAGAATGAATTGCCACTACTGGTATTAGTGGGGTCCAAATCAGCAATGGATATTGAATTCATGGAAGTAAACTGGATGGTATTAAAGAAACCAAGCAAAGAGATGATGGGTATATACCAGTAGATAGAAGTGTGAATATCCGGTATAGCCATGCAACAAATGAGTATGCCGATAAAGAATGTATTCGCAATAAGGGTTCTTCTAAACCCCAATTTCCGCAACAATTTTATCACTACCGATTTTCCGAACATGGCTGTAATGGCCATGGGTGCAACTATCCAGCCGGATGTTACCGCAGATTGGCCATAGGCTACCTGTATCATCAGTGGCAATAGCAATGGTACCGAACTTATGCCGAGGCGGGTAGCCAGGTTGCCCAAAATACCTACCCGAAATGTTCTTACTTTAAATAAACTCACCGGGAAGATGGGGTTGTCATCTTTTTTGGCGTACTGGAAATAAAAATATAAAAGCAAAAAACCCAATGAGAAAATAAACAATACCGGGGTTATATTTTTCGCATTGCCCAGCCACTCTACTGCTATGGAAAGTATAAGCGAAGCGCCGGCAAAAATGAAAAAACCCTTTAAATCAAAATTAATTATTGGAGACCGGTAATCGGGCATATACCGCAAGCTGAGCAACACACCAAAAATGGCGATGGGGATATTAATAAGGAATATCCAATGCCATGAAAAATAATCCACAAAATAACCGCCAACGAGCGGGCCTAATACAGGGCCTATCAGTGCCGGAATGATGGCATAGTTCATGGCGGCTATCATTTCTTTTTTGTCAAATGTTTTCAATAACGCCAACTTTCCTACCGGCGTCATCAGGCTTCCGCCCACACCTTCTACAACCCTTGCTATTACAAGCTCCGTAAGGTTTTGCGAAAGCGAGCAAAACAAAGAGCCCAGTGCAAACACGATGAGTGCAAAAATGAATACTTTTTGGGTACCGAATTTATCAGCCAGGTACCCTGATACAGGCATAAACAAAGCCAGTGTAAGCACATAGCTTACGATGGCATTCTGCATATTCAATGGTGATTCATGCAGATCTTTGGCAATAGCCGGCAGCGAGGTGTTGAGAATCGTAGAGTCGAGCATTTGCATAAAAATGGCAATCGCTAAAGTAACGGGCATCAGCTTTTTAATTTTCGCCGTTTTCAGTTGACCCTCTTGCATACAATTCTTGAATTTTATTTTACTGTTATACCCGTGCCGAAAAATGAAAAGAAATTCTATAGTATTCCTACCCATCTCTTATCATAATTTAAAAGGTCTCGTCCGACTGGGGTCTTGCCAATAAACCTTTCGCAACGTCCAGTATATTGCGAAGAGACCCAGTTGTAACATAGGGATTTCCTACAGCTCCGCTTTGGGTCTCTTGCCAGTCACTAAGCCGCCATACAAGACCCGACGGTGGCTGATTCCTTTTGACAAACTTCAACAACGACAAAAAACGCAGAATTAAGAAGAATTCAGCGTAACGTTAATAAAAATAAGTTTACAGTAACTCTCTCAAATATTTCATACCTGATGCTGCTATATCCACCACTTCACCTGTTCTTCCATTCCACATCATCTTAGCCATTGAAGTGGCAAAACCTTTCATCTGCTCAAAGCTGATATGCGGCGGCATTTCCAGTGAGTTGGGATCTGTAAATACGCTTATCAAAGCAGGACCGTTGTGTGCAAAGGCTTCTTTCAGCACAGGTGCTAATTCATCGCTTTCTTTTACGTTCCATCCTTTGATATTCATGGCTTCGGCTACTTTGGCAAAATCAGGATTCACCATATCGGTTTGCCAATCGATATAACCATCTACCTGCATTTCCAGTTTTACCATACCCAATGCACGGTTGTTGAAAATGATAATTTTTGCAGGAATATTGTATTGACTGATGGTCATCAGATCGCCCAGCAACATACTGATGCCTCCATCGCCGCAAAAAGCAATCACTTGTCTTTCGGGATGCGATAAAGCCGCCCCCATTGCCATTGGCATAGCATTTGCCATAGAACCATGATTGAATGAACCGGTTAAATACCTGTTCTTTTTCCCTTTGATATAACGGGCAGCCCAGGTTGAAGACATACCGGTATCTATAGTGAAAATGGCATCATCGTTGGCTAATTCATTTACCAAATGCGCCACATATTCGGGATGGATTTTTTCAGCATCCGATTTATCTTTTACATAAGTCAGATAATCTTTTTCAATTTGTTTATGCAGCTCAGTCATTTTTGTTAAAAACGAATCGTCTTTTTTGCTTTCAATGAATGGCAACAATGTTTGTAGCGTAGCTTTTATATCACCACAATAACCGTAGTCTGCTTTACATTTTCTACCGAGGTGTTCAGGTTTTTCATCAATCTGGATTATGATATTTTTTTCGGGCAGGAACTCAGAGTAAGGAAAATCTGCACCCAATATCAGCACTACGTCGGCATCATGCATAGCATTGAAATTAGACTTCTGACCTAATAAGCCGGTGAGCCCAACCGCATAGGGATTTTCGTCCTTGTCATAAAATATTTTTCCTCTTAGTGTAAAACCAACAGGCGATTTTATTTTGGATGCCAAAGCCATTACTTCCTGCTGTGCATCTTTACTTCCGTAACCGCAATACAGCATTATTTTTTTATTGCTGTTGATGAGTGAAGCTAATTGCTGAATATCCTTTTCGGAAGGCAATACCCTTGGATTGGTATAAAAATTATGAA
Organism: Bacteroidota bacterium; assembly: GCA_018267535.1. Lineage (GTDB taxonomy): Bacteria > Bacteroidota > Bacteroidia > Chitinophagales > Chitinophagaceae > JAFDYH01. The sequence continues at coordinate 5,370 of JAFDYH010000272.1, forward strand.
CAGAAGAATTGCTTGCACCTGCATCGGCCGAAGCTACATCACCAGGTAAACCTACCACTGCTACGCCTTTCCGACTGATGGCAAACTGAATACCATT
>JAFDYH010000273.1 GCA_018267535.1 Bacteroidota bacterium
AGAAACTGAGCTTCAGTTTTTGTGCAATCATTTTTCGCAGGAAAGTAATACGGGTGCATGGTTGTATAAAGTGTACCAGGGTATTTTAGAAACAAACAGTAAATATCCTTTTCTCGCTTATGGTTACGACTGGCTTGCATTCGCCCATATAGTCATTGCGATATTATTCATTGGTCCGTTGCGGGATCCTGTAAAAAACAGGTGGATAATAGAATTCGGAATGATTGCCTGTGTGTTGATTATTCCCTTCGCCATGGTTGCTGGCTATTACAGGGGAATACCGATAGGGTGGAGGCTGATTGATTGTTCATTCGGCGTTATCGGTTTTATTCTCCTTAAAGTGTGCATGACAAAAATTAGATACCTGGAAACAAAAATGAAGTTGGCTTATGAAACTATTTAAGCATGTTTTTTACTCTTGGGTATTAGCTGTCTCGTTAACCCTTGCTGGCTTGTTTGTTTATGACGTTGCTGTGCATCTTCCTAATTTATCCAGCGAGCTATTCTGTTTTGACTCAGTGATTTTGCTTTTTGGAGCATATGTAGTGGCTATACCTTCTTTATTTATCGGATTATTGTTTTTACAGTTTATTTATTTTACTCAGTATAGTGTTTTTGAAAAATTTTTGCTGTGGTGTGTTTCGGGAATTGCGGCGATTGTACTTAATATTCTTTTTGCCTTATTAATATTTGCACCAGGTATAATTGAAATGGATATGATTCTTATTCCATGGCCGGCTTATATGGGGCTGATACTATCAATTTCTCTTCGGTACAATTACTTTTTTCAATTGTTTACAAATTCTGCCTGTAATGAGGTGATAAAAAATAATTCTTAAATAAAAATTTAAACTATATAACAATGGATTCTTCTAACACATCAGACCAACCTTCATCCATAATAGCCAGGGCATGGGATAAAGGAAAACTTTTTGTAAAAGCAGTTTTCATTTTCATTATGGCGCTTGTGCTATGGATACCTACCAATTTTACTATGGATCTTGTACGGGAACGCCAAGGCCGCCAAAAAGAAGCAATTACTGATGTTAGCAATAAATGGGCCGGACAACAAATTGTGACGTCGCCAATCTTAATGATACCTTATGTTGAAAAGGATAAGAATAATATAGGTGATTCTGTTTCATTCAGGCACAAAGCCTATTTTCTTTCAGATAAACTGGAAGTACAAACAAAAGTATTTCCAGAAAAGCGGCATCGTGGCAATTATGATGTAATTGTTTACAGAAGTGAGGTGACAATTAATGGTAAATTTAATTCCTTAGCCTGGCAACAGCTAAAGATTCCTGCAGAAAATTTTCTCTGGAATGAAGCAGTCGTTTTGTTTAAAGTAAAGGACTATGTGAAAGGAATTAATGAAGATGTATCTATAAGTTGGGGCGGATCAAATTTTATTTTTAACCCACAGGAATCCGGTTTATCGCAAATGGAAGATGCGTTTGCAGCTTCCATACCCTTCAGTATGGATGAAGCTGGTAAGGAGCATTCGTACTCTATGAAATTTTTATTAAATGGTTCAGAAAAATTATTGTTCACAACGACCGCGAGGGAGAATAAGCTTACTATGCAATCTACCTGGCCGGATCCTGGTTTTACCGGCATCAAAATACCGGATGTAAGACAGGTAAGCGACAGTGGGTTTACAGCAAGCTGGAAATATATGAACCGTTCAGTTCCGCAGGTATGGAAAGACAGTTTTTATGATCTTTCATCTTCCGTATTAGGCGCCGATTTACTGATACCGATGGACAGCTACAATAAAACAGAACGTTCTGTTAAGTATGCTTTATTATGTATTGTATTAACGTTTGCTTCTTTTTTTCTTATTGAAACTTATTATAAAAAGTCTTTGCATTTGCTGCAATATGGTTTAGCGGGACTAGCCTTAGTCTTATTTTATACCTTACTGCTTTCAATTTCCGAATATGTTGGTTTTAATCTTGCTTATTTACTATCATCATTTGCTACTATCAGTCTTGTTATGTGGTTTATCGGGAGTATCATGAAATCTGTACGGATCGGACTATTTATTTCTTTTGTCCTGTCAGTTGTTTACGGTTACATATTTATCATTATTCAGTTACAGGATTATGCATTGCTGATGGGAAGCATCGGTTTATTTGTCGCATTGGCAATTATTATGTATTTCTCAAGGCGACTACAGTGGTAATTATTCATTCTTTAAAACAGAAAAGAAAAACTAAAACTTTAAACCTTTAGTATGAATTACAATTACTGGAAAAAGCATTTTGAAGAGAATCGTTCTCATTTTTCAGATATAGACTGGCAGTTACAAGATCAATTAAGTGCTGCAGAGACGAAGCTGATCGCTTCTTCCCTGCAGCAATTTCAAAAGGGAGAAAATTCCGAGGGTAAACATCTATTTGCCTATGCTAAAACATTTCCTGATCCACTGTATATCGAATGTATCCGGTTATTTATATGCGAGGAACAGATGCATGCAAGGGTATTAGCCAATTTTATGCGCCGGTATTCCATACCGACTATAAAAGGCCATTGGGTCGATTCTGTTTTTCGCCAGCTTCGCAAACTGGCGGGAATACAAAACACGATTATGATCCTGCTTATTGCGGAAATCATTTCCAAACTATATTACGCTGCATTAAGAAAAGCAACGCATTCGGAATTGCTGCAGAAGATTTGTGCGCAGATTTTAAAAGACGAAGATTATCACATTTCTTTTCAGTGTTTTACTCTCCGGTTATTATTTCAGCATAAGTCTTCTTTGGCCAGGTTTTTAATCCGTACCCTTTATTTTATTTTAATGAGCGGAACAATTGCTGTAGTGTGGCTTTATCATCGCAACGTTTTGAGTAAAGGAGGCTATTCATTCTGGTCATTCAAAAGGGCCGTTTTGAATGTATACTATGATTGTGAGACATTGATTTTTAGTAGAGAAATTTATACTGCCGATCCCGGTATATTGTTTCCTTAAATCAAAAGAGTTGAAAACCTCCCATTAAACACTTATTCTTGTTGATTTTTGCGTGGACAGGGGTATCGGTCCCTGTCCTTCTAAAAATGTAAACAATGAAACAAAATTTTTTTTCAATTAAAACATGGGTAAACCGCTTCCGGTATGCTATTGAAGGTTTGATTTCTTCTTTCAGAACGGAGCAGGTTGTATGGATACATTTCATAGCAACTTTATTGGTAGTTGTTTTAGCTATCGTTAAGAGGGTTTCTGGAGTAGAAGCTATTGCTATCACATTTGCAGCTGGCTTTGTGTGGGTGGCTGAATTGCTTAACACTGCTATTGAAAAACTGGCAGATAAAGTAACTACCGGATATAGTGAGAAAATCAAACTGGTAAAAGATATATCTGCTGCAGCGGTATTGGTTGCATCCATTGTAGCATTAATAACCGGCCTGATAATTTTTATTCCAAAATTTTAAGTGTATGATGAACGGCTTCGAACAAAGATTCAAAACAAAGCAATGGTATTTGAAGGGTAGTGAATTGGAGAATGTTTTATTTCTTTCCTGTGCATTCAGTATTCTTTTGTGGGCTATCCGGTTTGTTGTTACGGGAAGTTTAATGCATGGCTTTTTAATCTGGAATCTCTTTCTTGCCTATATTCCTTACCGGGTTACAAATTATCTTGTCAAAGCAGTGAATGCGATGAATAAGATTACATTCTGGCTTGTTTTTTTCACATGGTTACTGTTTATCCCCAATTCATTTTACATTATTACGGATTTATTTCACCTTGATGAAGGAAGGGCAGCGCCTCAATGGTATGACCTGACCTTGATTTTTTCATTTGCCTGGAACGGAATCATTCTTGGTATACTATCGCTTCATAAAATGGAAAGGATAATAGAAGCAAAATTCAACCGGCGGATCACACCATTTTTTGTTTATGGCATAATGTGGCTGAACGCATTGGGAATTTATATCGGCCGCTACCTGCGTTTTAACAGCTGGGATATAATTACGAACCCATTTGGACTGGCCGCGGATATTACCTACTTATGTATCCACCCGTTCAGAAATTTTATGGAATGGGCAATGATCTTTTGTTTTTCGTTTTTAATGACATTTATCTATTTGGTGCTAAGAAAACTGAATAGGGAGTAATATTTTTTTGAAATTTATTTTCAAAAACCCCTTATGAATATAAAGTAAAAGCCTTTACCAATTGGTAAAGGCTTTTTTATAACAGCGATTGTTTTTATAACTTAAAAATCAACACCCATTGCGAAGTACCACATGGGTTTTCCGCGGAAGAAGCCGCTCATGTCCCATGCGGCGTCTAACCTTAAGAAGTATCCAAGCAAAGTGCTGCGTGCACCAAAACCATACCCTCCTACAAAAGGACCAATACCTCCTGCCTTTACCAATACAGATACCGGGTTGCTGGGGTCTGTATATAAAACACTTGGTCTTTCAATCTTATCGTATTTCCCATTCCATGCAGAACCCAGGTCAACAAACTGCACCACCTGAAAATTTCTGATTAGGGCATTATTGATTGGCTTATTGAAGAAAGTAGAAAATACAGGCAACCTGACTTCACTGTTTATAACGAGGTTGTTGTTACCATTTGCTACGTTTTGTGGAAACCCGCGCATGTTTACAGCCAGTGATTGATAAGCATAATCGTTGTCAGGATCAGGTCTGTTCGCATTATTGAATTTCGGGAACAGCCAGTTGTCAACCCCTCCCAGGTAATAGATAAATTTTTGCGGACCCCAGGAGAAATCGCCAGCGGCACGAACCGCCCAGATCAGGTTCCTATAGATCGGGTAATAGTGTCTTGCATCAAATCCAAGGTTAAGTGTGTAAGGACGATCGTCTTCTTTGGTTCCATCATGATATACTTTTCTTATTCTTGAGTTCCAGTCCATGTATATTTTCCAGCGAAGACCATTCCATATATTTAATGCTTTACTGATCGCGTTATCATACACGAACTCGGCATGCAGTAAACCATATAATTGTTTTGCATCCGGGGTGGTTAATGTGCCGGGAACGATATCATTTGATAAAATTACATCGCGATCACTTCTTACACCTACATTAAACTGGATACGTTTTATTTTATCCAGCGGGTAAGAAATGGTAGCCTGGTAAAGGTTTGAAAACTCTTTTACGTTGGCTGGCACGTTATCATATAATGGTGGGTTATAAATTGTGCTCCTGTAATAAGTGAACCCGTAATCGATTCTTTTCTTCAGGTATTGCGTAGACAGAATATATTCTTTATTTCTTAAATCAGGGCTGATACGGAAACCACCGGCTACTTTCCAGTCTTCCATAAGATCGGATATGCCAACCCGGATCATACCATTAAAGGGATCGCCGTTACTCAGGTTAATTGGGCCGGCGCCACCCTGGTAAGGCTGAAAGCGGGTTACCAACACGTTATTATTAAAACCTGTTACAGCATAATCAGTAAAAAATTTAGGAGGCCTGTACTCAAATAGCCTTGCTTTCTTCAGAATGGTCTCTTCTTCTTTTGGAATTTCCTTCGCTTCAAAGACTTTTCCCAACTGGGATGTATCTGCTGCTTCATTTTGAAATTCATTCTGGAAAAAGTCTTCCTGCTTTTTTGTTGCAGTATCTTTTTTAGCCTGTTGCAGTTGATAGGTAGCTTTGCCTGAAGCCCGCCGGTCCTCCTCCAATAATTTTTTCACATATTCTGTTGGCTTGGCCGTTACATTTCGCCGGCGAAGGGTATTATCGTCTACCCGGAGGCGGTATAGGAATTTATAATCGCCTTGCCGTACCACTTCGCTTACCAGGGTATTATCACCGGCCGTCCTTGTTTCCAACAGGCTGCTTTGATAGTTACTCAAAGGAAAAATGTATGCCGAATCATTAGTTACAGATACAAAACCGATTGAGTCGACATCTGTTTTGTTCCAATCTTTTAATAAGCTATCTACTTCTTTCAGCGAAGGGTTACGTAATACCTCATCCCCGATATAGATCAATGTATCAAGTCCTGCTCTTTCTGTTTTGAAGAAGCCCGCATACCGGTTGTTGATACCATTTTCATCACTTAAAAATGTAAAGTGATAAGTATTATAGGGAGAAGGATGCCTTGCGTTTCCATATTTCAGAAAGGTTAGCTGCGATATTTGTTTGTATTCAGATTTATTCCAGTTATCAATCAGGAATATATTAAAATGCTTAGCCGGTAATGAATCACTGCTGCTGGCAGCGTCGGCAAAAGGCCGGTTGCTGGAATAAATAATGCCTGTTTTATTCGGGAAGGATACAAAAGATGGGTCCAGATCATCATACACATCGTTGGTAATTTGTTCGGCCGTTCCTTTTTCAATATCATAGGTAAAGATATCTGTCTGCCCGCTTTTTACTGCACTCATCAGCAGGGTGTTTGAGTTCAGCATATATTTCATGTCCTCTACCTGGTCAAACATGGATAATTCTGTTTTATTTATTTTCACCCTGTTGACCATATCATAAATGAACATCTTTACCTTGCCTTCTGTGCTATACACTACAGCCAATCGGGTTCCTTTATTATCCCATGCCAATATTGGGTAGTTGGGGTTCTTCTCATCTTCACCAGCCCGAACACCATATTTCAGTAATACTTTCCGGTCTGTAAAGTTTTCATGCAATACAACACAGTATTGCCCTTTTACAAATTCTACTACAGCATAAGTAAAGCTTCGGGGCAAAGGATTTGCATTAAAACGGATAAAATCTTTTTTTACAACATCTTCTGAAACCGATAACTGGCCTTTCGGCACACTGCGTCTGCCACGTATATCTTTATAGTAGCGTTGTGTTTCCTCGTTCATGAAGTCTTTCAATACTTCCTTGAATTTTTTCTTTGCGATTTTTAAAGAAGCATTGTTCAGATTACGGTAAATGCGGGCGAGATAAAGGAGATAAGTAGTTTTATTCTTTCCGTATTTGTTGGCGAAATAATACCAGAAAGCATGACCTGCTACCAATGGCTTTTCAAAAGCAAGCTGATAAAAATTATTATAACGACCGGACAGCAGAGCAGATTTGGTCAGGTCATCATCTTCCGGGCTCCAGTTTTCTCCGGCATAGGCAATATACCCGTCAATTAACCATTTAGGTAAGTCAAGTAATGTTTGATTGGCGGCAAATTCCCCAAGATCATCTCCAAATAAGAGATTTTCAACAAGCGATCTTGCAATTCCCTGCCGGATTTGTTTACGCAGGTTGTTATGGTTACCATCAAAACTGACCAGGATTTTATTATTCACCAATTTCGTAACACCACCGGTGTTTTGCCAGTCAATGCCAATACCAATATTGGATTGTTCCAGCTCATCAAAATTGTTGTATACAATGATATTAGCCCGACGTTGCAAGCCATATTCAACAAATTCTTCAATCTGGGGAAGTTCAGTTTCGGCAACCTGGGCTACATATTTTCCCAGTTCCAATCCATCCTGTGCGAAATAAGTATTAAAGTTTTCAGTCTGGTAGTATTTCCATTTGAATTTCTGGTATTGTACCCTGTTCTTTCCAAACTCTATTGTGTTTACCTGGGCTTCTGTTTTCATCCACACAAAAACTACAAGACAAGCAATCAGGCTTAAGATTTTCTTCATAGAATTCTTTTGCTGTTTCAATTCCGTTTAAATCGTACGTTTTGATCCTGGTGTTGCCATTGGCTCAATTTCTCTTCAGCTTTCGTTGCCTTTTTGCGGCCGTTACCCGGCTTGCAACTGTCTATTCAACATTCTGCAACCAACAAAACTGTTCGTTGCAGTGCTATAAATGTACATCGCCGTAAAGAAAGTTACGTAAAGATTCGTGGCTATAGTTTCAATTTTAACAAACAGAATTCAAGGGGTCGTAAATTGTGCGTAAAATACAAAAAACCATCCATGTTGAGCGTTAAGGCATTCACATTTAGCCCGGTGCAGGAGAATACCTATATTCTCTATAACGCTGAAAAACAGTGTTGCATTATAGACCCCGGCTGTTATTTTACCGAAGAAGAAGATACCTTGAAGGATTTTATTGAGCGATCCGGCCTGAAACCGGTTTTATTGCTGAATACCCATTGCCACCTCGACCATGTATTTGGTAACAAGTTCGTTCACGATACCTGGGGGCTTACCCTCCATATACACGAGAAGGAAAAAGTGGTATTTGATCGGGCGGAAGAAGCAGGTCGTCGCTGGCAACTGCCCTTTGAAAATTACAAAGGCGATATAATTTTTTTAAAAGAAGGGCAAAAGATCAAGCTGGGTAGTGAAGAAATGGAGATTTTATTTGCGCCCGGCCACTCACCCGGCAGTGTCTGTTTTTATTCGGAGAAAGACAAATTTGTTATCGGAGGTGATGTTCTTTTTAATGGGAGTATTGGCCGTACCGATTTACCTGGCGGCGATTTCAATACGCTCATTAATAGTATCCAAACTCAATTGTTTACCCTGCCAGACGAAACAA
>JAFDYH010000274.1 GCA_018267535.1 Bacteroidota bacterium
GTGGAGGTTACCGGAGTCGAACCGGTGACCTTTTGCATGCCATGCAAACGCTCTAGCCAGCTGAGCTAAACCCCCAATAGCGGGACGCAAAAATAGTAGTTTTAAACAAAATCAAATAAGGAAGAATTTACCCCAATAATCCATCCCGATAGCTATTGGGGCCAGTTCAGATAATCTACCCCGCCCATTCCTCAAAAGCCGCTGTATTTTCCTGGCTTATCACAGGTATTTGGCGGTAAAATGTTACCGAAATTTTTTTGAAACCAAAGTATAATCTTAACTTTTATCTTCATTGCTCAGGCAGTGACTGGTTAATTTTTCTACTACAAATATTTATCTAATGGCAGGATTTACAAATGCGATCAGTTGGTTTGAGATTCCATCAACCGACCTGAACCGCGCAGCAAAATTTTATGAAGCTATTTTTCAAACGCAGCTTTTTCCAATGGATACCCCTGATTTAAAGATGAGGATGTTTCCATTGGAGAATATGATGACAGGGGTGGGTGGGGCTATCGTTGACAGTGGTGGTTTTCATAAGCCTTCTTCTACAGAAGGACCCTTAATCTATCTTAATGCCAACCCGGATGTGCAGGTTGTGTTAGACAGGATTGAAGCTGCCGGCGGAAAAATAATCGTTCCGAAAACAGAAATATCTCCTGAGTATGGCCATATGGCTGTGTTTATTGATACAGAAGGCAACAGGATTGCCTTGCATAGTATTCCTCCTCAATAAATTTATTTTATGTCCTCCCCTGCTTACGATTGGAACCGTTTTGTTGTTCGCATTAATATCAATGCACCCTTACAAAAGTTATATGATGCGTGGGCTACAAGATCGGGAATGGAACATTGGTTCCTTCGGGTATCTGAATATAAAAAGCCGGATGGTGATTTACGTCATAACCAGGAACATGCAGAAACAGGTGATTCGTACAAATGGCTCTGGCATGGCTGGTCTGATGAAACTGTAGAAACCGGAAAAATTATTGAAGCAAATGGAAAAGACCTTTTCAAATTCAGTTTTGGAAAAGCAGGCAATTGCTGTGTGAAAATATTCCGTGATATTGGAGAAAACTTTGTTGAAATAACACAAGAGAATATTCCGGATGATGAGCATGGCCGTTATTACTGGCATTTGGGATGTAAAACGGGATGGACATTTTATTTAGCCAATATGAAGTCCATGTATGAAGGTGGAATTGACCTGAGAAATAAAAATCTATTATTGCAGGGATTGATCAATGCTTAAACAGGAATTTTATGGCTTACAACGAAAAACTGGCGGACCGTGTGCGGGAAATAATTGCCCTGACCCATAAAAACGTGGAAGAAAAACCAATGTTTGGCGGATTATGTTTTATGGTGAACGATAAAATGTGCGTAGGTATAGAAAAAGAAAGGTTGATGGTGCGATTGGACCCGGAAAAATATGAAACTGTAATAGAAAAAGAAGGTGTGAAGCCGATGGATTTTACCGGCAAGGAGATGAAGGGATATGTATTCGTTGATATTAATGCATTGAATACAAAAAAGAAACTTGAATACTGGATGGACCTTGCCCTTGAATACAATAAGATTGCCAAACTATCGAAGAAAAAAACTCCAAAAAAGAAATAGTATGCAATCAAAAGCAACATCACCAGAAGAATATATTGAAGAAATTCCCGAAGAGAGGAAAGCGGCGTTTAAGAAATTAAGGGCCGTTATCAAAAAGAATTTGCCAAAGGGTTTCCAGGAAGTTATGGGTTATGGCATGATCGGCTATGTAGTGCCGCATAGCAAATACCCGGCGGGTTATCATTGCGACCCGAAAATGCCTTTACCTTTTATGAATATTGCCTCGCAGAAAAATTTTATTGCTGTTTATAATATGGGCATTTACAGCAACCCGGCTATATTAAAATGGTTTACGGAAGCACATGCAAAAAAGTCGCCGAAGAAATTAGATATGGGAAAAAGTTGTTTACGTTATAAAAAACCAGAAGATATACCCTTTGATCTTATTGGCGAGCTGGCTTCTAAAATAACGCCCGACGAATGGATTGCTACTTATGAAAAATATATAAACAAAAAAAATAACAATATCTATACTTTGTAAAAAGGATACTTTACAAAACAAATGACGATACGGTAGAAGCTGACCGCGAAAAATGATCCTCTCTTTAAGAAATGCAGGCCCACAATCCATTATGTTGGACTGTTTAATAAAACGAAATGAAGACATGTTGAATTCGTTTATCGCAGTAAAACAAATGTTCCTTTCTTTGTTGTTCGCTTACCTGTGGCATCAACAGCACTAACCACGTACACATATACACCTGTTGTTTGCTTTTCATTATTGAATACCCCATTCCAGCCTGCCATACTTGTAGATGTCTGGAAAACCAATTGGCCCCACCGGTTATAAATCCGGAAATAATCAAGATTAAGGCCTCCCATCACCGGACGGATAATATCATTTTTCCCATCATCATTTGGTGTAAAAGCACCCGGCACATAGATGCCCGGACAAGTAAGCAATTTTACATTTACCGAAGTGGTGGCAACACAATCATGGCGGGTAGCAGTTAATGTGTACACACCAGGTTCTTTAATATATTGCCGATAGCCCTTAGTTCCGTTAGACCAGCTATACTCTACATCTGGCTCATTTATACTGTTGCTTACAAGTACTGAATCACCAATACATAAAAATTTATCAGTTCCTCCATTCAGCAAAGGCGTGCCCTGTACCAGCACATTAATCGTATCTGTTGCCTTACATTCTCCATTTTGCACCTGCAGCGAATACGTACCCGCTTTGTTTACCGTAATGCTTTCCGTAAAAGAACTGTCGCTCCATTGATAAATAAATCCTGAAGGCACGGCGCCTTTGGGTTGCAGTTGCACTATACTATCGGCACAACTATATATATCCGGCCCTAATGACAGGGGAACATCCGGCTGTACACATACATTCATCGTGGTTGTATCCGTCGCCTTATCACCCAACAGGCAGTTGCCGGATGAACCGGTATAATAGGAAATCATCTGCACGGTATAGCAGCCCGCTTCAACAAAAGACTTATTTACTACATTGCCACTATCCTTTGTACCATCACTAAAAAACCAATACACTTTTGAATAGAGTGTATCCTGCCGGATGGCTTCGAACTTTAAAGCCTGTAACGGGCAGAAATAAAAATCTTTTTGCAGGTTGGATGAAATACCATTTACCATGCTGAACTGGCTTGACTTATTGAGTGAGCTACCAACCGACATACCATATCCTGCTAAACTTTTTTTACCAAATCCATATTGATAAGCTGTAAAACCATTTGTATTGGCAAGAGTATGTACCCCTTTCTCCAGTTCAATGCGGGCATAAGAATAGATTGGGTTACCCGGAAAAACAGTAAACAGGTTACCGATATTTTTACCGTCAAGAAAAGTCTGTGCAGTATATGCTGTTCTTACATGAATGTTTACGCAATTAACCAATTCTCTTGGCGATTGATCGTCAATAGTAGTAAAGGTTGCCGATTTAACAGCCTGTTCCATAGAAGTGACATGAACCATGAAAGGCGCCGGGAGAGTTTCCCCCTCTGAGCATTTGAACCCCATACCCATAAAGCTAACCATGGCAGGCCTGCTGCTCCGCACAACAATTGGCTTTTCTATGTATTGCTCATAAATTTTCCCTTTATTGAATATACCGATAAGTATATTATCAATAAAAATTGAAGTATTATCCTGTGTGGCAACTATCCTGAAATAATCCCTGCTTCTTGTTAAAGACGGAGTAACCAGGTATTGTGTGCCCAAAGTATTCAACGGGACATTTTGCTCAAAATAATTATTACATGCGGGGCAATCGGGAATAAAACTACATTCGTTGCCACTGAATACCGCTACTTTTTTACAATCATTCAGAACATGAATTTCTGAGCCTGTCAGGTCCAGGGCTTCTTTTGACTTGTATAAATAGGTTTGTCCTTTATTTAATGTAATTGTGAAAGGCAACGCCGCTGTTCCTAAAGAAGATAGTACCGAAGGACGGATTTGAACAATCGTATTATCCTCAACACCAACCAGTATAAACTGGCTTGAATGCTGGCTTACAGACGTCATCTTGAGATTATAAGTAAGTATGAAATAATCACTGCCTAATGATGCTATTGGGAAAACAGTGGTTGTTTCCAGAAATCCGTTGTCGGCCTGCGTAGAAATAACTACACTAACACTATCGGAAGCATTCACATGAAGAGCATAAGGAAATACAGATTCGGATTCATAAGTATAGAAAAGAGGGACTGGAAGTTCAATAACAGCAGCAGTGCTGGGCCTTACAGAAAAATTTTGCCGGAAAGAACCTGACCTGTTTTCTACTATTCCCATGCAGGGCCTTTCTGCTGTAATATAAACATGCAGGTGAGTAAGAGGTGGAATATTAATATACATAAAACCAGCCCAGAAATCTTTCCCTTTTGTGGATAATAATTGCGCTTCGAGTTTATTGGTTCCCGACAAAAGAATAAAAACTAAAAGGAGCGAACTATATTTCATAAACATCAATTCCGACTCATTAAAAAATACGGAGTTAGGCACCCTAACCCCGTATTGTGAATTTTTACATCATTTACAACCATACAGTATTTCACAGGTTCCATAATTTGCTACTCCGCCGCGTGTGCTACAAAAACTCACACATTGTGCATATACGCCGGTGCATGTAGTAGTATGCTCTTCACATAGCGGCGTAGACACACCATTAAAACATGTACAGGTAATATTTGCGTAATCTTTAATAAGCCCACCTTTGATTTTTTTCATTTCATCTCTCGTTAACTTTTTCATTGTTCATTATTTTAAAATTAATAAAAATCGGCTTTGGTTTAAGGTACAAAGCTCTTTTACCCTTGGCTGGCCAACCTTATATCTTGATCCTGCATTTTTTCCGCAGGCTTTGGAATAAATTCTAAAAAAGAAGGTATGATCAGCTTTAAATCACCGGCTGTATAATTTTGTGGCAGTTCGTACCCATTTAAAAAAATAGCAGGTGTATGGGTAATATTATTCCTTGTACACCAGGCCTGGTTTTCAAGAAGATACCGGGCGATAGGTTCATTACTATGAGGATGCGGAAAGCAGCGCTCCCATTTTTCAATATCCATCTCCTCAAACCATTTAGTCATCACCTGTTGCTTTTGAATAACAGGCGATCCATGCCAGGCCGCGAGTATTCTTTCCGCTACTATGGTGCGTTTATCATTCGCGTCCTCTGCAGGAACAAAAAAGCAGGTTTTTATATTTATATCTACCGGGTAAATCTTTATTAATTCATCCAATTACGCATGGGCGAGAGCAAGGTTTACAGTAGGGGTTACTGACAACAGTTATATGCACAGGGGCATCGCTGTTACCAGCCGAAGGGCAATGGGAACTAACCCCGCTCACCCGTCTTTGCGCTTTCAACAATGAAACGAATACGGAAGGGTTTCTCTTCCATCGAAGGGCCTCCACTGTTTTTTTAACTGCATCATCCGCAGTAGTAATATAATGCTTCAGTATAAACCATGAAAAAGCGATAAGAATGGAAAAGCTCAATTGCAAAACAGAGGAAGTGGAAAAATAAAAACTATTTGCCCTGGCAGTTAAAGCTAATGTTTGCAACCACACTATACCTGTTACCATAAGGCATAATGCACACCACGTTTGAATATGCCATTGATACCATAACGAATAAAAGGTAAAAAGAAATGCGGCTATGGACAAAATTGTCAACAACGAAAAGTTACCTTCGTCTTTTGTAAATACTGAAACTAATAATAGAAGCAGTTGCGTTAAAAAATAGAATATAGCTATATCTGCAAGGTGAACGTGTTTAATTATCCTACCCGCTGATGAATTGATTATTTTCCCACAACCGCTATTTTCATCTGTCCCCCAAAGGGCATTGGTTATAACATTTGCTACTCCCGCATTATGCTGTATAATAAGAAAGCATACAGTTGTTCCAACCAAACCAAGAAAGGATACAACAAGAAAGAGATTGTTATGCATCATTAAAACAACTACTATATAAAATGCAAAAAATAAAAAAAGAAAAGATAGCAGTAAACCGTAAAACGTTTCTTCTTTTCTTCGAATGAAGAATATTCTTTATTGAAAATTAAACGACCGGAATGTTCGGTAGAAAATACAATTCCATTCCAATGTTCAAAAACATCTCTATTCTTTTCAAAAAACAATGCGGATTCTATTTGCTTAAATTCAACAGTCTGACTGTTCACTATATGGGCCAGTAAAGGATATTGCAAATCCCTATAAAGTTTTTTTTCAGCTTGTATAGCGTTAAACGAGATGCCTAATTCATCAAGACTATCGGTTAATGAAATAAGTGATGGATAATCAGGGTGCGACTGCATCCTGATACGCAGGAATTTCCTGTTTATATTAAGGCCTCTTCCTTTAAGATAAGAATAAGCTGTAAGATAAAACTCCATATCAACTATGTTAAGCAAAAAACGCCATATAATCTTTGCCTTAGTTCATAGTAGTTTTAAGAGCACGGAGTGAGTAATATGAAGGTAATATCTTTTTTTGAAACCCACAATGAGTATAAAACCCCTAATCTTATAAATGGGTTGCTCCCAAAAAAATAAATGATATAGTATAAAAGGTCGGCTATCCTAATGAAAGCAGCCAGCCTTTCGTTTCATAAGCATGCAGAATAATTTATTTTCCTCTTAAGCTAATTTTTATCGCAATTGCATGTTCCGCTTTAGTAGTTTTTGGAACAGATACTTTGACAGTATCACCCTCTTTTTTCCATTTCAGTTTTTTATTGCTGCCGATTAATTGTATAGTTGATCTTGAAGGCACATCCAGCCCCGAAAATGAAATCTCTGCCGGCACTGCCTGGCCAGGGTTCAATAACTGTAATGCATACACTATTTTTCCATCTTTACTTTGTGTAAAGCAAACATCGCCGCTTTTATAGGGGGCAATGGCCCTTGTTTTATAAATTGCCTCCCCATTTATTTTCAGCCACTCACCAATTTCCTTCATCCGTATATAGGCAGTATCATGCCATTCACCATCAGGGCCCGGGCCAATATTCAATAAATAGTTACCGCCCTTTGCTACTACGTCAATAAGATTGTGAATGATGGTATTGGTGGGTTTATACGTATCATTAGGTACATAACTCCAGCTACCCGCCATGGTCATACAGGTCTCCCATGGATAAGGCAATGGCTTCTTTGGAATTTCCTGTTCA
>JAFDYH010000275.1 GCA_018267535.1 Bacteroidota bacterium
ATGAATCAATAGATAAACCTTTATTGATAAAATACTGGATGATGTCATTATTGCTATACGCCGGGTCCCGGCGAAGAATTAATTCTTGTTCAGAAGCTTTAATTACCTGGAACAGGTGAATAGCCAGGTGTTCCGGCATCAGTTTATTGGCAAATTGAACTTTATACAAATTTTCTTTAAAATCGTGTTTTACTTTCTGTACTGTTCCATCCAGGATTTTTTTTCCTTTGTTTACCAGAATAATGTGGTCGCAGATCTCTTCTACCTGTTCCATACGGTGCGTACTGAAAATAATAGTAGACCCTTTTTGCGCCAGCTTATAGATTTCATCTTTTATCATATTGGCATTTACCGGGTCAAGGCCACTAAAAGGTTCGTCTAATATTATGAGTTTGGGCTCATGCAAGACAGTTGTTACGAACTGCAGTTTCTGGCTCATGCCTTTGGAAAGGTCTTCCACTTTTTTATTCCACCAGGTCTGCATTTCAAATTTTAAAAACCATTCTTTAATGCGTGCCATTGCCTCAGTTTTGCTAAGCCCTTTTAACTGTGCCAGGTAAAGGGCCTGGTCGCCAATTTTCATTTTTTTATAGAGGCCTCTTTCTTCCGGCATGTAACCGATATTCACAATATCATTTGCAGGGTCAAATTCATGGCCGTCAAACATGATCTTGCCTTCATCAGGAAAAAAGATGCCGGTAATCATACGTAATAAGGTTGTTTTACCGGCGCCATTCGGGCCAAGCAAGCCAAAAATGCTTCCTTTTTCAAGGGAAAAGCTGATATCGTCAACCGCTTTTTGTGTAGCGTAATATTTCTTTAAATTATGTAATTCCAGCAAGGCCATAGGTGTAAATTAGTTTGTAAATATAGGTTACCTTAATTATTATATCCTGGTAAATCAACACATGATCTTTTATTTAAATCTTCGCTCCAACAGTTTATGGATAAAGCTCATTTTTATTTGTCTATTGCGGCAGGAAATTATTACAAATGACATCCAAACAATAAGATAAAATCAAAGTATTATTTTTTGCTGCAACTTCGCGGCATAAATGCAAAACTATGATGAGGGGAATCAGTGTTAAAATAGCAACCCTTTTTTTTATTGTGACTATTTGCTGCAGTTGGGGTTTCCTGGTGCACCGTACCGTAAACCAGTTGGCGATTTACCAGTTGCCTAAATCAATGCGCCCCTTTTTTTATGAATATAAAGATTCTATTGCCCGCAATGCCCCCCGACCTGACCAGCGAAGAAGTATGGATGCAACAGAAGCTCCCAAACATTTTATAGATATTGAAGCGTTTGGTGATTCAGCCGAATGGAAAATGCCGGTGAACTGGGATGATGCGGTTAAAAAATATGGGAAAGACAGTTTGATAAAATACGGAACGCTGCCTTACCAGGTGATGGTTGTAAAAAATAGATTAACAGAAGCATTTAAAGCCGGAAACAGGGACAGTATCCTATTTTATGCAACAGATCTTGGCCATTATATTGGCGATGCGCATGTACCCCTCCACACAGCTTTAAACTATGATGGACAACTTACCAATCAGCGGGGCATTCATGATTTGTGGGAGACCAGCGTTCCTGAAGCCGTATTGGAGCAGTATAACCTTCGCAGCCGGCACGAAGCAACTTATCTTGCAAACCCTGAAGAAGCGATATGGAAAACGATCCGGAAAACGCATGCATTATTAAATGAAATGTTTGCAGTTGAAAAAGAAGTATCAAAAGACTTTACAGATTCAACTAAATATTTTACTGAATTCCGCTGGGGAAAAGACAGGCGGTTTTATACCCGGGCTTTTGCCATAGAGTATAATAAACGATTGGGTAAAAGCATTAATGAGCAACTATTGCGCAGCGCTGATCAAATTGCAGATTTTTGGTACACAGCCTGGATAGACGCAGGCCGGCCGGACCTTTCCCCTATTTTACCTGTTCCATTTACCAGGTCTCTTCGGAAAGCATTAAAAAAGGAATGCAGAATTTACCGTCATAATCAGTTAATCGAAAAGAAACTGCTGATTGCAAAACAGGTAACGCAGAATTAAGTTGTTAGTTTTTATTTTTAAATAGAGAAATAATTTGTTTTGCGACCTTTTCACCATCCATTGCGGCGCTTACAATACCTCCGGCATAACCGGCCCCTTCCCCACAGGGATAGAGTTTTTTAATTTGCGGATGCTGCAATGTTTCTTTATCTCTTGGTATGCGCACTGGTGATGAGGTTCTCGACTCAGTTGCAACCACCACAGCATCATTTGTATAATACCCTTTCATTTTTTTGCCAAATTCTTTAAATGCCTGCTGTAAGCTTTTATGAATAAAAGGAGGTAATACTTCTTTCAGTAAAGCGGAGTGTACGCCTGGTAAATAGGAGCAGCCGGGTAAGGATGAGGATAGTTTGTTTCCAACAAAATCCAGTAAACGTTGTGCCGGAGCAACAAATCTTCCGCCACCTGCTTTATAAGCTTTACGCTCCACATATTGCTGAAAATAAAGCATACGCAATTCTGTATTCAATACTTTTTTATTGTGCCCGGTTATGGTTTCAAAATCTTCCAGGTTTTTCAAATCCGGGGCCTGTACTTCTGCAACAATGCCACTATTTGCATAGGGATTGTTTCTTTTGGAAGGCGACCATCCATTCACAACCAGTTCCTCCGGGTTAGTAGCTGCGGGTGCTATAATGCCACCCGGACACATACAAAATGAAAAGACCCCTTTGCCCTCTACCTGCTGCACTAAACTGTAGGATGCGGGAGGTAAAAACTCTTCCCTTACAATACAATGGTATTGGGCATTATCAATCAGGCTTTGCGGATGCTCTGCCCGCACACCTAACGCGAATGGTTTTGCCTCAACCTGTATTTTTTTATTGTAAAGAAGATAAAAAATATCTCTTGCCGAATGACCCGTAGCCAGGATAACCGCATCAGCTTTTTCAACATTGCCGTCGGCAGTTTTTACTCCTTTAATACAATCGTCTTCAATTATAAAATCAATTACTTTTTTTTCGAAACGGCATTCACCACCGCAATCAATAACCAATTGCCGCATCGCTGTAATAATGTGGGGTAATTTATTAGTGCCAATATGCGGGTGTGCTTCGTATAAGATTTTTTCATCGGCGCCAAAACGCACAAATAAATTGAGTATACGGGTAATGTCCCCACGCTTGTTGCTTCTTGTATATAGTTTACCATCACTATATGTGCCTGCACCACCTTCGCCGAAACAATAATTACTTTCGGGGTTAACAATCCCCTCTTTATTTAATAGAGCGAGGTCCCTTCGTCTTGATTTTACATCTTTGCCACGTTCAAGAATGATTGGTTTTATGCCGTCTTCCATTAATTGTAGTGCGGCAAATAGGCCAGCTGGCCCTGCCCCTATTATTAATACACGTTTTGCTGCATTTTTTACATCTCTGAAATGAAATGGTTGTATTTCCCGCTGATGAAAGGGCTCATTAATGAATGATTGTAAGGTTAAATTGATCCAGGGCTGCTTTCCCCTAGCATCAATCGATTGTTTAAGGATAATATAACCGGTAACTGAAGACAGGGCTACGCCTTCAACTTTTGCGATGTAATCTTTTACTGCAGATTCATTCGCTGCTTCTGACGGAAGTAGCCTTAAAGAGATATTCTTTTGCATCCGGACAGGTTTTTATCCTGTAACTGCTGCAAAGTATGAAATAAAAGAAGAAAAAGCCTTTATAATTGTTTGTATCTCTTATCAATGAGCATACAAATGCTTAATGGGGCTGTTTCTTTTCAGAAAAGAAAGAAATTTTTTTCGTGAATAAATAATTTTCCGATTGTAAAAAACATTAACTTCAAAGCAAGCAGAACGAACCAGGGGACACTATCTTTTCTATAGTATTTTCTGATTGAATTTTACAATTTTTATCAAGGAATTTTCCATAATTGGTTTGGGAAAAATGATAAAATTTTTTTTGTTTTTTTTATTCGTAAAAAAGAAAAATTAAAATTTTTTTTTGGAGAAGATTTTATAGATATTCGCCGTCCTGTCAATCTTTCCACAACTGTGAAAAACTAATTTTAAAAATCAATAATCATAATAAGGGACAAAATAAACTGCTTAAATAGCAATGGAGAAAAACGCTGAAAAAGTTTGGACGAATTGTTTGAAGATTATCAAAGATATTGTTGAATGGCAGCATTATAAGACATGGTTCGAACCAATTAAACCGGTATCAGTTAAGAATAGTACGCTCATTATACAAGTACCCAGCCAGTTCTTTTTTGAATACCTCGAAGAGCATTATGTGAATTTATTGGCAAAGACTTTGAAGAGGGAACTAGGCAAAGATGCATCACTTGAGTACCGTATCATGGTGGACAGTGGAAATAACAACGGTAAACCATTAACAATGGATATACCGGGCCAGGGTTTCAAAACTTATTCAAATAATGAAATGGATTTTCCGTTAGTCATAAATAATCCCGTCAAGAATCCTTTCGTTATACCGGGGCTCAAAAAAATGCAGATAGACCCCCAGCTCAATCCTATATATACATTCGATGCATTTATAGAAGGAGATTGTAACCGGGTGGCACGCAGGGCTGGTAAAACAGTTGCTGAAAAGCCCGGTGCTAATTCTTTCAATCCATTAGTTATATACGGTGGGGTAGGTTTGGGTAAAACGCATCTTGCACAGTCCATCGGCAATGAAGTAAAAAGGGCTCATCCTAACCGCGTAGTATTATACGTAAGCTCAGAAAAATTCATCAACCAGTTCATGGATCATAGCCGCAACAATGCGATTAATGATTTCATTCACTTCTACCAGCTGATTGATGTATTGATTATCGACGATGTTCAGTTTTTTGCAAAGGCAGAAAAATCGCAGGATGCATTATTTGCTATATTCAATCATCTGCATCAATCCGGAAAGCAATTAGTGCTTACATCCGATAAGCCGCCAAAAGACCTGGAAGGTGTACAGGAGAGATTATTGAGCCGTTTCCGCTGGGGTTTGAGCGCCGATTTGCAGATTCCTGATTATGAAACGCGTATTGAAATCCTGGAGCGAAAAATGAAGATCGATGGGTTGGAAATGCCCAAGGAAGTAGTTAAATACATCGCTTATAATATTAACAGTAATATCCGTGAACTGGAAGGAGCATTGATATCCTTGTTGGCACAATCTTCGCTTAACAGGAGGGAAATAGACCTGGACCTTGCAAAGAAAGTGTTAAGAAATTTTGTGAAATCATCCAGTAAAGAAATCACGATCGATACGATCCAAAGAATGGTATGCGAGTATTTTGATGTGTCTTATGACAAGCTCTTACAAAAGACCCGCAAACGTGAGATCGTACAGGCAAGGCAAATTACAATGTACCTGGCCAAAGCGTTTACAAAAAACTCGTTGAAAACAATTGGTGAGCATTTCGGTGGCCGCGACCATACTACAGTAATTCATTCCTGTCAGACAGTAAAAGACCTGATGGATACTGACAGTGTTTTTCGTGAAAATGTATTGGAACTACAGCAGAAAGTACAGTTAGCTGCAATGTAAGCGCTACTTTATAAGGTATTTGAAAAACCCTCTTTGTGAGGGTTTTTTGATTTGGGATTATGCCGGTTTCATTTTATTTTTGCCACCCTTTAAACAGTGCGGCTTTTCGGTGATGCGGATTCCGATAGCTATCGGGAAGTTGAAGTGAAAGGGTTGCCAAACTATCATACTCTGTATTGAGGACGATAAATGGAATGTTTGAGGGTTAAAAGAGTAGTTCTTATTTGTTTATTAAAATATTGGTGAGGTGGATGAGTGGCTGAAATCAGTAGTTTGCTAAACTGCCGTACGGGTAACTCTGTACCGAGGGTTCGAATCCCTCCCTCACCGCGGATATAATTAATAATATTTCATGCAATAAAAAGACAATCTCGAAAAGTTCGAGGTTGTCTTTTTATTAATGTTTAATAGTAAATATAAATTCTCCATTCATTCAAACCTATCATTCCGGTATACTGAACCGTTTGCAAATCTCCAGGTAAGTCATTTTATCCAAATCGCTTCTAGGCATCGTTGAGCCATCTGCAAATACAAATGTATCTGTATTGCTATTCATAACGCGGCCAGATGCTACACCGCCGGGAATAATAACATATCTCCAGGAATAGTTATTGCCATTTAAAGTGGAGAATAGATCGATCTTACCCAAGCGTAAACGTTGCATGATATTATCTCCATTATAACTATAAGGCAGCTCAAATACATAACCTCCTGATCCATAAAAAACTTTTACAACACCTTTATCCAATATATCCTGCGTTATTTTTGGCTCATCAATAGTTGCGATCCAGTCATTAACAATAAACGAAAAAGAGGGCGTTATCCAGGGAGAATAAATGACGTTTGCGGTACCCGTATCGCCTTTTGCGCCGGTAGCTCCTGTGGCGCCAGCAGCACCTGTAGCACCCTGTGGACCAGTGGCGCCCTGGGGCCCTTCTTTTGTGCAGGCTGAAGTAAAAAAAATCGCAGTAAAAGCAATTATACAGAGGTATGAAATCTTTTTCATGTTTAAGATTTAATGATTAATAAATAATTCATTTGACGGGATAGCTGGCAGAAAGAAAACAAGCTTGGAGATATTAATTGTAATTTTTTTCTTCTGTACAGGAAAAAGTTATTTTTAGCTAACCGGTTAAATGGATTGGGAGGTTTATATAAGTTTGGTTATTAATTTCAATCTGCAAGATTATCATTTTGAACCATAGCGTATAACACTTACATTTGCAATCCGGCGTAATTAGCTGGCACAGTAATTTCCTGTTTATCAAATTACAGTGAAAAATTCGGGAAGTAGCGCAGGCCGGTAGCGCACCTGGTTTGGGACCAGGGGGCCGCAGGTTCGAATCCTGTCTTCCCGACTAAACTGGACAAGGCAGCTTTTATGCTGCCTTGTTTGTTTTTATCATTCACTGGAATACTGTTCAGTAGCGGCATTAGCGAA
>JAFDYH010000276.1:0-909 GCA_018267535.1 Bacteroidota bacterium
GACAACTTGCAGGTGACGCATATAAGAGGGCCATTATTGGAGGAGACGCATTATTATCCATTTGGACTCACCTTGAGCGGGATTAGTTCGAAAGTGTTGAAGAGTGGATATGCGGAGAATAAGTATAAGTATAACGGGAAAGAATTGCAGAGTAAAGAGTTTGCTGATGGTAGTGGGTTAGAGATGTATGACTTCGGTGCAAGAATGCAAGATCCGCAAATAGGGAGATGGTGGGTATTAGACCCTAAAGCTGATTTATTGGAAATGTCTTCTCCTTATGTCTATTGTTACAATAATCCAGTAATCTACAAAGACCCAGATGGCGAACTTGCAATTTTAATTAATGGCCTTACTTGGGATGATAAACAGCGTGGGGATAAAAGCTACTGGGATGAGGGAATTTTAGCAGCTATAGAACAGTCGGGAATTCCTTACAGTAATAATCGAAATAATTTTCGCTTTTCTGCCGTCGTTGGTGTTCTACAAAAAGCAGCACGCCGTTGCTGTGTGTTGAGCAAGGGATGGGTAGCAAGGCAAAACACCAGCAACACGAACTGTAGGAAATCCCTAATTTGCCATATATGAGTATGGCGTTACCTATAATAGAATATCCTCAATATTTTACAGCTACAAACCTGGAATGGCAGAAATTACTAAAGCCTGATAAATACAAAGACATCATAATAAATAGTCTTCGCTTTTTAGTACAAGATAATCGTGTAAAAATATTTGCCTTTGTTATAATGAATAATCATATTCATCTGATATGGCAGATGATGCCGGATAATGATCCGGAAGCCGTGCAAAGGGATTTTTTAAAATATACAGCACAACGGATAAAGAAGGATTTGCAAATAAATCATCCCAAAGTATTAGAATATTTTAAAGTGGAAGCAAAAGACAGAGAGT
>JAFDYH010000276.1:1048-15024 GCA_018267535.1 Bacteroidota bacterium
AGGCCTGTGTAATGTTCCTGAAGATTATAAATATTCGTCGGCATTGTTTTATGAAATGGAAATTGATAACTGGGGCTTTCTTACTCATTATGCGGATTGATTGTAAATAAAGGCGGGCCGTTTACAGTTCGTGCCGTTGGTGTTTTGCATACTCACAATATCTTTGCACAACACACAACGGCGGCGTGCTGCTTTTAGGAAGACCAGCAACGGCGAAAAAAATAATCCAGCCTGATTTTAACGACCTACATTTTAGTAAGTGTAAAATTATATTTTTTGGAAGCTCTTTGGGCCTTACCATATCCGGAAAGTACCGGATTTAACTGAGGCGCTGTAAGTGTAATTCTTTCTTTTATGGTTTGTTCAAGGAAAGAATTTTCTGGAGAACAGGAAACATTACTGAGACTTACTTGCCCATCTGTTTCAATCGCATATTGAACGAGTATATAATACGTTCCGCTTTTAATTTTTTTGTTGGGCAATGCTTCTGTTTTCAGTGTGCTGCTAAGTGAATCCATATATTCCTTCCATATTTTATTATTATCTCTCGGCACTGTATTCGCTGTACTATTGCCAGCAGGAGTTGTATTATTGGAGGAAACATTATTGTTGTCAGTTGAAGTTTTGCCGGTAGCCGAAGATGCATCTTTTTGAGTTGATACCACAGATGTTGAAGAATCCTTCGCCACCGGATTAATTTTTGCAGCCTCAGCAGGCTTTTTCTTTGTAGTATCTATTTTGGTAGAAAGATCATCGCCTTTCCGGACAACATTACCTGAATCATTTTTCAGTTTTCCGCCAAATAATGCATCTTTCAGCGATTGGGCATTTACACTGACAGCGCTTATGGTCATTAATAAAAGGATAATCTTTTTCATATTGCATCAATTCAATAATGAGTATTGTTTCTTTCCGTCTTCACCCTGCAATTTAGGGAGCAAAGCTGTTAGCATCATCATAAATGGTGCCATTCCTCCCGTTTTTTCCGCAGGCAATTCGTAAAACCTTGTCATCACGGCTTTTATTGAGCGATTACCGGCGAAGATATACCTGGTATCTGCCAGTCAGGTCTGCCGCATAGTAAGAAATAGAAATAGAGCCCGTTGACAGGGTAATGGGTACAAGCAACTTTATTTTCTTTTTTGCGATAAGAATAAGTAGAGATATTCTTCAATGAGCTTCACTGGCTTGCATACGACAGAGAAATCGATAGTAAAAGCACTGGCTTATTTTAATGTTTTTAACTACCCGTTGAAAAAGGAAGAAATTTATGGCTTTCTCGATTCGTTATGTGATAAAGCTAAGTTTGAAAAAACCTTGAATTATCTGTGCAGGCAGCAAACTATTTATAAGCACGAAGAGTTTTATTCCCTTCAGCAAGAAAGCAAATTCGTGGAACGTCGTAAGAGAGGAAATAGCCTTGCCATCAAACAATTAAAAAAGGCAGAACGAATTTCCCGATTCCTGTATCACTTTCCTTTTGTAAAAGGAGTTGCAGTATCCGGCTCTTTATCTAAAAATTTTGCGGATGATAAATCGGATATTGACTTCTTTATTATTACAAAGGCAAACCGGCTATGGCTGGCGAGGACTTTGATGCATTTATTTAAAAAACTCTCATTCATCACCGGCAGGCAGCATTGGTTCTGTATGAATTATTATATAGATGAACTGGCATTAGAGATAAAGGAAAAAAATATTTTTACGGCAGTAGAGATAGCTACGGTACTACCTTTGCAGGGGGAGTTCATTTTTAAAGATTTTATTCGAGAAAATAAGTGGGTGAAAGAATATTTTCCACAGCATCTCCGCTGGAGTGAGCCGGAACAGGAGCTTAAAGAATATTCTATAAAATCAGTACGAACTATAAAAAAGAGAAAGAATACCGACCGGCTAAATGAGTGGCTTATGAATATTACTGCAAAAAGATGGAAAATAAAGACGGCAAAGCGATTACGAAGTTATAGCGGTGAATTGATGGGACTTGATGCAGGGATACATTATGCAAAGCCGGATCCCTCTAATCTGCAACGGAAAATTTTAAATCACTATGAAAAGGAAGTGGATGCAGTTATGATGGGCCTTGAAAGTTTGAAAGCGGTATAATTAATCCCTGCTTTTCTTTTGAAAGCTGATAATATAGTAGTCACCTGTTGTTTTCCATGGCCAAGCTGATTTATACTTTTCTTCTTTTTTTTTCAGCCAGTTATATAATTTCGGGTATCGCTCAGCGAAATGTTCAATATAAGAAGGGGGAACAATGGTGCATAATCCTTCAGTCGATAACAGCTTAAAATGAACCGAAAGGTTTCTGATGACAAATGATGCATTGTAATACCAGCAGGTAAAACTTTCTCCTTCCACTCTGGCCTTTACACCCTTCTTACTGAAAGGCCGGCGCAAAGCGGTTTTGAATTTTCCCTTGAAAAGCAATGAAGTTTCCCAAAGACAAAACTCGGGCATTATTACCAGGGTTACAATACCTCCCGGTTTTAATAAAGCTGGAAATGATTGCAGCACTTTTCCAAGATCGCCTGTACAGTTTAATCCGGCAAAGTTTGAGAAAATAACATCGTAGGGCCCTTTAGCTTTCAATTTTTCCAATTGCGTAAATGAACAAAGTTCAGTAGTAACCCTTTTTTCCAACTGTTGCTGCTTTATTTTTTTTTGTAAAACAGATTGCATGCCTTCGGAAATATCTGTCGCATGCACTGTGTAACCATTATTTGCAAACCAGCTTGCATCTTCACCGGTGCCGGAGTTTAGCTCCAGGATGCTACTGCCTGGTTTTATAAATTGTAGCAGGTGATTTCTTACCCGTTCTCTTTTATAGTTCACTATTGTATTTTGCGAATAGATATTATCAAACACAATAGATTGTTTTGAAAAGGCTGTTGCTGTTTTTTGTTCATTAATAGTAATGGCTGAATTTTCCATCAGGCTTTTTCCAGTTGGTTGAGTTTTATTTTTTCAATAAAGGAAGAAGGGATATAGTATAATGCAGATGTAGCTTTTTTAATCGATTTTATATTTATCGCTGATGGCTTTGTAAGAAACTTCCTTATATAATCAAATGCCAGGTGCTTCCGGTACGTTGTATGCACATAGCGGTGCAGTTGCTTATAAAATGCAGGCTGGTACGTGTTGTGAAACATCAATGCCAGTTCGTCTGAATCGGTCCAGTTTGTCTTTTCTTTTAAGTCTGCTTTTACTCTTTCATAAAACGGGGTACCCGGCAAAGGATAAGAAACGGATATACCGATTTCAGCCGGTAGCAATTTATTTATCATTCGTATCGTGCGTTTGATATCCTCTTTTGTTTCGCCCGGGTACCCGAACTGAATAAAGAATGCCGGCCGGATATTATTTTTTTTCAATAAAGTAGTGGCGGTGTATATCTGTTCCAGTTTTGTTCCTTTACCCATCGCATCCAAAATTTTTTGTGAACCACTTTCAGCGCCCATCCATACATTCTCACAGCCTGCCCTCGCGAGATCACGGATATAGTTTTCCTGTATCATCAGGTCGGCCCTTGCCTGTATCTTGAATTTGAAATGGATATTTTCCTTTTGAACCAGGTCAGCAAACTCATGTACCCAGCCAGGCTTCAATCCAAATATGTCATCGCAGAACCAGATATGATCGTAATTGAATTTTTCTTTGAGCAGTTTTAATTCGGCTATTACATTCTGTGGTGAACGTGAGTTGTAACGGTTTCCATATATCGGTTTTGCACACCAGTTACATTTGAAAGGACAGCCTCTCGTTGTAGCAATATTCATTGAAAAATAGCCCGCATGTTTCAGCCAGGATTTCCGGTAAGGTTCCATATCCATTAAATCCCATGCAGGTAAAGGAAGTGTGTCAAGATCTCTTAATACAGTTCTCCGGCTTGTCTTTACTACCGCATTATTTTGCCGGTAAACAATACCACTGATTTCAATAAAATTATTTTGCTTGCCTGAAATCTTATTGACCAGTTCCAGCAACGTTAACTCAGCTTCTCCTGATAAAATAAAATCAGCCCCCTGCTGCAGGTATTTTTCATAATGATCTGTAGCGTCTGAACTGGAAACAATTACTATACAATTTCGTTGCTTGGCCATTTTTATCATTTCAAAGGCTGCTTCCCGCATATTCGTAAGACACATTTTTGTCAGGTAGTTAAAACCGTCATCATATAATACAAAAATGGTGGGATTTATTTTTTCAAGGGATGGAAGTATATCTGCAGCACTATGCGAAAACATATTATCAAACAGGGAAACGTTGTATCCATTCCTGCGAAGCAAAGAAGCTGCATATAAAGTGCCTAATGGTGCATAAGGCCGGCCTGTTGCCCATTGTTTAGGGTCAAAACGAAGGAAATAGGAATGAGAAAAGAGAATATTTCGCAATGAAAAATGTTTGGTAAGAAAATTATTGGGCTTCTATTCTATTCGTTTTCCGGTATTTAAAGGTTGCCTGATCAATAGCCTTTGTCAGAATTTTACATCACTTACTGAATCTTTTAATAGCGGAAGTTGCTGGGCAAAGCAGGTATTGAATAATACCCTGAATTGATTCACATTTGTAATGCTGTCATAAAACTGCTTGTAGTTTTGCCCGGGTATGTAAACGGCATTTAAATTCACAAAATCATTGGTATTTTCCTCACTCTTATTCAGATGGCGGGAACCATGATCAGAAAGTAACAGGATTACAGGCGGTTTAGTAGAATGCAAAAAAATATTATCCAGTAAAGAGAGAATTTTTTTATTGCCGTACTGAAGGTACCCGATATAATCACTGCTGTTTGTTCTTTTAAAATCAGTTAATTTATCAATAGGTAATTCCTTTCCGTCTTTATCAAAATAATAGGGGAAATGTGGTAGCATAAAATGGGAGTAGACAAATTTTGGTGAGCTGGTTTTTTCTGAAGCGGCCTTCTTTGTTAATGCGAACGTGCTGTCATTGTACTGAAGGTTTTCATACACAAGTTTGTTCCTTTCCGATGCAGATCCAAATTTTCCCTCCCTGATGCTATTATTGAAATCCCTCTCGATTCTTCCGGTGAATGTATTCAACGTTATAAGAGATGTGCCATAGGGAAGAAAAGCTTCATACTTGTGTGCGGGTTTACCGGGAAAATCAAAGACCGAGTAGTTGTAGAAATTATAGCCATTAACAATAAGAAATTTGATTGCACTGCTGCTTCTTATTGCCTGGTAGCAATAACCAAGGTTTAGTTTGGTTGGCAATGCCATTTGAGCATCCAGGTAATTCATACTTAAAGCAGAAGCCATTGAGAAAGGAGTAAGATTATAATTGCTTCTGCTGGTGCCGGCAATATAAAAGCCACGGCTTTTTAACTCATTCAGGAAATAGGAATTGTCAAAATGGTACATTTTATTCAAAGAAGAGTTGCCCGCGTACTGGTCTAGCAACAAAAGATAGATATCAGGTTTATAACAAGAATCAGGAATTGATTTATCATTCATGAGTTTATTTATTGCTTCATAATTGTTTTCACGCCCCATTTTTTTTGTAAGCCAGCCAACGTCAATAGCTATAATTAATAAAAATAAAAGGTTGAGATAATAATTTAACAGGAAAAGTTTTCTTCTCGTCTTCTTTAAAGCAAAGGCAATTAATACAAATAGAAATAAGCTAATTATGATGATAAAGCGATATTGCGAAACAAAGAAAACCGGCCAACTTTTCAATGCATCCTGTATGCTTCCAAAAAATAACTGGAAGCTCATAATGGTAAATGCAAGAAAAGAAGCTTTCATCTTATCCCGGAAAAAAGGCCAGTAAATGCCTGCAATAAGTAAAGATGCTGTACTATAAACCAACATCAATAACAAAGACCCGGCTACCGGCACAGCAAAATAATTCCGTGTAAATTCATGCAATACAAAAAAGAGGGGGAGAAGAAAGAGGAAAACAGGTTTATGTTTCAAAAATGTATGCACCTCTTTTTTGCCTGAATCGTTTCTTTTTTGGTTCAGGTTGCCTCTGCAATCTTTTTTCAGGCTGTATTTCAACTAAATCTTTAAAACTGATTTTTCAATAACCGGGCACTATAAATTGCATAAAAGCATTTAAAATAAATTTTCAACAGTTACAGATCAGCGTTGTCATCCCTACCTGCAACCGCAGGGAAAGATTGTTTTCTTTACTCCGGCATCTTAATCAGTTATCTTATCCGCTGGAAGAAATAATTATTGTTGATTCGGGCGAAGAACTGCTTGATAAAGCGCAGTATGAATTGTTTACTAACCTGAATATTCAATATATCTTATCTCAGAAGTCTGTATGTGTGCAACGGAATACAGGAATAAGAATGGCCTGTTCGCCCTGGGTTTTTTTGTGCGACGATGATATTGAAATGCCTCCTGATTATTTAACTATCCTGACGAATCATTTGCTTAGCTATCCTGAATGCGGGGCCGTATCAGGAGCCTGGTTACAGAAGGAGGATAATGAGTGGAAGGGGACTTACCCGGTTCGTTCTATAAAAACCCTTTTTGGAAAAATTATTTTTCAGCAGGGAATATGGGGAGAAATATGCTGTTTATCCAATAGTTTTTTTGCCCGGAAAATCAGGAATTATTATGTACGGAAAGGCAACCATATTTCAAAAGCAGGTTGGCCGGTGAATACGGATTTTAGGGGAGATTTTTTTACGTGTGCTGTTTATAGTTTAGGAGCTTCTCTTGTAAAAAAAGATTGGTTGTTGCAATCCCCCTATGATGAAATACTTGATCAATACGGTATCGGCGATAACTACGGTGTCATTCTCGGTTTCCCGTCCCCGGTAGTTCATGTTGTTAATAAAACCTTCGTGCATCATCATCGTGAGCCAACGAATCGCCTGAAATCTTCGTTACAATATTACCGGAGGGTGATGGCTTTGGATTATTTCCGCAGACTGGGAAAAACACCTGGCCATGTTAAAAAAGGCTGGTTATTATGGTCACTGGCGGGCAGTTGCATTAATTTTTTCTTTGCGGGGCAATGGAGTGGAGTAAAAATTACAATAAAATCAATAAGACTGATTCTTTTTAATCGCAATCCCAACAGGAAAGCAGCTAAAAAAAGTATTGAATAAGAAGAAGTATGTAATGATCATGAATATTGCAGGTAAAAGCTTTACTACTGCTAACGCAGATTTAAGTAACCGGTGGCTCTGGGTTGTTTTTATTTGTTACGCCTTTATTTCGGCTTTTGCAATTGCTAACCATGAAATGTGGGGAGATGAAATACATAGCTGGAACATTGCAAAAGGGAGTTTCGGATTGCGTGAT
This sequence comes from Bacteroidota bacterium, assembly GCA_018267535.1. Taxonomy (GTDB): domain Bacteria; phylum Bacteroidota; class Bacteroidia; order Chitinophagales; family Chitinophagaceae; genus JAFDYH01. The sequence goes on from JAFDYH010000276.1 coordinate 8,341, forward strand.
CTTTTTCGAAATATCCGGTATGAGGGACATCCGCCCGCCTGGTATCTTATTATCTGGACCATTTCAAAGTTTACCCATAAGCTTATTTATGTACAGGCTATTCATTGGATGATAGCAACCATTACCGTATTTCTTATCCTTTTTTTTTCACCATTTCCTTTTCTGTCAAGAGTATTGATCCCGTTTGGATATTATTTTCTATTTGAGTATGCGATTATCAGCCGGAATTATGCAATTGGCATTTTACTGGCAGTTTGCATTTGCCTTATAATGAAGAAGAGCTTTCGTTATAAAACACTTATTTATTATGTTTTACTGTTTCTATTGTCAAATACTCATTTACTGGGAATATTACTGGCAGGAGCAATACACGTTTATTATTTGCTGCAATGCAAAGAGCAGGGCAAAAAGAAATCTTTACTGTATTTACATACTGTGATCGGTTTAATAATAGCGTTACCTGCAGTTGTTTTTATTTTTCCACCTTCCGATAGTGAAATGAATACACAGTTCTGGCTGAGCCGGTGGGGTATGCGGAACTTTCGAAATTTTTCCCAGTCGCCGGTCCGCGCCTTTATTCCGATTCCTCCCTGGTGGATCTTTCCTTTCTGGAATTTTCAATTTATGCTTGAAGTAGCAAATAAATACAAATCATTCTGGGTTGTAAATCTGACTTCAGCAATAGCGATTATATTCCTGCTTGTTTCTATTCTTAAAGGCAATAAGAAAAGTGTAAGCTTGTTCCTTGCAAATTTGTTATTCAGTTTTATTGTCGCTATGACTTTCTTTACATTAGGGGCAGCACGATATTCAGGGTTTTTATATATCAGTTTCATTGTTGCATGGTGGCTATATTGTTACGAAACGCCGGTGACAAAAAGAAATATATACCTAGTAAATGGTTTATTAGCTTTTCAGTTGTTTGGCAGTGTTCAGCCGATCCTTGAGGATATTCGTTTCCCATTTTCCAATGCAAATCGTGTTTCTGAATTAATTAACGAAGTATCAGCTAACGAAAAGATGGTTACAGACTACTGGACATTAAATGCAATTTCGGCATTTACGGATAAACCCTTTTTTTGTATTGATCTTCAAAAGGAGATCTCATTTATTATCTGGGACGGGCATTTGAAAACCATGCTGGAGAAAAGGACAAGGGTCACAGAGGGAATAGAAAAACTGCAAGAAGAAGGTATTCATGAATTGTACATGATTTCTGTGAATCCCCCGGATATTCTTTCCAAAGTTGATTCGCTTTTGGAAAAAAAATACCAGGTTGCTCTTGTTGATAAGCGGGAGGGCGCCATAGAGCGGTCAAGCAACCTTTACCTGTATAAAATTGAAGCCAGGTAAGCCTTATGAATAGAGGTTGCTTTTTGCCAGCTTCCATTTAGCTAAACGATATAAAATTGAAACCCTCAAAACCCCAATACCATATTTTAAGCTTCTTAAGAAATTAATACTGGATGATTCTTTTGTGTAAGTTGTCGGGCAGGTTATTTCAGAAATTTCATATCCTTTCATAAACACCTGGGAAAGAATTTCATTGTCAAAAACGAAATCATTGCTATTCTGTGTAAAATTGATACCTTTTAATACTTCAGCAGAAAATGCCCTGTATCCGGTATGGTACTCACTCAGTTTCTGCCCCATCAGTAAATTCTGGATAAGTGTAAGAAAACGGTTGAAGAAATATTTATAGAAGGGCATTCCTCCTTTTAGCGCCCCTTTTCCCAATATTCTTGAACCTAACACTACCGGGTAAACGCCATTTGCAATAATACTGCTCATCGCGTGGATAAGCCTTGGGGTATACTGATAGTCAGGATGTACCATGATGATAATATCAGCTTCTGTTTCCAGGGCTTTGGTGTAACAGGTTTTTTGATTGCCTCCATAGCCCTTGTTTTTATCATGTTTTATAATTGTTTTAATGCCTAACTGCTTTCCTATTTCGCAGGTTTTATCCTTGCTGCAATCATCAACAAGGATTACCGAATCGATAATATCAAAAGGTAATTCACGATACGTTTTTTCCAATGTGAGTGCTGCATTGTAGGCGGGTAAAACAATCGCTATTTTCTTATTGTTAAGCATGAGAAACGGCAGAAGGTTTTTGGCTTTTCTTTACTTTGCGACTATCCATAACCTGCTGATAGTGCCTGGTAGCAACTGATGCGATTGAATCGAAGGACAGGGTATTGTCAAAAAAAATCATGCAGGCCTTTGCTTCATTTTCCAGTGGTTTCTCCATGACGTTAATGATTGCTTCCGCCAATGAATTTTTGTCTCCTGGTACCCATAAGGAGCCAAGTTTTCCATTGTTTGTCATTGTCCGGAAGCTCGGAATACCTGTAACAACCGGTACACAGCCACAACGCAATGCTTCACTTAAAGCATAACCGCTGCCTTCATAATGACTACCCAGTATAAAATAATCAGCACTTGTATAGAAATATTCAATTTTATCATGGGGGATCATTCCCAGTAGATGTACTTTCCGTTTTAAGAATGTTGAATTTTCAATTCTTCTATGAACCTCTGTCAACATTTTATCTTCACTGTAAATCATATATAAACTGGTTTCAGGATACTTGCTACGAATAAGTTCAAACCCGTCCAATACCGTCAGGGGGTCTTTATTTTCATCTAACCTGCCCACCCAGAGAAATACAGGCGATCCTTTTATTCCTGTTTTTTCTCTGGCCTGTGTTTTTTCAATCCTGGCTGCCGGTTTATTATTCCGGTTTGCATAATCAAAGAAGGTGGCCCCTTCCATTACCGGAAATATTTTTTTACGCATTTTCTTTAAAAACCATTCATCGCCCTGGTCGCTGGACGTGAAGAAAAAGCCATCAGCACTATTGATTAACAGGTTGTGCAAGATTCGCTTGAATTTATTCGGAGATTTACCTCCGTGATGCTGAACAATTATTGCTGTTTTTTTGCTGAGTAGAAGCCGCAGAATAAAAGTTTGTAATGATAATGTAAGGTGATGGAGGTGTATAACATCTGCATTCAGGCCCCGTATCAGTTTAAAGTACTGCAATGGAACCTGCCAGGCTCTAAGCCTTGCTCCGAACTTATCTTTAAAGAAATGATATTGGACTTTGTTTTCTTCAAAACTGCTGTTCCTGAAAAACCTGTTTACCACAATTACATCAATGCCTTTTTTTTGTAACGCTTCTGCCCATCCTGTAATTGTATACTGTTGTTCTAAAAACTCACATTCAGTTTCAAGTTTTTCGTTATAAAAGAATGACGCGTTGACAACTTTCATAATTCGCAATACTTCTTTAGTTAATAAGGCATAGGTTCTTTTATTGAAATTTTTTCGGACTGTGGGCGATTTTGATCAAATAAACTCATTATCATTTTGGCACTTTCATCCATCCTGAAAAGCAGTATTGAACTGTGATCAGGTTGCCTGCATCTCAGAATTTCCAATACTTTAGTAGTCATTTCTTCAGCGGTTGTAACAACATGCCAATGCGGAACCTGGTAGCTAAGCGGATAACAAAAGCTAATAACGTGAGCGCCGGCATATAAGGCTTCAAGACAAACGGTGCTAAATCCTTCATAACTGGAAGTATGAAGAAATATTTTTGTTCTTTGCATTAATGCAAGTATTTCTTCCTGTTTTTTTCCACCCAGCAAACGGAAACTATTCTGCAAGGAAAATTTTTCTATCAATGCTTCTGTTTTCTCTCTTTCTCTGCCTATTCCACAATGAAAGACATTAATACCTGGTATTGTTTCCTGAATCGACTTGACGATGGAAGTAAATAAATCATATCGTTTCAACGGCTCAAAAGAACCTGCCCCAAGTATATCTATATCTCTTTGGGTGGAGTGCTGCTCCGGGAATGTAGAAGGATCTATTGCATTTGGAACAATATACTTTGGTTTTATTCCATGACTTTTATAAAATTCATAGACGAGGGACCCCGACATTGCCATTAATTGATCCTCTCCTGGTCGGATAAATTTTACCCACCGGTTTAGTTTCCGGGCATCCTGCCCGCAAATCCATATATAATGGGGTAATGAATATCTTTTTGCAAAAAGGTTTGCTATAAATGCAAATTCTCCGCACCAGAAACTTAGAATGCCAATTACACTTTTTGTACCGTAAATGTTTTTTAGTTTTCCTGAAATATCTTTCCAAAGTCCTATCCGTTTAAGTTTACGCCGGTGTGTTCCGTTAAAGCTGCTTACCGGAATACTAAACCATTCATATTCTGAGATTTTATAGGGGTAAAGAGTAGCAAGGACGATAATATTGAGTTCAGGAAAATTTCTTTTCAGGGCCTTTACCATTAACTGTTGCGAAGGCACCCAATAGGTTGCTGCTTCATTCTCCGGGAATGCCGGGCTCAATACAATTAATGTTCTGTTACCTTTCATTGAGTGAAATACTTTTGTTGCAAAAGGCAATACTTTTTTTATTATGTGTTATCAATACAACCATTTTCCCGGCCTTGGCAATTTTTTTCAGGCTATTCAGTAATTCATACTCTGATTCTTCATCGAGCTCGCTGAATGGTTCATCCAGAATGATAAGATCCGGGTTTTTATAAATCGCCCTCGCAATAGCAATCCGTTGCCTCTGGCCACCACTTATATTTTTCCCGTTTTCTGCTATTATCGTGTTCAGCTCCTCCGGCCACTCTTCTGCAATCCTGTCCAGACCGGAGAATTCCATTGCACATCTTAACCGGTCAATATTGTAATTATTTTCCCGAAGGGTAATATTCCGGAGTAAAGTATCGTGAATTAAAAAGGATTGCTGTTTTATATAGGCAATTTTAGAACGGTATTTTGTAAAGCCTGTTGCTTCGGAAGAAACCTTATTGATATAAATATTTCCTTTTAAAGGAGGAAGAAACCCGCACAGTATATTAATCAACGTTGTCTTTCCTGTGCCCGATTCGCCGGTAATAACCAGGAGGTCCCCTTTCTGAACACAGAAGGAAAAATTGTTGAGAATTTTATGTGCTTCAAATTCAAAGTGGATATTCTTTAATTGAACAGATTCTATAGTAAAGCTATTATTGTGTTCTTGCCTGCATTTTTCCTCTTTGGTTATACCCGCCAGCCCCTCAATCGAAAACCTATAAGCTGCTATCTGCCCTGATAAACTAACAATTTTTACTATACCGGGAATAACTTTATATGCAGCCCCCATAAAAGCGCCTATTATAATCAGGCTGCCAGAAAGTATATTGCCGGATCGTGTTAGTAAAATAAGAAGGGATAAGCCTAATACAGCGAATAGTTCAAGCAGGCGGCCGGGGATATTTTGAATTATTTGTAAATCTCCTAATCGCAGGTTGAGTTTATCCTGATAATTACCATAGCGGTTTACGAGAAAATCAGTAGCGTTGTAAACATGGCCTTCTACATGTCCGTTCAGTGCCTCTTTTAAATGTTGTAAAGCTTTTTCGCTGGTTGCTTTCGTCTGTAACCTTATTGCTTTTAACTTTCTTTTCATTATATAGGCAGCAAGTGTAACGGGTGGTAATAATATTGCCAATAGCAACAAGAATAGTTTCGCTTTAAATAAAAGAATACCAGCAATGGTCAGTAAAACAAGTATAAATTGAGAAATTACCTGTTGTGTGCCTGTAAGTACATACTGGCAAAATTCCATGGGTTGCTGGCCGATCTTTCTTAGGTAAACTGAAGAATCGGTATGGATATGGTCTAAATAATCTTTTTGCAGGTAGTCATACAATTGCAGCCGTGAAATTCTGGCTGCTATATTATATGCATACCTGAATTGATAATTGGTAATTAAGTAAGCAAATAAAGTCTTTAAACTGAACGGGAGAATAAAAAGTAGTATAAGGACCGGTGATTGTTGATTCATTAGCCATGCGGGCAAAAGGCCGCTCACACTCTCAGCAGGCTGCATGTAAAAGTTGATAATAAAGAGTAAAGCTGCAATAGACAGGATATCCGCAATATTGATAATTGTATTGAATAGTATAAGCCAAAAGAATCGCTCTTTTTCTTTTTTACTGAGGACACTGATAATATCTGAAAGCAATTTTTTCAAAATGATTGGTTTACTGCGGCGTAGTAACAGGGTTTTCTCTGGAGTACCTGGCAAGAAACAAGGGCCAGAAACAAAAAATGACAATTCCATACTGCTCTTCAAATAACGACTCAACAAGCAAATAGCAGAGTAATAATGCGATTGTAAAACTTAGTATTCTTGTCCTGTTCCTGATTGCTATCCGGATTACTATTGTGCAGATGAAAATAAAACTTATTGCCCCGGGTATTCCGCTTTGTAAAAGGGATTGTAATAATTGATTATGTGCATTGTATCCTAAATAGCCACCACCTGGTTTTCCCCGTTCACCCCGATACATATTTAACTCAAGGTATTTATTATCTAAAATTGCCTGGGCATCCCCTGTACTTACTCCCGTCCACCAGCTTTTTTTTTCATTTAATATTTGTGGTACCAGCTTCCATTCCAGCAACCTGAATTGAAGACCGTTAAAATAAACTGCCGGAGAAAACTTGTTCTTCTTTATAAGACTGATATTGCCCGATACAAAATCATTGAAACGTGTACTGATGGGGTTTTTTGTGATAAGGGTAAATACAGTGCCGGATACCAGCAAAAAGGAGAGAGTATAAATAAATAGCCGGGATGTATTAAATATTCTG
>JAFDYH010000277.1:0-9962 GCA_018267535.1 Bacteroidota bacterium
AAAGTGTATTGCTGCCGTATTTCCAGCAACACATCTTTTTTAAAAAGGGCGAATATAGTTTTGAGCGATTTTATACAATTGGTTTGCGCAAAAATAACCTGCAGACAACGAATTGAGCTAATTTTATTCTACCGCAGGTTTTATGAATAAATTAATGAGAATTATAGGGCTCGCTTTTGTTTGCTTATCCCAATCATTTCTTTGCTTATCCCAAATCCTTAATATAGATAAAACCGATACAGATGCTTATGTGCACAAAGCGGCATGGAATGGCAGTATTTCAGCAGGAATGGAAATAGACAAACAAAAAACCACTTTGTTTGATGCCAGTAATTTCCTCGATGGTTCTCTTCAAAAGTTCCATGAATTTTATGTGCTGTCTGCTGCCAATCGCTTCACTTATAATGGACCGAATGATTTTTTGAATGCAGGCTATATTCACCTGCGCTGGCGGCATAATTATAAAAACAAATGGCACTCCGAGAGCTATTTACAATATCAGTGGGATGATGGCAGGGGTATACTGCATCGTTATTTACTGGGCGAAAATATTCGCTATAACCTATGGCGGAGCCATAAGTGGGAACTGAGCGTAGCTACAGGCCTGATGTATGAAGATGAAATCTGGAATTATACAGCGGTTGATTCTTCAAAAATCCCGTTAAACCATCCGAATGTGCATAGCAGCCATATCAAATCAAACAACTACATAAAATGGGATACAAAACTTTCTCCAAATAGCAATCTTGCCTTCACGGTTTATTACCAGGCCTTGTTCAATCATTTCGCCAGGCCGCGCATCGCAACTAATCTTGATTTTAATGTTGCGGTATCTAAGCATTTTTTATTTGCTTTGAAATTCAACAGCCTTTATGATGATGCCCCGGTTGTACCGATTTTTAAGTTTTATTATAATTTTTCGTATAACGTGGTGTACAAGTTCTGATGCATTCGTCAATAGCTTTTTTATTTAAATATTTTGTTCAGGGATTAATACCGGCAGGTTTTATTAATTGCCGATTGGAACAGAAAGCAAATAAAATTACCGGCCGTTGTCACCATCTTTCTGTTAATAAGCAAGGCAAATAATACCTTTCTTAATCCTATTGAAGCTTTTCAATCAGTTTAACTGCAACGGTGTCGTAGGATATTTTGGGGCACTACTTGAAATTAATCCTCTTATGGTCTATAATGTATTTAATACCTAAATTTAAACCTGAATTAAAACTATATTATTATAAACAATGGAATATATTGACTATTACAAAATATTAGGTGTAAGTAAGGATGCCTCTGCTGATGAAATAAAAAAGGCTTATCGTAAACTGGCACGTCAGCACCATCCCGACCTAAACCCTAATGACAAGGAGGCTGATAAACGTTTTCAGCAAATCAACGAAGCAAATGAAGTATTAAGCGACCCTGAGACCAGAAAAAAGTATGACCAGTATGGCAAGGACTGGAAACACGCAGAGCAGTTTGAACAGGCACACCAGCAAAGACAATCGGCAGGAAATAATCCGTTTGGCAGTGGAGAGAACCCTTTTGGCGGTGGCGGGTATTATTCAAGTAGTGATGATAGCGGAGATTATTCAGACTTTTTCGCATCCATGTTCGGTAGCCGTGGAGGTAGCAGGCAAACAAAATTTAAAGGGCAGGATACAAGAGCATCGCTTCAGTTGAATTTATCACAAACCTATACAACACACAAACAAACCTTTACCGTAAACGGAAAGAATATTCGCATCACTGTTCCCGCAGGTGTTGAAAACGGACAGGAGATAAAACTTGCAGGCTTTGGTTTGCCAGGTGTAAATGGAGGACCCAACGGGGATTTATATATCACTTTTGAAATAATAAACGATACTTCTTTCACACGAAAAGGCAACGATTTATACAAAACACTTCCGCTAAATTTATATAAAGCCATTATGGGCGGAGAAGAAACCATTGATACCTTGAATGGAAAAGTAAAATTGAAAATTGCCCCTGAAACACAGAGTGGAACTAAAGTCCGCTTGAAAGGGAAAGGAATTCCTGTATATAAAAAGGAAGGCGAGTTTGGCGACCTGTATATTACATGGGAAGTGCAAATCCCCACAAACCTTACTGCTAAAGAAAAAGAATTATTTGAAGAACTTTCAAAACAAAGATAAGATGGAAAAAGCCAAAAAAATATCCGTAGAGCAATGTTGCGTTTACTACAGTATTGAAACATCGTTTGTGCAACAGTTAGATGAACGGGGGCTGATAAAACTGAATCGCATAGGTAAAAAAACCTTTATTGCTTATGAACAATTAGGCGATTTGGAGAAATATATACGCCTGCATTATGATTTAGAAATCAATATGGCAGGACTGGAAACCATCAGGCATTTACTGCACCGGGTGCAGCTATTACAGGATGAAGTAAGAAGACTTCAAACAAGTTAGTATAAATATCTGGTATGAACATAAACGCTATTATAGAGGAATATGCACATCATTTTCTGAACGGGTTGAAAACCGAATATGCCGGCGATAAACAAGCTGCGGTCGTTATAGAGAAATATTTGCAAGGGAAAAAAATAAGTGAAGCTGAAGAAAATATATTAAAGACCCAACTTATGGATTCACTAAAAATAGTTGGTATAGGCATTCCCTTTGTGTTAATACCAGGCGCTTCAATACTAATGCCTATATTGATAAAGGTTGCTGCCAGTCATCATATAGAGTTGATGCCTTCGGCCTTCAGTGGGCCAGAAAACACAGAACAATAATACATCCGGGAAATCAAACAAAACAAATTAACTTTTGACGTTCTGGAGTGAATGGAAAAATAAAAAAGAATAAATAACCGGGATATGATAAAAAGAATTTTTGCAGATACTGAATCGTTAACAATTTTTCTTGTAACGGCAATATTAACCATCATTACAGCTACTCTGCTGCGGAAATACCTGCAAAGAAAACTTGTTGAAGCCACGAAAGACCACCCTGCAGATATTACCAGCTTTGTTTTTTTGAAACACATGATAGTCGCTATTGTATATTTTTTAGGATTTGGTTGGGCGCTATTGTCCTTGCCGATAACCCGCACGTTTGCCCATTCGCTTTTTGCCGGGGCAGGGGCAACAACGTTGATATTAGGTTTTGCTTCTCAAAGATTGTTTAATAACCTTATCAGCGGGGTTTTTCTTGTCATTAACAGGCCTTTTAGAATAAATGATGTTATAGAATTTCAAGGCAGTAGGGGTAAAGTCGTTGAAATCAATCTTAACTCTACTTTACTTCAGGACGAAAATGATGATAAAATCGTTATTCCGAGCGCATTGCTTTTAAGCGATAAAATAAAAATAGTTAGTAAAGATGCTGGTACACACAAGTGATGTCGATAGGCTTGCGCCAAAATTCATTACCAACAATTATTGCTGTACAAGAAATCGATCCAGGATTAGTTTAATAATTGAATAAACTTCTCAATCATTCAAATGATAACAAGTCCGGCATCTTGGCTCATATACATCTTTTGCGCCGAGCATTACCTGGTCTTCATTAGGCACTTTGCGGAAGGAGTAATTAGCAATATTGCCGCATTTCACACAAATGGCGTGAAGTTTTGTAATATAGTCTGCTTTCGCTAATATATTCGGTATTTGCCCGAATGGCTTGCCTGTAAAATCCATATCCAGCCCAGCGACAATAACCCGCACTCCACGCAGTGCCAGCGCATCACATACATTGGGCAATTCCTCATCGAAAAACTGTGCTTCATCAATGCCAATTACATCGGCGTTCTGCGCCATCAGTAATATTGTTTGAGAGTTTTCTACCGGCGTGGAAGCTATAGCAGATTCATCGTGCGAAACGATCTTAATTTCATCGTAACGGACATCAAAAGCCGGTTTGAAAATTTCTGTTTTCAGGTTGGCTATTTTGGCCCTTTTCAGACGGCGGATCAGTTCTTCCGTTTTTCCGCTGAACATTGAGCCGCAAATCACCTCAATCCAGCCCCGGCGATGACCTCTGATATCAGGTTCAATAAACATTGTTAATATTCGGCTTCAAATTTCTGACAATAGATTTTGTGGCAAACTGTTTGTAACTTTAATCTGCTGATTGTATGGATTATAAGGAAACGAATGGCTTCCTTACTCTGTTTAATCAGTAATAAACCCATTTTATCAGCGGTTTCAAAAGTACCATATTCTAATGGAACGAATACAGGTTCTGATCAGTAAGCTCAACGATCAGTTTCAACAGAAAGCTGATCCCGCGCAAATGCTTGTCACAGTTCAATTACTCCAGGCTGAACTGGGGCAACAGCAGGTAAATAACCGGCAAACACTCGGTACTTCCAAAGTGGCGGTTGTACTACCCAAATCTTCAGCGGCGCCCGTTTTTAATTCGGCCGAATATGAAAAGTATGGCCCTAAGCCTAAAGTAGCACAGCCTGTTGTAGCAGAACAACCGGTTGAAGTAGCACAGGAAACGGAAGAAAAGCAATACAATAATTACATAAAGAATAATGGGAACGGATCGGTAAAAAGAAAAGAACAGGGCGGATTGTTATTCGATCCTTTAGTAGAAATACCTACGCTTTCGCATCAGAATGGCGTGAAGGAAATCAATGAATCCGTTTCTTCAAAACAGGAATCACTGAATGATAAATTGCGTCGGCAAAGCTCGGAAGTAGGTGAAATACTGAAAGAATCTCCTATAAAAGATCTGCGAAAAGCGATTGGTATCAATGACCGGTTTGTATTTATTACGGAGCTTTTTCGTGGAGATGAAGCGATGTATGAGCGCAGTATAAAGACCATCAATAGTTTTAATATTTTCCCAGAAGCACAATATTGGATCAACCGTGAACTGATCGTAAAGTTAGGCTGGGATGTGGATGCAGAAACCGTGAAGCATTTTTATCAGTTAGTCAAAAGACGGTTTATCTGAATATAATTCAGTATTTTATTAGTTGCCCCGGCATTTGAATGGACATACTCTTCAGCAGATTTACATTTTGAATTGTACTCCTCCTTGTTATTTAATAGTGTATAAGTGATCTGCCTGAATTCATCTGCTGTTGAAAAACTCTTTGCGCCCCCCACTTCAATTAACTCGACAGCCTCCCGGTATTTTTGATAAACAGGGCCGAATATAACCGGCTTTCCATATACAGCTGCTTCAAGACTGTTATGAATTCCATCGCGGGTAAAGCCCCCACCGATATAAGTGATGTAAGCATATTTATAGAGACGCGAAAGAATGCCGATAGTGTCGATAATGAGGGGATTGTTTTGAATTGCCTCTATTGAGCTGTCATTTGCGAGTTGTGAGTAGAGAATTGCAGATGGAAAATTTTTTTGTATTTCTTCAACATGGCTTTTATTAATCTCATGTGGCGCAATAATCAATTTGAGAAAAAGGTCATTTTTATCCTGAAAAAGGCTTTGGAGCATTTTTTCATCCTCAGGCCAGGTGCTGCCTGCAATGATGACTTTGCTGTTACTGCAAAAATTATCGATGATTGGAATGGGTTCAAATTGTTCAGCGATTTCAACAACACGATCGAACCGGGTATCGCCCGCTATGGACACATTATCATTGAACCCGATTGCCTGAATTAATGCTTTAGATTGCCGGTCCTGTACAAAAATATGGGTAAAGCTGTTCAACATTTGGCTATACAGTTTTCCATACCATTTGAAAAAAGGTTGATCTGTTCTGAAAACAGCGGATATCAGCAGAAATGGAATTTTTCTTTCTTTTATGTTTTTAAAATAATAATACCAGTATTCATATTTTACAAAAACAACCAAAGCCGGATGGATCGTATCGAGAAATTTTTTTGCATTTGCCGCCGAATCCATTGGCAGGTAAAATATATAATCGGCCCCCTTGTAATTTTTTCTTATTTCATAGCCAGAAGGAGAAAAAAAAGTAACCAGTATTTTATAGTCCGGAAAAAGCTGCCTTATTTTTTCAATCACCGGCCGGCCCTGCTCAAACTCTCCTAACGAAGCACAATGGAACCAGACAATTTTATCCTGTTTTGAAATACTTTGTTCCAATCGTTGAAAGATATACTTTCTTCCTGCTATCCATTGCTTTGCCTTTTGATTTTTTAACGAAGCAATTCGGACACCTGCTTTGAACAGAAATAAAAATAAATTATAGAAGAATAACTGCATCGGGCGGCAAATTAAGCAACTGGGCTGAATGATGAAGATAGATCGGGAATGTGACACTTATGGGTGATCATGACAGAAACAATAGAGAAAAGAGGCAGAACAAGATGCCTGCCTGCCGGTATAAGCAGGTTGCCACCAAAGCTTAACAGACAAGGTATTGCCCTGATTTATAAGCGGGAAAGCCAATTTTGTCAAGTTTGCATCCTATTGACTTACAGGATTTATTTTACTATTTTTGCCCGCTTGGAAGCCATAATTAGGTGGCTTTTAATTTTTTAAAATAAAGTCTCCCGAATGCGACCCATCCAGATGGTGGATACCAAAACTCAGTATCACAAAATAAAAAAGGAAGTAGATAATGCTGTATTGGAAGTAATGGAAAGTTCTGCATTTATCAATGGTAAGATAGTACAGGATTTTGCTTCAAATTTATCTGCTTATCTTGATGTTAAGCATACTATCCCTTGCGCAAATGGGACAGATGCTTTACAGATTGCAATGATGGGGTTGGATTTACGGCCCGGTGACGAAGTAATTACCCCCTCCTTTACTTACATTGCTACTATTGAGGTTATCGCCTTGCTACGATTAACACCTGTTTTTGTGGAGGTAGATCCAAAAACTTTTTGTATTGACCCGGCTTCAGTTGAAAAGGCAATTACGACTAAAACAAAAGCAATCGTACCTGTTCATCTGTATGGTCACGCTGCTCCAATGGAGGAAATTATGACTATTGCAGCAAAACATAATTTGTATGTAATAGAAGATAATGCCCAGGCTATTGGAAGCGTATATACTTTTTTGAATGGCGAAAAAAAGAAAACAGGTACAATTGGGCATATAGGATGTACGTCATTTTATCCATCCAAAAATCTCGGTGCTTTCGGGGATGGCGGGGCTATATTTACTAATGATGATAAACTGGGTGTAAAGTTGAAAATGATAGCCAACCATGGGCAGAGTAAGAAGTATTACCACGATATTGTTGGATGCAATAGCCGGCTGGATTCTATACAGGCTGCCATACTGGATATTAAGCTGAAACACCTGGATGAATACATTGCTGCCAGAAGAGCTGCTGCCGATTATTATGACAAGGCATTTGCAGGTCATAATAATATTAAAACACCTTTCAGGGCTCCTTACAGCCATCATGTGTTTCATCAATATACATTAGTGCTGGATGGAATTGAAAAGGTTGCAGATAAAAGAAATGAATTGAGCGATTTTCTTGCAAAAAATAATATACCATCAATGATTTATTATCCTGTTCCCGGCCACCGGCAAAAGGTGTTTGAACATTTTGGTGGTAAATCATTGCAGATGCCAATTAGTGACTGGCTTACAGAAAGGGTTATTTCTTTGCCAATGCATACTGAACTAGACGCTGATCAGTTGGGTTTCATTTCTTCCAAAGTACTAGAATTTATAAACAAATAACCTATACATGAAAATAGCGGTTGTTGGAACGGGCTATGTAGGTCTTGTAACAGGAACGTGTTTTGCCGAAACGGGAAATTATGTTACCTGTGTAGATATAGATGAAAATAAAGTAAAGAAGTTAAGTGGAGGAGAAATTACAATTTATGAACCGGGCCTTGAAAAAATTTTTCTCCGCAACCTGAAAGAAAAGCGACTTCATTTTACAAAAGACCTGGCAGCAGGAATAAAAGACGCCGCAGTAATTTTCCTGGCATTGCCTACTCCTCCCGGCGAAGACGGTTCTGCTGACTTGAAATATATATTAGGAGTAGCGGAGGATTTGGGAAAAATATTAAGCTCATACAAAGTTATTGTTGATAAAAGTACAGTGCCGGTGGGCACTGCTGAAAAGGTACACAATGCAATCGCTGAAAATTATAAAGGTGAATTTGATGTAGTGAGTAATCCTGAATTTCTTCGTGAAGGGGTGGCTGTTGATGATTTCATGAAACCTGACCGTGTTGTTATTGGCACTACTTCCGAAAAAGCAAAGAAAGTAATGACGGATTTATATGCCCCATTTGTACGGCAAGGTAACCCAGTTGTGTTTATGGATCAGCGTTCTGCTGAGCTTACAAAATATGCTGCGAACTCCTTTCTTGCAACTAAAATTTCTTTCATGAACGAGATTGCCAATCTTTGTGAGTTGCTCGGGGCGGATGTAGATATGGTACGCAAAGGTATTGGCGGGGATGAGCGCATTGGTAAGCGCTTTCTGTTTCCCGGCATCGGGTATGGTGGAAGTTGTTTTCCAAAAGATGTGCAGGCGCTGGTAAAATCATCAACAGATGTTGACTATGATTTTAAAATATTGAATGCGGTGATGAAAGTGAACTATAAGCAAAAGCTTCATTTGATACCGGCGATAAAAAAATATTTCAATAACAACCTGAAAGGAAAACATTTTGCATTATGGGGCCTCTCCTTTAAACCCAACACGGATGATATCAGAGAAGCGCCGGCACTCAATATGATTGATGAGTTATTAAAAGAAGGGGCGTCTGTAACTGCATATGATCCAGAGGCAATGAAGAATGTGCGCAGTCAATTAGGAGGAGTGATTAAATATACAGACGGTCAGTATGAGGCCCTGGAAAATGCAGACGCACTGATTATTGCAACAGAATGGAGTGAGTTCCGGACTCCTGACTTTGATAAAATGACCTCCATACTGAAAAACAAAGTAGTATTTGACGGAAGAAATGTATTTGATCTCAGCCATATGAAAGAGCTGGGCTTTTATTATGTGAGCATTGGAAGAAAAACGGTTAAACCATAACAGGCAAATGGAAAAAAAACGAATTCTTATTACAGGGGCAGCGGGTTTCTTAGGCTCACATCTTTGTGACAGGTTTATAAAAGAGGGCTATACTGTTACAGGAATGGATAATCTTATAACCGGGGACTTAAAGAACATAGAGCATCTTTTTAAACTGGCGGAGTTTGAATTTTATCATCATGATGTGAGCAAGTTTATTCATGTTCCTGGCAAACTTGACTACATACTTCATTTTGCTTCCCCTGCCAGCCCGATTGATTATCTGAAAATACCCATTCAAACATTAAAAGTGGGGGCATTAGGTACTCACAATTGTTTAGGTCTGGCAAAAGCCAAAAGTGCACGAATACTGGTTGCATCAACAAGTGAAGTATATGGTGACCCGTTGGTACATCCGCAGGTGGAAGAATATTGGGGAAATGTGAACCCGGTTGGCCCCCGTGGAGTGTACGATGAAGCAAAACGATTCATGGAGTCTATTACGAGGGCTTATCATACCTTTCATGGTGTTGAAACCCGGATTGTGCGTATATTCAATACGTATGGTCCCCGAATGCGTTTAAATGACGGAAGGGCTTTACCAGCGTTCATAGGCCAGGCATTAAGAGGTGAGGACCTTACTGTTTTTGGTGATGGATCGCAAACAAGAAGTTTTTGTTATGTTGACGATCTTGTTGAAGGTATCTATCGTTTGTTGATGAGTGATTATTCGATGCCTGTCAATATCGGTAACCCTGACGAGATATCCCTGAAGGAGTTTGCTGAAGAAATATTGGAATTGACCGGTCGCAAGGTAAAAATAGTATATAAGCCATTGCCGGAGGATGATCCCAAGCAAAGGCAACCGGATATTACCAAGGCAAAGCAAATTCTTAAATGGCAACCATCTGTAGATCGTAAGGAAGGGCTAAAAATTACCTATGACTATTTTAAATCCCTTCCGCCTGAAGAATGGAATAAACTGCCGAAAGAGTTTGCAAAAAAATAATAATTCATTACAAAAACTATAGTCATGTACCAGGAATTAGTAA
>JAFDYH010000277.1:10008-13827 GCA_018267535.1 Bacteroidota bacterium
ATATCTGTAATCGGTTTTGATATTAATGCAAAACGAATTGCCATGATGAAAAATGGCATTGACCCCAGCAATGAACTGGAAAAGGAAGCCTTTGAAAATAGTGATATCGTGTTTACTGATTCCCTGGATGTGTTGAGGGAAGCAAAGTTTTTTATCGTAGCAGTACCAACGCCGGTGGATGAACACAATGTTCCGGACCTTACGCCTGTCAAGAAGGCGTCAGAAACGATTGGTAAAGTAATAAAGAAAGGCGATTATGTTGTGTTCGAGTCGACCGTCTACCCCGGTTGTACAGAAGAAGATTGTTTGCCAATTATCGAAAAGCTTTCAGGGTTGAAAAATATAAGCGATTTTAAATCAGGATATTCACCCGAAAGGATAAACCCCGGGGATAAAACACACACGTTAGCAAAAATTATTAAAGTTGTTTCAGGGTGTGATGCTGAATCTCTAAATGAAATTGCCAATGTGTACAAATTGGTCGTTGAAGCCGGGGTTCATAAGGCTTCATCAATAAAAGTAGCTGAAGCTGCAAAGATTATCGAGAACACACAAAGAGACCTGAATATTGCCCTGATGAACGAACTTTCCATCATTTTTGATATGATGAATATTAACACCTATGAAGTATTGGAAGCAGCAGGAACAAAATGGAACTTTTTAAAGTTTCAACCGGGGTTGGTAGGAGGCCATTGTATTGGAGTAGACCCTTATTACCTTACCTATAAAGCGCAACGACTTGGTTATAATTCGCAGGTTATTCTTGCAGGGCGGAATATAAATGATGATATGGCAAATCGAGTAGCGCAAAAAGTAGTGATGCACTTAATAAAAACAGTTGGTAATGTAAAAACAGCAAAAGTACTGGTCAAAGGAGCCACGTTTAAGGAAAACGTGAGTGATATACGCAACTCCAAGGTGTCCGATGTTATAAAGGCTCTTAAGAAATATTACCTGAATGTTGATGTTGAAGATCCTTATGCAGATTCGGATGAACTGAATCATGAATATGGATTTGGATTGTCGGAAAAAATTTCGAACGATTATGACGCGATCATTGTAACAGTTCCTCATAAAGAGTACAAGGATCTTGATGAAAAATATTTTGCTTCTATAACAAAAGAAGACGCATTGATTGCTGACCTTAAAGGAATTTACCGCGACAAAATTAAAAAGAGAAATTACTGGAGTTTATAATTATGCCATTTAATAAAACGGATATACCAGGTCTCCTGATATTTGAGCCTGTTGTATTTGGAGATAGCCGGGGTTATTTTTTTGAATCGTACAATGAAAAGATTTTTCAGAATACCGGTTTAAACATCCGGTTTGTTCAGGACAATCAATCCAGTTCTTCCTACGGGGTAATCAGGGGACTGCATTACCAGTTAAATCCAAATGCACAGATTAAATTAGTTCGTGTGTTACAGGGAAAAATCCTGGATGTAGCGGTAGATATACGTAAAGGTTCGCCATATTATGGAAAAAGTGTGCAGGTGGAGCTATCTGAAGATAATAAAAAGCAGTTGTTAATACCTGCAGGTTTTGCGCATGGTTTTTCAGTGTTAAGCGAAAAAGCCGTTGTTATGTACAAGTGCGATAGTTTTTATAATAAGGAAAGCGAAGCCGGGATCCGGTTCAACGACCCTGAATTGGGAGTAGACTGGAAAATTGAAACCGGAAAAGAAATTGTTTCCGAAAAAGATTTGGTTCTTCCTTTCCTGAAAGATTGCAAAACAAATTTTGTTTTCTGAAATGGTAGTGAAGCAATCAATAATAGTTACAGGGGCTAACGGACAATTAGGAACTGAGATCAGGCAATTAAAAAATTCTTTTTCTCAATATAATTTTGTTTTTGTAGCCCGGGATGAACTGGATATTACCGATGCAGATTCAGTAAATAGTATTTTTAATTCATCATCGCCCTCTTATTGTATTAACTGCGCTGCTTATACTGCAGTTGACAAAGCAGAAACAGATTTAGAACAGGCCTATAAGATAAACAGTAAAGCAACAGAAAACCTGGCTATTGCTTGCAGGGAACATAATACAAGGTTTATCCATATTTCTACTGACTATGTTTTTGATGGCACTGCTTCCAGTCCTTATACGGAGGAGTCAAGAACAAATCCGGTAAGCATATACGGAAAATCAAAACTGGAGGGCGAGCAAAAAGCGATTAAAGCAAATCCTGATTCTGTTATTATCCGCACGGCATGGGTTTATTCGCAGTTTGGGAAAAATTTCGTGAAAACAATGCTTCGGCTAATGAATGATAAACCTGAAATCGGTGTTGTAAGCGACCAGTTGGGCTCACCTACTTATGCTGCTGATATCGCAATGGCGATAATGAAAATTATTTCTTCGGGCGATTGGTATCCCGGTATTTATCATTTCAGTAACCAGGGCGTTATTTCCTGGTTTGATTTTGCGACAGCAATAAAAGAGTTGAGCGGAAGCAATTGCCAAGTAAATCCCATAACGACAGCCCAATACCCAACTCCGGCAAAACGTCCAGCCTATTCGGTGATGGATAGCCAAAAAATTTCTTCGACCTATAATATCCAACTTATTTACTGGAAAGAAAGTCTTCAAACCTGCTTTCAACGGATAAAGGAGCAAAATTCAGTTCAGAATCAATGAGTCGGTGAGAACTAACAATCGTTCTCTAAAGCTTTTTCACAATAAAAAACTTGATGATTTCATGAAATAGGGCTACATTTGTCTATTACTTTTGTAGACTTATCTATGCAACGATTTTTAACTACTAGGATTCTGCTCATGAATGCTACAAATACGCAATGTTGTTGTTGCTGTTGTTAATACCTTTGCGATCCCGTTGCCCACTTTTTTTTCTTTTAAATAACTTTCATGACAGAATCAATTCAAAATAGTGTACAGGGAATACGTTCAAAAATTAATGGACTCAGTGCCGCAGAAGCTTTAAAAGTTTTGGCAAGTGAATTTAGCGGCACTTCTGTTTTTTCTACCAGTTTCAGTTCGGAAGACCAGGTAATAACTGAATTTATTCTTTCTAATCAGCTTCCCATTGAAATTTTTACACTGGATACCGGCAGAATGTTCGCTGAAACCTATTCTACCTGGACAAGGACACTTGAAAAATATTCAGGCAGAATCACAGCTTATTATCCCGAGGCGCAGGCCTTGCAATCCTTTATTGAAGAAAAAGGGCCTAATAGTTTTTATGAATCTGTTGAAAACAGGAAAGCATGCTGCCATATCCGGAAGGTGGAGCCACTGCAGCGTGCTTTGAAAGGGAAAAAACTTTGGGTAACAGGCATACGTGCTGAACATTCCCCAAACCGTCACGACATGCAGGCAATAGAATGGGATGGTACGAATGGAGTGTTTAAATTCCATCCTATCCTTGATTGGACCACAGAACAGGTAAAGCAATATATCATGCGCAACGATATTCCTTATAACCCTCTACACGACAAAGGTTTTGTAAGTATAGGTTGCGCCCCCTGCACGAGGGCTATCCGTCCCGGCGAGGATTTTCGTGCCGGTCGCTGGTGGTGGGAAGATGCCAGTAAGAAAGAATGTGGCTTGCATGTTCATGAAAAATCAGAAATAAAAGACAAAGTTTAAAAATATATCAATAAAGAATATGGCGAATAGTGCTGCATCAGTAAATGAGAATTCAAATCCATCTTCACAAGTCAGGAGTCTGAATTACCTGGAACAATTGGAAACGGAAAGCATTCATATATTTCGTGAAATAGCTGCACAGTTTGAAAAACCTGCATTATTATTCAGCGGAGGTAAGGATTCGATCACGCTGGTGCATCTTGCACG
>JAFDYH010000277.1:13895-22764 GCA_018267535.1 Bacteroidota bacterium
GCCACCCTGGTTGTACGAAAAGTAGAAGATACTATCAAACAAAAAAAACTGACTGAGCCAAAAGGGAAATTTGCAAGTCGCAACTGGTTGCAGACGTATACTTTGTTAGATACAATTGAAGAATTTAAGTTCGATGCCTGCATCGGTGGAGCCCGTCGTGATGAAGAAAAAGCAAGAGCAAAAGAAAGAATCTTTTCAGTCAGAGATGAATTTGGCCAATGGAATCCGAAGCTCCAAAGACCGGAGCTGTGGAATATATATAATGGCAGAATTCATAAAGGAGAAAATGTAAGGGTATTCCCGATCAGTAATTGGACGGAACTGGATATATGGAATTATATAAGAAAAGAAAATATTGATCTGCCTTCTATTTATTTCGCTCATGAGAGAGAAGTAATAGCACATGAAGGGCAATTGGTAGCTGTATCTGATTTTGTCCAAATTGACGATACAGATGTCGTGTTGAAGAAGAAGGTACGTTACCGTACAGTTGGAGATATGACCTGTACGGCGGCTGTTGAATCAAGCGCTTCAACATTGAATGAAGTGATTGATGAAATCATTGCAACCAGAATCAGCGAACGTGGGGAAACAAGGATAGATGATAAGGTAACGGAGGCGGCGATGGAAGACCGGAAAAAGAATGGATATTTCTAAACCACAACTCCTAAAGGGGAGTTGGAAGAGATCTTGAATATTTTTATTTATAACATTTGGTCTTACATATGGTAAGACTGATACAAACAAAATTCCTCTTTTGAGGATAAGGGTATGGATTTATTACGATTTATAACTGCTGGAAGCGTGGATGATGGTAAGAGTACATTGATTGGCCGGTTGTTGTATGACAGCAAGAATATTCTTGTCGATCAGTTGGAACAATTGGAAAAGCAAACGAAGAATAAAGAAGCGGGTGCAATCGATCTTGCATTGTTAACGGATGGTTTGCGTGCAGAAAGGGAGCAGGGGATCACCATTGATGTGGCTTATCGCTATTTTACAACTCCTAAAAGAAAATTTATCATTGCGGATGCTCCGGGGCATGTGCAGTATACACGCAATATGATTACGGGAGCTTCCAATGCCAACCTGATTATTATCCTGATTGATGCAAGACAAGGTGTAGTGGAACAAACAAGAAGACATTCTATTATCGCTTCTTTGCTGAAAATACCGCATGTAGTGGTTGCTATTAATAAAATGGATCTTGTTGAATTTTCAAGAGACGTATATAATAATATCGTTATTGACTATGCGAAAGTTGCAAAACAATTGGGGTTGAACGATGTAACATATATCCCGATGAGTGCTTTAGCAGGTGATAATATAGTAGACAAGTCGGAAAGAATGAAATGGTTTGAAGGCAAACCCTTATTACAGTTCCTTGAGGGGGTAGAAATTGATAATGATATTAATCATACAGAGTCCCGTTTCCAGGTACAATTGGTTATTCGCCCTCAAACTGAAGAGTTGCATGACTATCGGGGCTATGCAGGTAAAGTAATTAGTGGCGTGTATAAAAAAGGAGATAGGGTGAGGATATTACCGGCTGGAAACGAATCAGTGATTTCGAAATTAGAAATAGCAGGAGTCGAGGCGGAGGAGGTATTTGCACCACAAAGTGTGGTGATTCAACTAAAGGATGATATTGATATCAGCCGGGGGGATTCAATTGTAAAAGCAGACCAAAATTTACAGGTAAGTAATGAGGTAGAAGCATTGCTTTGCTGGATGGATGAAAAGCCATTGCAGCCGGGGAATAAATACTACCTGCAACATGGTAGCCGCCTCGTCCGTGCAGTAGTAAGAAATGTAGAATACAAATTGGATGTGAATACGCTGCAGCAACAACCAGTTGAAGGCCCCGTAAAACTGAATGAAGTAGTGAAAGCGACCCTGAAGACAGCATCACCGCTTGCATTTGACTCTTATGATAAAATTGCAGCAAATGGAAGCGCTGTTTTAATTGATGAAACAAGCAATAGTACTGTAGCTGCTGTATTGTTTAAATAGTATGAACGGTATTGAAAGGACAAGAGAATGAAATAACCGAACAACAAATACCCGGTTCATAGCAGGCTTTAAAAGTATGAATGAAGAAAAGAAATATGGAAAGGTAATATTAGCTGCAGCAGGACCCGGCGACCCGGAACTGGTTACAGCAAAAACAATCCGCTATCTGCAGCAGGCCGATGTGGTATTAACCGACCGTTTGGTGAGTGATGATATTTTAAAAAATTATGTTAACCCTGCGGCCGAAGTTATTTATGTCGGTAAACAATGCAGAAGAGGTTTTTCAACTCCACAGCAAACAATTAACGAATTAATTGTTGAATATGCTTCGCAGGAAAAGAATGTGGTTCGCTTAAAAGGCGGCGATGTGTCTGTTTTTTCTAATATTTTGGATGAATTAGAAACACTGGCAGCGAACAAAATCCCTTACGAAATTGTGCCTGGTGTAACTGCGGCTTTAGGGGCTGCTGCTTATGCGGGCATCCCTTTAACGGCCAGGGGTTATTCTACAGCCGTTCGGTTTTTAACTTACTACAAGTCAGACATCGTAACAGACGAATACTGGAAAGAACTGGCGAATACGACAGATACCTTAGTATTTTATATGTCTGCTGATACTGCGGATGCGGTTGTTAATAATCTTATTCGTTTTGGTATTTCCAATGATAGGTTGATCGCCGTAATTGAACAAGCAACTACACCTTTGCAGAATATACATACTTCTGAAGTTCATAAGTATGCAGAAAAATTTGGAGGAAAAAAATTTATTTCGCCATCCCTGATTATAATCGGAAAGGTAGTTGCTTTACATGAACAATTCGCCTGGATAACAAACAATGAAACTCAGGAGTTTTATTTCAAACCGGGTGCATTTATCAGCAAGAATGGTAATACTGAGAAAAAGCCCGGAAAAATTTCCAGGGCTTGACCGGAATTGATTTCCCCATGAAAATATAAAAAGAAATAAGATTAGTCTATATAACTTATGGACTAATAAAATTGCCTACTTTAGCATGAAACTTTTAAATACCTGCAGGTTAATCTTATTGATTATGGTAATAGGAGTAGGTCAAAATATTTTTTCCCAGGAAACTATTATCTGGAATTCGGTAAATACACCTGTTCGTTTTTCGTCTAAATGGCAGATGCCAGTTGATATAAGTTATAGAACCATTGGTTTTTCTTCATCTGCTTATCAATATACTTTCCGTACAGGGTTGAAAAGATTTATAAATGATATATGGTCGGCTGCAGCAGGGGTTGCTTTATTTTATACACGTACTTCCTTTGAAAAGAGCGATCATGAATTTGGTCGCGAACTCCGTTTCTGGCAGGATGTTGCAGCGGAAAATGGCTTTAAAAACCGGTTTATTTTACAGAATCGGTTTCGTGTAGAAGAGCGTTTTTTTGCCGCTACGCAGGAAAAGAAAAAATACCAGGCTATCCGGTTACGCTACCGGCTGGGTCTTGTAAAATTTTTGGGTGAAAGATTTAAAGTGCAGCTTGCGGAAGAATTTATGGAACATTATTCGTCAAGGCAGTTTAGTTTTCAGCAAAACAGGGTTTATTTTTCAGCCGGCTATTTATTCGATAAACTTACGCAGATCGAAGCAGGTTATATGTGGTCCAGGATACCCGGTATAAACCGCCATTATATGACTATTTCATTTCAACGAACAATTTTATTTCATGGCGACAGGAAGAGTAAACGATAAGAACCAGTTGTATCCTGTTTTTTTAAAACTGGAGCGATTAACCATTTTATTGGTAGGGGCCGGTAATGTAGCCTTGGAAAAATTGCAGTCATTATTGTCTAATTCTCCTAACGCAAAAATTACCGTCATAGCTCCTTTAGTAAAAGAAGAGCTAAGAGACTTTCTGAAAGATTTCCCGGCTTGTTCTATCATACAGCGTGAATTTCAGCCTGGTGATATTGAAAATAAAGAATTGATTTTTCTGGCTACTGATAATGCACCCCTGCATGTGGAGATTAAAAGATTAGCAATACAAAAGGGAATACTGGTAAATGTAGCGGATACACCGGGTCTCTGTGATTTTTATCTGGGTAGTATAGTTCAAAAGGGGAGTCTTAAAATTGCCATATCCACCAACGGGAAATCACCAACTATTGCAAAAAGAATAAAAGAAATGCTGAATGATATGTTGCCGGAAGAAATAGATAAGCTACTGGATAATATGCAGGCCATACGGGATGAAATGAAAGGAAACTTCCAGGATAAAGTAAAACAACTTAATGAACTGACTACTGCTTTGATAGCAGAAAAAAAAGGTTTATAATTTAACGAACTGGTTTATGAAGAGTAATATGCAGGAGACATTGGCAACAACCGAAGAAGTTTTGTCGACGGATATTATTGCGTCAAGCCGAAAAAATGTCAATATATATTTTATAGGATTCGCTGTTTTGTTCGCACTGGCAATTGGGTTTTATTTTTTGTATCCTTATATACATATTGATGTTATCAGGCAGGCGTTGAATAAGGACCACCACTTGTTTTACTGGATGCTGCTGGCAGGTTTTCTGGCTGAGATTGTAGCTGGTTCTATGGGCATGGGTTATGGAGTGATTTGTACAACAATACTGTTGATATTAAATATACCACCCCCTATTATCAGTGCCAGCATACATTCTGCAGAATCGTTTACAAGCGCTGCAGGTACTATCAGTCATTACAAGTTGGGTAATATAAATAAACGCCTTACAAAGTTGCTTGCTATTCCGGCCATATTCGGAGCAATATTGGGCGCTGTAGCTTTAACTTACGTCGGTGAGAAATATGCAAAGATTACGAAACCATTTATTGCTATCTACACTATGTATCTTGGCATCCGGATTTTACAAAATGCGTTTAAGAAAACAAATGGACAAAAAAATAAAGAGGGGCGAAAGAAAAAAACCAATATAACAGCATTAGGTTTTATTGGTGGTTTTATTGATTCCTTTGGTGGTGGTGGATGGGGACCTTTGGTAACGGGCACGTTTATAAAAAACGGAAGAACCCCGCGTTATGTAATCGGCAGTTCAACTGCAGCAAAATTTATTCTCACTTTTGTAAGCGCTGTTACTTTCATTCTTACAGTTGGTATTCATCATTGGAATATAGTTGCCGGCCTGCTGATCGGTGGCATAATTACCGCTCCTTTTTCTGCGTTGCTCACTTTAAAATTACCAGTAAAGAAAATGTTCGTGGTTGTGGGGATAGTGGTAATAATCATGAGTTTGATTACGATATACAGGTCTATATTTTTATAAAGCCGTTCGGGATCAATAGCATCGCGGATTTTTTTACAAATATTAGTCTATAAATTTTATAGACTAATTAAACGCCCTTAAATTTGCGAAAATTCTTTTGACGGGTTATTGAGTAATATTTTTTTAACTAATTAGTATACTAAAGTAGTAGACTAATAAAAATGAAAACCAGTATATGGGAAAAATTTATTTACGTAGGGTTAGTTTGATCCTGGTGTTTGTATGGCCCGGGTTTATTCTTTCTGCACAGGACGCTACATTGATTGAAATTTCAGGGAAAGTGACCAATCAGGAAAAGGAACCCCTGCCTGATGTAAGCGTGCAGTTAAAGGGTACAGTGGCCGGAACAATCACCAATAAAACAGGCGATTTTAAATTACGTGCAAAGACAAAACTCCCATTTACATTAGTGTTCTCTTCTATCGGATTTCAGCAGCAGGAGATGGAAGTAGCAAGTCTCGGATCCAATCTGCAGATTGCGCTGGTAACGCAGACTGTCCTTGGAAATGACGTTGTTGTCACGGCTTCCCGTATTGCAGAAAATAGCTTGAAATCCCCGGTTGCCATTGAGAAACTGGATATACGGGCAATTAAAGAAACAGCGGCGCCAGGCTTTTATGATGCCTTGGAAAATGTAAAAGGAGTGCAGATGACAACGTCCAGCCTCACATTTAAAGTGCCTAATACAAGAGGGTTTAATATTCCCAATAATTTCCGTTTCATGCAGCTGGTAGATGGTACGGATATGCAGGCGGCAACATTAGGAGTGCCTTTGGGTAATGCAATCGGACCAACAGAGATCGATATACAGAGTGTTGAAATAACTCCCGGCGCTGCTTCTGCACTTTATGGTATGAATGCGATTAATGGCATGGCTAACCTGCTTACTAAAAACCCATTCACTTACCAGGGATTAAGTGTTTACCAGAAAACAGGAGTAAATCATATTGACGGAAAAGACCATGACCCTGCTATACTCACGGAGACAGCTATTCGCTTTGCAAGGGTGTTCAATAATAAATGGGCGCTTAAAGTAAATTTTGGCTATATGCAGGGTACAGACTGGCGCTCGACTACAAGATTGGATCAGAACCCCAATAATTTAAAAAGCGCTAATCCTGGGTTTCCTTCATTAAATGGCGATGCCAATGTTGCTTTTGATGGATGGAATAAGTATGGAGATGATGCTTTGGCCGGAAGTAACCAGGTCTCTATCGGCGGTTTGAATATTGATGGGAAAGCGAACCAGACTTTACGTGTTGCACGCACGGGCTATTGGGAAACAGATTTGGTGAGCCCGAAGGTGAGCAACCTGAAATTTGATGCTGCAGTTCATTACCGGATAACAAACAACGCGGAGTTATCTTATTCCTATCGTGTCGGCCAGATGGATGGCGTATTCCAGCGTGGTAATAAAATAAGATTGGACAATGTAATTGTGCAAAATCATCATCTTGAATTTAAAGGAAGTAATTATGTTATCCGCGGTTATGTGTCGCTTGAAAATACCGGCAATTCTTATAACGTAAAACCATTGGCGGATAACCTGGATTTGTATAGTGGTGGCGCCACAGATACAAAGACAACGTCAAGTTGGGGTACAAAATATAAAACTGCATTGAATCAATATGCTACTGACCATGGAGGGGCATTGACTTCCGATAACCTTGCAGTGGCCGCTGCCTATGCCCGTCAGCAGGCCGATGCAAGCCGGGTAGAACCAGGTACAGCTGAATTTGAAACACTGAAGAATAAAATTAGTAAAATCAATAACTGGGATATAAAGTCAGGTTCTATTCCTGATGCGCCTGCAACAGGTGGTGCTGCCTTAATACAAAAGAGCCATCTATACCATTTGGAAGGACAATGGGACTTGTCAAAATATACTAAAGTGGTAAGCGTGCTGGTAGGGGGAGATGCCCGTATTTACGAAGTTATTCCCGATGGAAATAATTTTGTTGACTTCAGCCGCCCGATTGATGAGCGTAATAAACCAGTATCAGTAGACGGTAAAGTGCCTGATTCTTCTGATTTCGGAAAAAATATTTATTATAAAAAATTCGGTGCATTCGCACAAGTAACAAAAACTTTTTTCAATGATAAATTGAAGTTATTTGGTTCAATACGCTGGGATAATAACCCTGAGTTTAAACCAGTATTTACGCCGCGCCTTGCTACGGTATATACATTGAATCAAAGACATAATTTCCGGCTTACCTACCAGTTAGGATATCGCTTTCCTGCCTTGTTTGAGGCCTTGTCTTATGTAAACAATGGTCGTGTTAAACGCGTCGGCAGTCTTCCTTATATCAATGAAGGATTGGGGTACCTCAATAACAGCTATACGCAGGCATCCGTAGTAAATTTTAACGCGGCAGTTAGTGCTGTAGGAAATTCAGATTCTGCGGCCTTGGCAAACAGGGCTTTACTTCAACCCGCGAATCTTCCTACCGCAAAGCCTGAGCAGATTAGTTCTTTCGAGATAGGATATAAAAGCATTTTGCTGGATAATAAATTCGTTGTTGATATCGATGCTTACAGTAATACTTATCACGGTTTTCTTGGACAGGTTCAGGTATTTGTCCCCACAGGTGAAACAGTAGGCTCTGATGCAGCCGTAGTAGCAATGCTTGACAGAAATAGAGATGCAACATCAGCTACAGTATCAACAGCTGCAAGCAAAGGACAGGACCGCTATCGGGTATATACAAACGCGAAAAATGTATACCACAATTTCGGTTCGGCTTTGGGTATTACTTATGTGTTTTATAAAAAATTCACCGTATCCGGTAACGTGAATTTCAATAAAATGAAAACAAATAATACTACCGATATTTTTGTTACTGGATTCAATACACCGGAGTGGTCATGCAACCTTTCGTTTGGCAACAGGGAAGTAGTGAAAAATATAGGTTTCAATATTACCTGGAGATGGCAGGATGCTTTCTTATGGGAAAGCCCGCTCGTGACAGGCCGTATATCAGCCTATAACACAATTGATGCACAAACTTCTTTTCATTTACCTAAGTTGAAATCAACTGTTAAGGTTGGCGCATCCGACATTTTTAATCATCGCTATTTACAATATGCCGGGGGGCCGACAATTGGCGGATTATATTATGCTGCAATTACTGTGGATGGTTTGTTAAAATAATTATCTCTTTGGTTTTATTTGTGCAAAGGATGATATTTTTGAATATCACCCTTTACCAACTTTATGAAAAAGAAATTTTTTGTTTTTCTTTCAGCTTTTATTATTGCTGAAGAAGTTTACTCACAAAGCAAGCAGACAACATCCGTACGGCAGGTATGGGCCGGCTATTTCAACCAAACAAGATTTTCAGATAAATGGGGTTTATGGGCCGATCTTCAGCTGCGCACTAAAGAGGATTATTTTTCCAACCTGTCGGTTAGTATTACACGATTAGGGTTAACTTATTACTTGAACGATAATACGAAGTTGACTGCCGGGTATGGATATATAAACTTTTTTCCAGGAGATAATCATTCTAAAATCTCTCAGCCCGAACATCGCCCCTGGCAACAGATTCAGTGGCACACAAAATATACAAAGACGAGGAC
>JAFDYH010000278.1 GCA_018267535.1 Bacteroidota bacterium
TGAACTGGTACGTACAGGAAAAGTAAAAGCGCCGATTGTTATTGGCCGCGATCACCTGGATACCGGCTCTGTTGCAAGCCCAAACCGCGAAACTGAATCTATGATGGATGGCAGCGATGCTGTTGCCGACTGGCCTTTATTAAATGCATTGGTAAATACAGCCGGCGGCGCCAGTTGGGTAAGCCTGCACCATGGGGGTGGCGTTGGTATGGGGTATAGCATTCATGCAGGGATGGTTATCGTTGCAGACGGATCTGATGATGCTGAAGCAAGGTTAAGAAGGGTATTGCGAAATGACCCGGGCATGGGCGTGATAAGACATGCGGATGCAGGTTATTCAATAGCCATCGAAACGGCTAAATCCAACGGCTTGGATATAAATGATAGAATTAACCAGAAATGAGGAGTTGTGTGTTGCTCCTGCTGGTAAAACAATGCTTCAATTACAGTTTAAGATCGACATTTTTTTTCAAAGGGAAAGGCCTTACTTTTCCCGGGTCCTTGATAAACCGGTAAAAAAAGTGTGCTATTGCTATTGCAATAAATCATTCTACAAGTCGAGCGAAAAGCGACAATTAAGGAACCAGTAAAACAAAAAAGCCGGGGTATTTACCCCGGCAATATTTTAGAATAAAAATAACTATTACATTATATCCATCGCTTTCACAAAAAAGGTTGTTACAAATGGAAGGATCAGTGTCAACCAGGGCCAATGACTATAAATTGCAAATATCAACGCTGCAGCAGAAACGAGAAATAACAACCAGTAAAGCGCCGTATTTTTCTTTTGTTCTTCCATAAATAAAAATTTTTTTGCAAAAATAGGGGCGATAAAGCATTCAGAGAAATCGGTGGTAAAGAAATTCTATGAAAATCGGGTAAAAAAGGCGTTCTGATAATATTTGAGTTTCCTAAAACCTTTTAAGTATTTTCGTTCAGAATATATGTGTCCGAAATACATATTATTAGCGATTGCCTCAAACTAACTAAGGATGAAGATTCAATTTTACCTCCGGTTTCATACAGAGGTTGGACAGAGTTTATGGATCAGTGGTGGCAGCGATTTGGCAAATGAAAACAGTGATACCGCGTTGCCAATGACTTACCTGAATACCGATTTCTGGCAAATGAACCTGGCACCGGACCTTACTGCAAAACAAAACTTCTTCTATAAATATTTTCTTAAAAACAAAGACGGTGAGATTGTATGGGAATGGGGCAATGACCGTGTAGTTGAAACTACTGCCGGAAAAATCGAAAACGTAATCGTTGTCGACACGTGGAATCATGCCGGTGAATATGAAAACGTATTTTTTTCAGCACCCTTTCAATCTATCCTCCTTAAACATCATTCTTCTAAACTAAAAATTAAGCCTCCTTCGGTTATAACGCACATCTTCAAGGTAAAAGCGCCATTGCTTCATAAAAATGAAACGGTTTGTCTTACTGGCAGCGGAACTGCCTTGGGCCAATGGTCAACTACCCATCCTTTGCTGATGACAAAAAAGGGTAATTGGTGGGTTGCCGATATTGACCTTACAGGAGAGGCATTACCTATTACCTATAAGTATGGCGTCTATAATATAAAAGAAGAAAAATTTGTTCGTTTTGAAGATGGAGCGGACAGAATGTTAATTGCTGCTGCGGAAGCAGCGACACTTGTCCTGGTACAGGATGGTTTTATCCATTTACCAAATAACACCTGGAAAGGCGCAGGAGTAGCTATTCCTGTATTCAGTTTAAGAAGTAAGGATAGTTTTGGCGTAGGTGAGTTTAATGATTTGAAATTATTGGTGGATTGGGCAAAGAAAACAAAACTAAAACTTGTACAGGTACTACCTGTAAATGATACGACAGCTACTACTACCTGGACAGATTCTTACCCTTATGCCGGTATTTCGGCATTTGCCCTTCACCCGATTTATATAAACCTGGAAAAAGTAGCGGGGAAAAAGCATGTTGCACGGGTTAAGGCACTAAAGAAAAAACAAAAACAACTGAATGAACTTACTGAAGTAGATTATGAGCAGGTGATTAGGTTAAAAATCCAGGTACTGCATGAACTGTTTAATCTCCTATACGAAGAATGTTTTGAAAGCGAGGATTACAAGGCTTTTCATGAAAGTAATAAGCATTGGCTGATACCCTATGCGG
Source organism: Bacteroidota bacterium (assembly GCA_018267535.1). Lineage (GTDB taxonomy): Bacteria > Bacteroidota > Bacteroidia > Chitinophagales > Chitinophagaceae > JAFDYH01. Next base: position 2,155 of record JAFDYH010000278.1, read on the forward strand.
CTTTCTGCTATTTAAGGGACAAGCATGGAACCCCGCATTTTGAAACCTGGGGACCGGACGCGGTTTACGACAAAAAATACATTGCTAAACTTTTTTCACCAAAAGCAAAACATGCTAAAGATATCACCTTTCATTTCTTTGTTCAATATCATTTACACCTGCAGTTAAAAGACGCGGCTGAATATGCGCATAAACATGGGATTGTATTAAAAGGCGATATCCCAATTGGCATTTACCGGTATAGTTGTGATGCATGGGTAAACCCTTCTTTATACAATATGGATATGCAGGCAGGCGCACCCCCGGATGATTTTGCCATAAAGGGGCAGAACTGGGGCTTCCCGACTTATAACTGGAGAAAGATGCAGGAAGATGGATTTGCTTGGTGGAAACAACGGTTTGAGCAGATGAGTAATTATTTCGATGCTTTTCGTATCGATCATATTCTGGGATTCTTTCGTATCTGGAGTATTCCTATGCATGCGGTCGAAGGGGTGATGGGTCATTTTGTTCCTGCTATACCTGTTTACATTACCGAGTTTGAACAGAAAGGGATCAATTTTGAATATCATCGTTACTGCAAACCGCTTATTAACGATGCCATTCTGAATGAAATATTCGGGCCTTATGTGGAAAAAGTAAAACTGGAATTTGTTATACCCAATGAAATGGGGGGCTATGATCTTGAGATGGCTTTCGAAACACAAAGGCAGGTCGAAGATTTCTTCGATTCCCGGGAAAAAAATGAAGAAAATGATTTTATCAGGCAAGGTCTTTTTGACCTGATCAGTAATGTAATTTTATTTGTGAAGGAAGAATCTGCAGGGGATGAGTTTCATTTCAGGATTGCGATGGATCAGACTTCATCTTTCCGGTATCTGGATGATGAAACAAAGTATAAACTAAAAGACCTCTATATTAATTACTTCTACCGGAGGCAGGATGATTACTGGCAGAAGGAAGCAATGCATAAATTACCAGCGCTGAAAGCTTCAACCAATATGCTGATATGTGGTGAGGATCTTGGTATGGTACCTCACTGTGTTCCTGATGTCATGAAACAGCTGGGCATCTTAAGCCTGGAAATACAGCGCATGCCAAAAGACGTCAATACTGAATTCTTTCATCTGAACAATGCTCCTTATTTATCAGTTGTTACACCCTCAACGCATGACATGAGTACAATACGTGGATGGTGGCAGGAAGACAGGGCAAAGACACAGCGCTTCTATAATTATATGCTTGGTCAATGGGGCGAAGCACCCTTCTATTGTGAAGCATGGATTAACAGGGCGATTGTGTTACAGCATTTATATTCACCAGCTATCTGGAGCATTTTTCAGTTACAGGACCTGTTAGGCATTAATGAAAAAATCCGCCGGCCTATTCCTGAAGAAGAGCGCATTAATGTACCGGCCATTCCAAAATATTACTGGCGTTACCGTATGCATATATCATTGGAAGATTTGAAAAAATACAAAGAATTTAACGAAGAGTTACACGATTATGTGGTGCAAAGCGGACGTGCATAACTTATATTTGCCGCATTGTTGACCTGGCCTTTCTTCAACCAAACTGTAGTAAAGAATATTTTATATGCTGAAACAATTCAGCGGAATTATTCTATCTGGCTAAATCAAAAACAACGGTAATGAAACTTCAGTATTGGGCGCATAATCTCAAATTCCGCCATCCTTTTACTATTTCAAAAGGAAGTAAAACCCATCAGCCTACTTTGATCGTTTCACTGGAGCATATGGGCTATAAAGGATATGGTGAAGCCCCACCGATCAACTATTATAATATTACGATTGATAAAATGATCGGGGACCTTCGCCAGAAGCATAGTTTTGTAGAGAAATTTGCTTTTACAGAGCCGGAACGCTATTGGCATTATCTGCATCACCTGATTCCCCAAAATCCTTTTCTTGTTTGTGCCCTGGATATGGCAGCATGGGATATGTATGGCAAAATGAAACGGAAAAAATTGTATGAATTGTGGAATGGTGATATTGCCAACAACCCGATTACGGATTATACGATAGGGATTGATACGCCGGAAAAAATGGTGGCAAAACTTAAAGAAAAACCATGGCCTGTATATAAAGTAAAAGTAGGTACCGCTGATGACATTGCTATCATAAAGGCGTTACGTGAAAATACAAATTCCATTTTGCGGGCAGATGCAAACGCTGCCTGGACATT
>JAFDYH010000279.1:0-5681 GCA_018267535.1 Bacteroidota bacterium
GGCGATGGTTATTGAAGCCGGTGGTTCAGGCGAGGTGATGCAGTTTGATGTAGCGGATAAAGAGCAGGTGCAACAGGTACTTGGCGGCTGGGTAGAAAAAAACACCGATAAGGGTATAGAAGTGCTCGTAAACAATGCAGGCATTAAAGAAGATGGCCTGATGATGTGGATGAAAGACGAACAATGGGATAGAGTGATACAGACAAGCCTCGGTGGTTTTTTCTATGTAACGAGGCTGATATTAAACAGTATGTTATTAAAACGTTATGGACGTATTATTAATGTTGTCTCTTTGTCAGGATTAAAAGGACTACCGGGACAAACCAATTATTCCGCAGCAAAAGGCGGGGTGATTGCGGCAACCAAAGCATTGGCACAGGAAGTGGGAAAGAGAAATGTAACGGTGAATGCCGTAGCCCCTGGGTTTATCAAAACCGATATGACGGCCGATATTGATGAAAAACAAATGAAAGCGATGATACCGGTGAACCGCTTTGGTTTGCCTGAAGAAGTTGCGCATGCTGTTGGATTTCTGGCTTCTCCTGAAGCGGCTTATATAACGGGAGAAGTTTTATCTATTAATGGTGGGCTATACAGTTAATCTCTTCAGAATATTTTAATGGGTCATTTTTTTTATGGCATGGTAATATTGTAATTATATTATTCTATAGTCATAGTATCATTCTCTCATAAAATCTCTGTCTGTTTTTTTAATTTTCAACAAGTGATTTAAATTGCCGGTTTCAGCAATTATTTATAATAAATTGTGCGTTGTAAATTTGCACTGATTATAGGATAAGCATGCATAGAGTTGTCATCACCGGTCTTGGCATTTATTCCTGTTTGGGAAAAAATCTTGACGAGGTCAAAGAATCTTTATACAAAGGTAAATCCGGGATCATCCTTGATCCTGTCCGTAAGGCTTATGGCTATCGTTCCGGGTTGACAGGTTTTGTTGAACGACCTAACCTTAAAGGCTTGCTGGATCGCCGCGCCCGGATTATGCTGCCTGAGCATGGGGAATACGCCTATATGGCAACCATTGAGGCATTGAAAAATGCGGGTATTGACCAGGATTATATCAACCAGCGGGAAGTGGGAATTCTTTATGGAAACGATACTTCTGCAAAAGCAATCATTGAATCCAATGATATATTAAGAGAAAAAAAAGATACAACACTTGTAGGTTCTGCTGCAGTGTTCCAAACGCTGAACTCGACTGTGAATATGAACCTTTCTACCATTTTTAAATTAAAGGGGATCAATTTTACCGTCAGTGCAGCTTGTGCCAGTGGCTCCCACTCTATCGGTGTCGCCTACATGTTTATCAAGGCCGGTTTACAGGAATGTATTATTACAGGTGGAGCACAGGAGATTAACTATCTTTCGATGGGTACTTTTGACGCATTATCTGCTTTTTCAATTCATGAAAATGAGCCTGAAAAAGCCTCCCGCCCCTTTGACCGCGACAGGGACGGGCTTATTCCCAGCGGGGGGGCAGCAACGGTAATATTGGAAAGCCTCGAATCCGCTCAGAAAAGGGGTGCAAAGATCATAGGGGAAGTAATCGGTTATGGATTTTCTTCAAATGGCGACCATATATCCAACCCAACTGTAAACGGGCCGGTCCGTTCATTAGCAATGTCGTTGAAAGATGCGGGGCTACATGCAAAAGAGATTGACTACATAAATGCCCATGCCACTTCCACACCTGCCGGGGATGCCAGTGAGGCCAGAGCCATTAATGAAGTATTTGGAGAGAGGAAAACACCAGTTAGTTCTACCAAGTCGATGACAGGCCACGAGTGCTGGATGGCGGGAGCCAGTGAGATAGTTTATTCCTGCCTGATGATGCAAAACAGTTTTATTGCGCCCAATATCAATTTCGTGAACCCGGACGAAGATTCTGCAAAATTGAATATCATAAAAACTTCCAAACACGCGGATATAAATGTATTTTTGTCTAATTCTTTTGGCTTCGGCGGAACGAATTCATCGCTTATCGTACGAAAATGGTAATTAGACTGCTATGACAAAAAACGAGGAAATAATCGGGAAAATTAATGAATTCCTGGTAGAGGAGTTTGAGGTGGATGCTTCAAAGATTAAATCGGAAGCAAATCTGAAAGAAGTACTGGAACTGGACAGCCTTGACTATATAGACCTGGTTGTTGTTATCGAGAATAATTTTTCTTTCAAGGTAAAGCCTGAAGATTTTACGACCATCGCTACTTTCCAGGATTTTTATGACTATATAATTTCGCGGGTACATTCTAAAGAATTAGCCTGATGCCTCAATGGCAGGGAAAATCAAAAGGGCCCCGGTTAGGCTATAGTATTTTTATTGCCATCCTTCGTAAATGGGGAGTAAAACCTGCGTATTTTCTTCTCTATTTCGTTACATTCTGGTACTATCTTTTTTCGTTCCGGTCAAATGGGATTATGTACCGGTTCTTTACAAAAAAAATTGGCTTTGGAAGTTTCCAGTCGATTCGCTGGATTTACCGGAACTATTATCTTTTTGGTCAGACGATTATTGACCGCATAGTCGTCATGAGTGGTATGCCCAACCGCTTTACGTTTAATTTTGATGGAGAAGGGCACCTGCATGAAATGGTGTCGCTGAAAAAAGGAGGGCTGCTACTGAGTGCACATATCGGCAACTGGGAAATAGCCGGGCATCTTTTAAAGCGGTTAAATACACGGATCAATATCGTGATGTTTGATGGGGAGCATCAGCAGCTAAAGCAATATTTAACCAGCATAACCGGGGAAAGAAACGCAAATATCATTGTTATTAAAAACGATCTTTCTCATATTTACCAGATAAAAGAGGCTTTTGATAAAAACGAGCTGGTATGCATGCATGCTGATCGCTTCGTGGAAGGGGTAAAAACGGCAGAAGCTGATTTTTTAAATGAAAAGGCAAGGTTCCCGATCGGGCCTTTTGTGCTGGCAGATAAATTTAAAGTGCCTGTTTCTTTTGTATTTGCCCTGAAAGAAAGCAAATTGCATTATCATTTTTTTGCCACGCAGGGAAAAGTATATGAGGGTGAAGACAGGATTATGGTTCAGCAAAAAATGCTTGGTGACTTTACAACCGAGATGGAAGACAAGGTAAAACTGCACCCGGAACAATGGTATAACTATTATGAGTTCTGGAGGTGAAAAATTGAAGTAAATAGTAAGTCACAGTAACCAGTTTTTTATTTGCGGATGAATTTTATCGTAATTTTTTAACTTCAATCACCTAAAGCCTATTGCTTATAACCTAAGGCAAATCATTATGCTTCCCGAAACCAATATTTTACCTTTTATTCCGCAACGTTCGCCTTTTGTAATGATTGATGAACTGGTCGCCTGTGATGAACAAAGTGCAACAACAAAACTTCAGGTACGGAATGATAATCTCTTTATTAAAAATGGCTCATTAACCGAGCCGGCTCTCGTTGAAAATATTGCACAAACAGCTGCCGCGAGGATTGGGTATATTTGCCACAAGGAAAACAAAGCCGTTCCGATTGGGTATATTGCGGCCGTTCAGAATCTCCGGATTGAAGGCCTGCCTGCAACCGGCGATACACTGGAAACAGAGATAACCATTAAAAACCAGGTCTTAAATGTTACTATTATATCCGGGCATACCCGGGTAAAGGACAGGTTAGTAGCAAGCTGTGAAATGAAAATTTTTATCTCTTAATAATTAAAAACCAAAAACAATTTTGTATGAAACGGATAAACCTGTTCAGTAATATTTTTTTACTGATTGCCTGCTTTGCTTTTACAAAATCCGGAATTTCTCAATTGACCTTTAAGGATTATTTCAACGAGCAAACACCACTAACTTACCTGGGTGTTGATTTTACACAGGCAAAGATTACAGGCCAAACGGATTATGAAATGAAGGACCTTAAAGACAGGCAATTTGAAGGTATTAATGAAGTAGTATTGAATGAACCGAAGAAGTATGATTTTTCAAAATTCTTTCATCGTTCAAATACACAAACCGATATAAGCCTGGTAGAAGCACATAATAATAAGATTGATATTGATAAGGCGAAATCAACTGGCGGTGATGATGAAAATCATTTATCCCCGGCGGATGTAGAAAAAGTAGTCAAATCGTACAGTTTCAGTGGTAAGAAGGGTATGGGTGTTATGATTATAATGGAATCAATGAGTAAACCAAAAGAAAGAGGAACGGCTTATCTTGTTTTTATTGACCTTTCCAATAATAAAGTATTGTACAGCGAAAAATTTAGTGAAAAAGGGGGCGGTTTCAGCCTGAGAAATTACTGGGCTAAGGTGGTTTATAATGTTTTAGATTCAGCAGGGGATAAATATAAAACCTGGAAGAAGAACAACGGTCTTTAATAAAAAGACTTGCCTTGTGAAAATTTAATGGATGAGTAAACTTTTATCAGAAAGGACAGAAGTATTGGTGCGTTTTAACGAAGCTGACCCGCTCGGTATCGTATGGCATGGACACTATGTCCGTTACTTTGAAGATGGCCGTGAAGCGTTCGGTAATAAATATGGGATTGGATACCTGGATTTTTACAGGAGAAACATTATCATACCTATCGTTCATATCGACTGTAGCTATAAACGATCGTTGCGATATGGTGATAGAGTAGTAGTAGAAACTATTTTTTTACCAACCGAGGCCGCCAAATTGCATTTTGAATATAAATTATACAGCCTGGACAGGAATGAATTAGTGGCAACCGGTTCTTCTATCCAGGTTTTTTTAGACAAAGAAACATCTGTACTGCAGTTAACCAACCCTTCTTTTTTTGAGGAGTGGAAAAAGAAGATGGGCTTTAAGTAATGAGAGAGGTTTATATAGTATCTGATAATATCGTGTCTCCTGTCGGTAGTACATCTGCTGAAAACTTTACCAATCTTTCCAAAGGTGTTTCAGGAATAAAATTGCAAGAAAATACCAAGCTTTCTCCTCAACCGGTTTACGCGTCATTGATAGGAGATGAGTTTTTTTTAAATCGCGATAAATTAAAAACAAAATTTGAGCAACTGCTGATTGCTTCAATTGAAGAAGCTCTTAGTAAATCCACCGTTTCAGCGCACGATGAAAGAACAGTGCTCATCGTTTCATCAACAAAAGGGAATATCAGTTTAATTGAAACAGGCGATGAGCCGCAAGATTTGAAAGAAAGGGTCTCTTTAGGAAGCTCAGCGAAGATTGTCGCCGGACATTTCGGGTTTATTTCAACCCCCGTTATTGTATCACATGCCTGCATTTCAGGTCTTGTTGCCCTTATTACAGGGATGCGTTTATTGCAATCCGGTAAATATGATCATGCTGTAATAGCGGGTGCAGATGTTATCTCAAAATTTATTTTTTCCGGGTTTCAATCTTTCCAGGCAATAAGTGCAGAACCCTGTAAACCTTTTGATGCCGCAAGAAATGGAATAACCCTGGGAGAAGGTGCAGCAACGGTGATACTGTCCGTTCATAAACCATCGGATAAAATCACTTATAAGCTTACCGGTGGTTCTGTAAGTAACGATGCTAATCATATTTCGGGACCTTCCCGTACGGGTCAGGAATTATACGAAGCCATTCGTTCGGCGATGAAAGAATCCGGTTTGAATAAAGGCGACATTGATTTTATTTCTGCACATGGCACGGCTACAATATATAATGATGAAATGGAAGC
>JAFDYH010000279.1:5752-7216 GCA_018267535.1 Bacteroidota bacterium
GCTGCAGGGTTGATTGAAACAGTGGTGTCGTTACATTCTTTAAAAGAAAATGTAGTTTTACCGACCCTTGGGTACGCCGAACCCGGCACTACAAAAAGTGTAAACGTAGTAAGCCGTTTAAAAGAAGGAAATATTAAGAACTGTTTGAAAACGGCTTCTGGGTTTGGTGGTTGTAATGCGGCAATTGTTTTACAAAAAGCGATATAATTTAATAATCGTTATTTATAAAAATATTGAATGGATTTTTTTAGTAAGGATAAGAAAACGGCACTCTCGGCAAAACACCAGGCACAACTTATTGCATTTGGCCCGGTAATATTCCAGGTTGCAAAGGTTACAAGGGATACAGGGATATTGACTGTTATTGAAGAAAGCGGTTCAATAGGAATTACACTCGAAGAGATTGCCAAAAAAGTAAAATTGTCCAATTATGGTGTAAGGGTTTTATTGGAGTCATCGTTGGGGATGGAGCTGATAACGGTCAATAATGGAAAATATGTTTTGGCGAGGACCGGTTATTTTATCCTGCACGATCCGCTCACCCGGGTGAATATGGACTTTATACAGGACGTAAACTATAAAGGCCTTTTTCATTTGGAAGAAAGTATACGAAATGAAAAACCGGAAGGATTAAAAGAGCTGGGCAACTGGCCTACTGTCTACGAAGGCCTTTCGCAATTACCACCCCATATTCAGAAAAGCTGGTTTGCTTTCGATCATTTCTTTTCTGATATAGCTTTTCCCAAAGTATTACCACTTGTTTATAAAGAGGGCATCAAAAATATATTGGATATTGGTGGTAATACCGGTAAATGGGCTATTGCTTCTGTCCGGTTTAAAGATGATGTTCATGTAACGATCGTTGATTTACCCGGCCAGGCGAATATGGCGAAAAAAAGGATAGAAGAGTTGGGATTGACTGACCGGGTTTCGTTTTATCCTGTTAACCTTTTGGATGAAAAGCAAAAACTACCCAAAGGGGCCGATGCCATTTGGATGAGCCAGTTCCTGGATTGTTTTTCAGAAGCAGAAATAGTTTCTATTTTGAAAAGATGTGCTGAAGCAATTGATGATAATGGGTATGTGCTGATATTGGAAGCCTTCTGGGATACACAGCGTTTTGAAACGGCTGCATTTTGTTTACAGCAAACTTCTATTTATTTTACCGCTTTGGCAAATGGCAATAGCCAGATGTATGATTCGCGGGTGTTTATAAAATGTATTCATGACGCGGGTTTTAAAATTATAGAACAGGTCGATAACATCGGATTAAGTCATACATTGCTGAAGTGTAAAAAAGCGTGAGACGGCTTCATTACTTAGCGTTCTTACGTTTGACAAGGCGATAGTTATCGGGTCGCGTTTTACGACAATAATTAACCGAATACTAACTTAAGAACTATGCATACTGAAAAAACTGATGTATTGGTGATTGGCGCGGGCCCTTCGGGTACTGTAGCCGCT
>JAFDYH010000027.1:0-3002 GCA_018267535.1 Bacteroidota bacterium
TCCGGTAGGAAAACCGGCGCCGCCACGGCCACGCAACCCGCTTTTCTTTACTTCTTCTGTTACCTGGTCAGGGCTTAGTGTTTTCAAAGCTTTCTCCACGCTGCGGTAACCCCCTTCGCGGCGATATACTTCATACCCCCTGATACCCGGAACATTTACTTTATCTATTAATAATTTTCTACCCATATACCGATATCCTTAATTAAGGAGCCTGCTTTCCTTTTTTATAATATTCATATAGTGACCTTAACGCTGCCCCTATTCCCAATCCCACAAAAAAATAGCTGAACCCGGAATTCAATCTCATCAACACAACAAATGCAATGAGAAAAACAAGTGATAAAACCAGGTAAAATTTATAGCTCAATTTCATTTCTTACAACTTCGTACTCTGTCTTGCATATAATTGCCATCCTGCCTTATTCTTCAACCATACTTCCATTACAAACAAAGCCAGATCAAACGGCTTTCCATCCCTTACACCAGCTACTGTTACTTTCTCTTTCACTATGGCCTTTTCCATACTTACGTCGATCAGGAAAGAATTATCGCTGAATTTTTTATACTCCAGGAAACCGCTAAGCATATCCTCTACAACATTCTTCTTTGTTTGTACCCACCCGCTTGAATGACCATAAGCCACATCTTTATGCAACAAAGCGGTTAAAGTTACCTTGTCTTTATCTACCAACGCTTTTTCCAATCTCATTACTGCTGCTAATACAGCAGCCGTATCTTTTTGTGCAAATCCATTAAAACTGACAAAAAGCAAAACAAATATGGCTAAAACAAACCGCATGGTTTTTATTTTTTAGCATAATCATGGTTAAACATCCAGTTGATGCCATACTTATCAACCAGCATCCCAAACTTCGCGCCCCAGAATGTATCCTGCAAGGGCATTGTAATTGTTGCACCTTCGGATAAAGCCGCGAATGTTTTATCAATAGCATCCACTGTTTCAAAGTTCATAGACAAACTTGTATTTGTACCGCCTCCTACCGGCTGGTCAGGCATACAATCTGAAACCATAAATGTCAAATCACCCGCCTGGAAAGTGGCGTGCATGATCTTATCTTTATAATCCGGCCTGGAATCCATTGGCGATTCTCCGAAAGTTTGCTGAAACAAAACTTTACCATTAAATGCTTTCGCATAAAAAGCCAGCGCTTCTTTTGCGTTGCCATTAAAAGTCATATAGGGAACAATTGCCTGCATAAGTTCTGATTTATTAATTATTTAAGGCTGCTTTACTCCTGCATTCCTCTACAATCGCGTCTATTCTTTCTTTTGTCAAATGCTCCCTGTATGTTTTACCCATCTGCATCATTGGCGCATAACCACAGGCGCCAAGGCACTCTACTGTTTTTAATGTAAACAAACCATCAGCGGTTGTTTCGCCGGGCTTAATACCCAGCTTTTCCCTGATGTAGCTTATAATATCATCGCTTCCATTCAGCATACAAGGGCCTGTCTGGCAAACTTCAAACATGTACTTACCTACAGGTTTTAAATTATACATGCTGTAAAAAGTAGCCACTTCGTATACCTCAATCGGTTCCAGTTTTAATAAAGAAGCTACATAATCCATCGTTTCGCTGCTCAGCCACCCGCCAAATTCCTGCTGCGCCAAATGGAGCACCGGCAACAAAGCACTTTTTTGCCTTCCCGCAGGATAACGTGCAATGATTGATTCAACTTCTTTTAATTTCTGTTCTGAAAAAGCCATATTAATTTGAAAATTTGAGAATACGCAGGTGTGAAAATTTCCTCTAATCACGAAATCATTATCACATTTTCATACCAGCATATTTGCATATTTTTTACGCATCCATCTCCCCTGCTATCAGGTTCAGGGATGACATTACTATAATCGCATCGCTCAGCATCGCCCCTTTTGTCAATTCCTCGTAAGCCTGGTAATAAATAAAACAAGGCCTGCGGAAATGCAGACGATAAGGTGTGCGGCCACCATCACTGATAAAATAAAATCCTAACTCGCCATTCGCCCCTTCTACAGAATTATATACTTCGCCTTTAGGCATATTAATTTCACCCATGATGATTTTGAAATGCCAGATCAACGCTTCCATTTTTGTGTATACATCTTTCTTTTCAGGAAGATAATACGCAGGAATGTCGGCATGATAAACTTCCGCTTCTGCCCCTTTAAATTGCTCCAGTTTCTGCATCGCCTGTTTTATAATGCTGATACTTTGCCACATTTCCTCATTGCGCACCAGGAAGCGATCATAGCAATCACCCGTTGAACCAATAGGAACTGTAAAATCAAAATCTTCGTAACTGGAATAGGGGTTCTGTGTACGAACATCATAATCAACCCCCGCCGCACGAAGATTGGGACCAGTGAACCCATAGTTCAATGCACGTTCGGCGCTGATAGGACCGGCGCCTATTGTTCTATCCATAAATATCCTGTTGCGGGTAAACAGGTTTTCAAACTCTTTCAATACAGCCGGGTATTCATCAAGGAATTTTTGAATTTTTGTAAACGCTATATCATTAAAGTTCCTTTCAAAACCACCAATGCGGCCAATATTCGTCGTTAGCCTTGAGCCGCATATTTCCTCATATATTTCATAAATCAGTTCGCGGTACTGCATTACATATAGAAAGCCTGTGTAAGCGCCGCTGTCCACACCAACAATCGAGTTACAGATCAAATGATCTGATATTCTCGCCAGCTCCATTATAATTACACGGAGATAATCCACCCGTTTCGGCGTTTTTACACCCAGCAATTTTTCGCAGGTAAGGTGCCAGCCCATGTTGTTGAGCGGCGAAGAACAATAATTCAGGCGATCGGTAAGTGGAGTAATCTGGTATAACGGTCTGCGCTCAGCGATTTTCTCAAAGGCGCGGTGTATATAACCGATGGTTTGTTCTGTGGATACAATCCGCTCCCCATCCAGCTCGAGAATATTCTGCATCACACCATGCGTGGCCGGGTGCGTGGGCCCCAGGTTCAGCGTGGTGGTGGT
>JAFDYH010000027.1:3047-5047 GCA_018267535.1 Bacteroidota bacterium
ATATTTTTTATGAGCCAAACTACATTGCTACTATTATACTTCTGTTGCGTCGCTCTCTTGTGCTTTCTGTTCCCTACTCATCAAGACCTCATCCTCTTATCCTTCTCCTTCAGAGAAGGACGGTGCTGCATTCCAAATCCAAGCATTATTTCTACCACGTCAACTTTATCAACCATTCATCATATTCGGAAATTCTCAATATTATTGAGTATTTCCTGAAAGCAGGGTTTGTGCATTTATGGCCTTCTCCTAAGGAGAAGATCGGAATGAGGCTCAGATAATCGCACTCCCATCGCTATGTTTTTCGTCTTCAGCTATAGTGCCATGAGTCGATTTTTCATCACCGAAACCTAAACGGCCTCCACGACCAAACATTTCATCGTCCTTATCAATACGGCTCTGATCTTCCAAGGGATATTCTTTCCGCAGCGGGAAATAATCCATCTCATCCACATTCAGTATTCTTTTCAGTTTGGGGTGACCAACAAAATTGATTCCATAAAAATCATAGGTTTCCCTTTCCTGCCAGTTGGCGCTGGAAAATAAACCTGTGGCTGTATAGATATCGGGTTGAGTAATGTCGGTAAATACTTTAAGCCTTATCCTCACATTATCTTCCAGGTTATGCAAATGGTACACAACCCCTAACTCTTTTCCTTTATTATCCGGGAAATGCACTCCACACAAATCCGTCATGAAACGGAACTTCAGTTCAGCGTCATCAAAAAGAAACGTTAGCACTTTCAGGTTTACTTCCTTCTGCACTTCAAAAGAAAGCATACCATAAGACTCTTCGAAACCAGTAACCTGGTCGCCGAATTTTCCAATCAGTTTTTCCTTTATTATATCATTCGTCAAAGACATAGACCCCTCCAACCTCTCCAAAGGAGAGGCTTCGGACATTCCGAAGTTTTGTTTATTTCAATATATATAAAGGCTCTTAAGCCCCCTCCCTGGGAGAGGTTTGATGAGGCCCTTACTGTATCCCATAGCTTTCCAACAACGCCTTATACTTTTCACTGCTTCTTCTTCTCAGGCTTTCTTTGCCAACCAAATCCTGTATCCGCATTACACCATCTATTATCGCTTCCGGCCTTGGCGGGCATCCCGGCACATAAACATCCACCGGTACAACCTGATCAATGCCCTGCAATACGCTATATGTATCGAATATACCACCGCTGCTTGCACAGGCGCCAACGGCCAATACCCATCGGGGCTCTGCCATTTGCAAATACACCTGCTTTACAACCGGTCCCATCTTTTTTGCAATTGTTCCCATTACCATTAATAAGTCGCACTGACGTGGGGAGAACCCTACCCTTTCTGAACCGAAACGGGCCAGGTCATAATGCGAACCCATCGTCGCCATAAACTCAATACCGCAACAGGAAGTAGCAAAAGGCAAAGGCCAGATAGAATTTTTTCTTGCTAACCCGATTACTTTATCTAATGAAGTAGCGAAAAATCCTTCCCCCTGGTGACCATCAGGCATCTCACCGACCATGCTGATATCAGACACCATCGGCTTTTGCTTTATATTATATGATACGGGACGGGACATAATTGAAAATTTATAATTAGATAATTGATAATTCTTACTCCATTAATAATAACACATGATCTGCTTCAAAGTTCCCCGATTATCAATTATTAACTGATTAATTATCCATCCATTTAATCCTCCCACTTCAGCGCCCCTTTCTTTATTATGTAAATAAAACCACATAAAAAGAAAGCCACGAATAACAATACGGCGAAAAATCCTTCCCACCCCAGGCCTTTAAAGTTTACGGCATAAGGATAGAAAAAAATTACTTCCACATCAAACAGTACAAACAATATGGCTGTCAAAAAATACTTGATTGCCATCGGGTGACGGGCATCACCGTGCGTTTCAATCCCGCTGGCGAATGTTTGTAACTTATCAGTTGTTTTACGCTTTGGTCCTAATAAATGTGTCAGCACCATCAAAAGGACAACAAGGCCAACCGCAAATA
>JAFDYH010000027.1:5097-16097 GCA_018267535.1 Bacteroidota bacterium
AGGCAGGCAGGCAAAAATAAGGCAGCACAATCAAACTACCTTAATAAATTATAATACTAAAACCATTAAATATGATTTGATCCAAAACAAAAATCCCCGGCTTGAAATAACCGGGGATATGGAAAATATTTTTTAGAATTTATTTCTTTGCTGCTGTTGCAGATTTATTGTCTGCTTCCTGCTTGATGAAAGCAGATGGTTTGCTTCCACCGCTATTTGATTTGGCCGGTTTAGAAGGACCTGCTTTCTTTTCCAAGGCTGCTTTTATACCATTAAGGTTAGGGTTAGCATTATCAAACTCAAGGCCTTTATTGACAAAGTATAAAGCAGAATCTCTATCCTTTTTTGTGTTATTATAAATACCTGCCAAATACAAACTTGACCTGATAGCTTGTGCCTTATACAAGTCCTTGTTGCCACCCGCTAAATCGAGGGTCTTTTTAAATCCATTCACCATTTGTGAAAGATATGGCTCTGCGGATAAAGTTGTATCTAAAGCCAGATTTGTCAATGCGCTCCAATAATATCCATAAATACTATCTGGATATGCCGTATTATATAATTGAAAAACGCTGTCTGCTTTAGTATAACTTCCACACTGGTAATAAGAAAGCCCGGAATTAAATAAATCGTATTGATAAGGTATTTTTCTTGTTTTATACATCAATAGGCCTATCGCCCCTTGAAGACATTTATTGCCTTTTGTTTTTGCTACATCATAAGAACTTTGTAACAAATCCCATTTGCTGCTGTATACTGTATCCAAGCTTACTGCTTTTTCAAGGCTCTGCAATACAATATTATCATCTTTGGTTAAAGTGCCATATATAGCCCCTTTCAATATCCAGTCCTGGGCAATTATTTCCTCGTCAGTTGCTTTAGCAAAATACTGGTCGACATAATCCTTTGCACTCGCAGTGTCTCCTTTATCAGCATAGGCGTATGCAAGTAATTTATATGTTCTTGGTTTAGCTTTATCTCCTGCTTTTGCCACAATATCTTTTAATATTCCTATCGCTCCGTCATAATCCTTCTTCGCCCACAATGTTTGTGCACGCAGGTAATTTGTTTGTACATCTGCATCCGAATTCTCTATGTATTTTTTTGCAAAGCCATCCGCTTCATCATATTTCTGCCTGTATAAGTAATAATAATAAAGATCATAGTAGGCAGGAGCGAATTTAGGATCCATAGAAGTGGTCTTGCTCAGGTTATCCAGGAAGACCTCCCAGTTCTTCTGTGTTTCATAAATTTTTGCCTTGCGGTATTCTGCTCTAGCAAAAGCAGGGTTTACCGCAATAGCTTTATCGTAGTTAGTAACCGCGAGCCCGCCATCATGCGTTTTACGATAAGCATCGCCGAGGTTCAAAAATATATCAGCATTTTTAGGGTCACGGTCAGCGGCAATTTTTAATTTATCAATCGCGTATGCTATATCGCCAGCTTTTTCGTGAATATTTGCTCTTCCAATTGCATTCAGTATGTTTGGATCGTCTCCTTTCTTGGTTTTGCTGGCTGTAATTGCAGCTTCAAAACGTTGACGGGCTTCATTGGTTTTATTATTAGCCAAATCAACCTGGCCACGTCCTACCAATATAAGTGGGGCATTTCCGTTTGTTGCAAGTGCTTTATCGTATAAATCCCCGGCAGATTTTATATCGCCCATTTCAATATACGTCTGGCCCAGCCAGTAAATAGCGTCAAGATTGTTGGGGTTCGCAGCAATTAGTTTGTCAAATACGCCTTTTGCGCTTTGGTCTCTGTCTGCGTAAAGGTGATTAATGCCGTCCTGGATGGTTTGTGCCATCAGATTTGTGATGCTGATGATACCAGCCACCATTAATGCAATTGAAGTTTTCTTCATTTTTCTATTCACGTTTAAGAGTTGTAAATATAATCAGTTCTTCTATTCGTCCCTGAGCTTTACCGGCCGAATCCGTAAATCTTTTTGCATCGGCGCCAGGTAAGCCCTTTTAAAAATCAACTGTCCTCTTTCCCCACTCAAGAAACTGGCGAATCCATGTGCCAATCCATTGTGTCTTTCCTTCATGATGTATACCAAATCACGTACCAGCGGATAATGCAATGTATAGATCGTTCCGGGTACCGGGGTCGTATAAACACCTTTCATGTCCGGCCTTTCCAATTTTGCTATCTTCACCTTTGTCAAATAACTTAACTGCGTTGAATCTTCAGGGTTGCCTATCCAGTTGACACCTATAAAGCCGATGGCATCCGGCGTTTTAGCAACATAGTCAATCACTTCTTCACTAGTTTTACCGGCCACCACTTTTGATGACAGGGTATCGCCTTTTAATAAAGAATCGACGATAAAACGTACCGTACTGGTTGCCTTCAGCCCATCAAATACAGGGATTAAATTTTTGGTAAACTTACCTGTAAGTATCTGCTTTATCTCCGGTATAGTAAAAAGGGTATCTTTTGCGTCCTTGTTTAATATAACTGCAATTGCATCCCGGGCCACAATCATTTGTTCCGGCGCCACCTTCATGGAGTCTACCAGGAAGTTTTCTTCTTCTTTTGTCGCCTTCCTGGTCACAATCACCATACGGATGCTATCTACCGCAAGGTCCCTGAAACAATCCGCCTCAGGCTTATAATGTACAATTATGTGCGCATCAGGATGAAGCGCCTCAAATACTTTTACCTGCGAATCAATAACCGGTTTGAAAGACTCATCAGAGCTAATATTGATAGTGCCTTCTGTTCTTGTGTCGTCATTTTTTGTGTCAGCCGGCGAAGCGCAACCGCTTATCACCGCCACTACGGTGATAATGTAAACCACCTGTTTTGTTGCTCGTAACAGGTTTCGCGAAAAACTACTGATCATTTAAAATAATTTTTTTTATACCCTCTGTAAATACGCCAGCAGCCATACAATAAACAAAGTCCGCCAAAAAACTGATCTAATAATGTGGGCTTCTCATTGCCCAACGGTATATTAAATTTATCGTGAAATAAAAATAAAATACCTGCTACCAGCATCAATACCCCCATGCCATAATCCATTATCGACCGCATCTGCCCTATCTGTTTCCTTTTCTTATTTTCGTATTCTTCCAGCATTTCTTTTTCCTTTTTGGGGATAGCAATTTAACCCAATTTTTTACACCAAATCACTTCTTACAGGCTATTTATAAAAAAGCTGCGGGCTATATGCCATAAGTTTCAAAACTTAACCGGTATGTGATTTGTATCAGATTTTCCGGTAACCAGTTTCACACTTTTGCTAATAACCCGAAGCGGTTGCAACATTATTTTATCAATAACATTTATTGTTCAACACCAATAAATGTTACCGGCTGGGTAAATGACGTCGCCACTTTTATACCATTCTGAATAGCCGGGTTCCATTTGGGCATTCGTTTAAAAGCCCGCAACACCTCCCTATCATAACTATCACCACCGCTTTGTATTACTTCTGCTTTTGTAATTGATCCATCTGCCCCAACTATAAATCTTACCAATACAACTTTTCTCTCCCCGGGTTCAAGGTCTGTTGGCGAGCTCAGCATTCTAGAAAAAAATAAGGCCAATGCTTCGGGGCCACCCGGATAACTGGGACCTCTTTCCTCAGGTTTAAAATCAATTTCTTTCTTTTCAGGTTCTTCACTTACAGTTCCCTTATCAGTTACAGCATTTGCCGTTTTTGCATTCGGGTCTTCAGAAGTCTTTCCGTCAACTGTTTTATCGGATATTATACTTTCTTTTATTTGATCCTGATCGGGTATAGGATCTGCTTCGTTATCGGGAGCTACTTTAATTGGAAGATCCCTTACTTCAGCAACAGGCTCCGGTTTCTTCGGCGGTGGCGGAGGTGGCGGTATTTCTTTTTCTTCCTTCTTTAAATCAACAGCAGTAAGAACTACCGCCTTATTATTATTTCTGTCCCAGGAATCATCTTGACTTTTTGAGTCATTCAATAATGATATCAAAAAGAACAAAACAACTGCTGAAAGTGCAATTCCCAAAGCAATCAGCAAACGGTTATTATAATACCGACGGAGTGTATAGGCTCCATACGATTTATTGCGGTGCTCGAATAATATATCCAGCAAATCCGCTTTCATGATTTCATTGTTAGTCATGGCTATACTTTTAAAATGAGATGCGGGGTAAAAAGGAATCCATAAAGGGTAATGAATGGATAATAGATAATTAACAAATGCAAGTATTGCTCATTAATGAAGCAGCTTCTTATTTATCCGTTATGCATTATCAATTAATTATCTTCGCCCCATGAAAATTTTAATGGTTTGTCTTGGAAATATCTGCCGCAGCCCGTTGGCCGAAGGTATTTTACAGGATAAAGTGGAAAAGGCAGGTTTGGATTGGAAAATAGAAAGTGCGAGTACCAACCGGTATCATACCGGCGATGCCCCGCATCATTTATCGCAGAAAGTAGCAAGGCTGCATGGCATTGATATCAGCAAACAACGGGCAAGAACAATCACACCCGAAGATTTTGACCGCTATAATAAAATCTATGTACTGGCAGGGGATGTTTTATCAGACATGAAATATGTAGTCGGTAAAAAATTCAAGCCTGAAAAGGTTGACTTTTTATTGAATGAATTATTTCCTGGCGAAAACAGGGATGTACCCGATCCTTATTATGGAGGAGAAGATGGGTTTCATGATGTATATAAGCTAATTGACGATGCATGTGATGCAATCCTGAGCAAATATTCAAAAGAAGAAGTAATAGGCTATAAACTGTAGGCAACGCGGCTTACTGAGCTACCGCTTATAGCTTATCGCTTAAAGCCTACAGCTAAACTTAAACTACAATTAAAAGAAACTTCCAGCAATGGCAAAAGTAAATGTCAGCTTACCACAAGGTACAAGGGATTTTGGACCGGAGGTTGTTCGCAAGCGGAATTATATTTTAAATACAATCCGGAATGTTTTTGAATTGTATGGGTTTCAGCCATTGGAAACCCCTGCCATGGAGAACATGGAAACACTAATGGGTAAATATGGGGAGGAAGGGGATAAACTGATCTTTAAAATTCTCAACAACGGATTGAATGATCCAAAAAATATCGATAAAGCAAAGGCCGCCTTTGAAAAAGTAATAGAAGGAAAGAATGATAAAAATCTAACAGAACGGGCATTGCGGTATGATCTTACGATTCCCTTTGCAAGATATGTTGCCATGAACCAGGGCACATTGACTTTTCCATTCAAACGTTACCAGGTACAACCAGTATGGCGTGCCGACCGACCGCAAAAAGGCCGTTACCGTGAGTTTTATCAATGCGACGCGGATGTTGTTGGAAGTAATTCTTTATTGAATGAAGTAGAACTCGCTATTATTTATTTGACCGCGTTTAAAAAACTCGGCGTTGCTATTGAACTAAAAATAAACAACCGCAAAATTTTATCTGCATTGGCAGAACGCTGCGGCGGCAGCGATAAAATGACGGACATTACTGTTGCTATAGATAAGCTGGATAAGATTGGCCTGGAAAAAGTAAAAGAAGAATTGCTGCAACGTGGGTTGAATAATGAACAAATAGAAATAATCGAAAGCTATCTTTCTATAGATGGCAGCAATGAAGAAAAGCTGAATAAAGCAAAACAGCTCTTAGGCAACATCGACTCCGGCAAAAAAGGAATCGAAGAGTTAGAAACATTACTGTCTTTACTCACGGCTCACCCTTCACAACTCACGATTGATTTCACTCTTGCCCGCGGCCTCAACTATTACACCGGTACCATCTTCGAAGTAAAAGCCAACAATGTACAAATGGGGAGCATCGGCGGCGGTGGACGTTATGATGACCTTACCGGTTTGTTTGGCGTACCCAATATTCCCGGTGTTGGTATTTCATTCGGCGTGGACCGCATCTATGATGTGATGGAAGAATTAAAATTGTTCCCGGAAGAAGTGCATACAGGTACCCAGGTACTTTTCTTTAACCTGGGAGAAAATGAAAGCAGGCTTGCATTTACTGCCGCGCAGCAATTAAGGGCCAAAGGCATCCCCTGCGAATTATACCACGAAGCCGGCAAAATGGACAAACAGTTCAAATACGCGGAGAAGAAAAATATACCCTACGCTGCAATTATCGGGAGCAATGAATTAAAAGAAAATATTTGTACTTTGAAAGACTTAAGAACCGGCGAGCAAACAAAAATCCTTATTGCCTCACTACCGGACTATTCTTTTTAAAAACTTATAAAATGAAAATTCTTAAACAATCCGCTTCCTTACTTTTTGTATTGCTTACGACCTTTATCGCTTCAGCACAAACCGACCTTATCCGCTATCTTCCAGAAAATGCTTCTGCCATTATCAGCTTCAACAGCAGCCGACTGAAATCAAAGATGACATGGGAAGAGTTTACCCAATCAAAGTTGTTTGGAAAAATTACAGAAAAAGCACCAGAAGAATTAAAACCGTTATTATTTAACACGGATAGCCTGGGGCTTGATAAACAACCCGAAGTATTGGTTGCTATCGTTACAGATGAAAAGAATCCGAAGAATGGTTATGGTGCTGTATTTATCCGGATGAAAGATGCAAACCAGTTTTCGAATGCCATTCAGAAATTATTCAAAAACCGGCCCGCTAAAGCAATCGGCACCAATAAAGTATTAATTGACCAGGGAGGTGTATTTGGCTGGAATAAAGATATCGCTGTAATAACAGTAGGAGAAAATAATAATGAATTCCGCTCTGCAAAAACAACAAAGGCAATGACAGCAGCCACAGAAAATAAATTTAAGATCCTTACAGACCGTTGTATAAAATTATTGACTCCGAAAATAACTAACTCGTACAGCAAAGATGGCCGCTTTACAACATTGATGAAAGAAGATGGGGATATCCGTATGTGGTCGACCAGTAGCTTTAAACCGCTCAAGAACCTTTTCGGTAAAAAAACAAAACCAATTAATATGCCTCCTCAATTAAAAGGAGGGATAAAAGCAGCTGTACTAAATTTTGAAAATGGTAAAATAACCTGGCAAACAAAAAATTATCTCGCAAAGCCTGTAGATTCTCTTTACCGTCTATACCCTGGAAATAAAATAAATACCGATGCGGCCAGCCGCCTGCCAGAAGGAGAAGTGCTGGCCTATATTTCAATCAACTATCCTGCCGCCCTTTTCAAATCCATCTTTGAAATATCGGGGGTAAAAGATTTAATGAAGGATGCTTTAAAAAATTCTCCTGTGAAGGAACAGGATTATGCAGGTGCTTTAAAGGGGGACTTAAGCATCGCAATTGTAAAAGCAGATGAGTTTGCCATGGATGATTCAGTAACACAGAACCTTGGAGGTTTGCAACTCTTTCTTACCGGCAGCATTGGCGATAAAACAAAGTTTGAAAAACTGGTACAGTCTTTCAGAAATAATAAAGACAGCGCTGCCTTTTCGAACGGAAAAGCCGCCCAGTTTCTCGGCGGCCTGAAAAAAGGCTTGCAATATGATGATCATCTTTTCGTAGTATCATTATCGCCACAGGCGGCCAGCCGGTTTATTACAAAAACTTCCCTATCCGGATCACCGCAATGGATACAACAATATACAGCCGAGCCTCTTTTTGTAACCCTCGACCTGAAATCAATCTTTACATTGGTTATGCAGGCAAAAAGCAATACGGCTGCCCAGGATCCTGCCTTCCAGGATTTCATTAAAGGCTTCGATCATATCGTAAGTTATGGCGGCAGTTACAGTAATGATCACCTGAATAACATGCTGGAAGTTCAATTCACTGATAAAAATGAAAACTCATTAAAACAATTCATCCGGTTATTTGGCATTGCGGCTGAAGCCGGGGCACAACCTAAAACTACCCCTGATGAAGAAATGCCTCCACCTCCCCCAAAAGAAAAAAACTGATGTTGATTGAGGTTCAGAATATCAGATAGACCATATCAGCAATGGTATCATTATCCGCACAAACAAATCATAAAATTGATTTGATGAGATTCTGCCATCCTTGCTCATTTTGTAATAAATCATACAGCTTTTCCCTGTTATCAGGCGAAAGAACAGGCGTATATTGCCTATAAGAGCCAAAAACAGTTGTCTTCAACATCCGACAAAAGTTATTTCCACCCAAATCGTCAGCCAATAAAAACTCTTTATCTTATTATCCTATAAATCTCAACAATCTTCTATCCCCATAGTTATCGGGACCCAGTTCAGGCAATCCTCTCATAAATAACACTAGCACCCTGTCCTACCCCCACACACATCGTCGCTAATCCATATTTTGACCCGCTACGGTTCATTTCATGTAAAAGCGTTGTTGAAATACGGGCACCACTACAACCTAACGGATGACCAAGAGCAATTGCCCCGCCATTTACGTTTATTTTATCTGCATCCAACTTCAGTTCCCTGATGCAGGCAATGGACTGAGAAGCGAAAGCCTCATTCAATTCTATAAGGTTGATATCATTAATGCTTAATCCCCCACGCTGCAATGCTTTTCTTGTAGCCGGCACAGGGCCGATACCCATTATAGCAGGATCCACACCGGCAACACCCATTGACACTACCCTGGCCAATGGCGTTAATTCAAATTTCTTAACTGCTTCTTCGCTGGCAATCAACAGTGCTGCGGCCCCATCATTTATACCGGACGAATTACCGGCTGTTACCGTTCCGTCTTTTGCAAATGCCGGTCTTAATGAAGCCAGTTTTTCCAAAGAAGTTTGACGCGGATGTTCATCATGAATAATCCAGCTTACCAGCCGGTCGTTATATACTTCTATCGGCGCTATTTCATCATCCCATTTATTCGCTTCTTTGGCCGCAAAATATTTTTCCTGTGAATGCAATGCAAATGCATCCTGCTCTTCCCTTGATATATTCCATTTCTTCGCCACGTTCTCTGCTGTTTCTCCCATTGAATAGGGATAATACTGTTCAGCCAGCTTGCTGTTAGTAAAGCGCCAACCAAGGGTTGTGTCAAATACTTCATTGTTTCTTTGAAATGGATTCGCCGCTTTAGGCATAACAAACGGCGCCCTTGTCATACTTTCTACCCCGCAGGCAATAATCAGTTCTGCATCCCCGCATAGTACCTGTCTCGCAGCATCCATAATTGCCTGCAAACCGGAGGCGCATAAACGGTTTACTGTATTGCCTGCAATAGAAACCGGTAACCCTGCCAGTAAAGAAGCCATTCTTGCAACATTACGGTTGTCTTCACCGGCCTGGTTGGCATCGCCTGCAATCACATCTTCAATTTCAAATACATCTATTGATGGGTTGCGCACCAGTAAGGTGCGGATAACATGCGCCAGCATATCATCCGGCCGTATATTACTGAGTACACCGCCATATTTACCGATGGGTGTTCTTACCGCGTCTACTATAAAAGCTGTCTTCATAATGGAAGGAAAAGTAAAACAATTTTATGTTTCGCACAAAGCAACAATGAAGGCAAAATGACAAGGTTGATTTCAGGAATTTCTTTGCACTCCTTCCTATTTTGCATTCTTTGCTGAAACAAACTAATTCACGTTTTCAAAACCTTCGCTAATCATGCGTAAATTCGGCATCTACAAAAAATGAAACGAATGAAAAAGATAACCTTATTCTCCGCCCTCGTATTAAGCGTTTCCGCATTTGCACAAACCACCGATTTTAAATTACCCGCTGAAATAAAATTTGATAAGAATGTTGTTCAGAAAGTAAGCGATAAAAAAGACGGCACCCTTTCTTACTACTTCACCAGTAATGGCGACTATACCGCAATGAAACCTGAATCAAAAGACAACTCGATGATCATTTATACAAAAGAAGGAAACATGATGATCGTGAGTGAAAAAGAGAAGAGCATTATTGTGATGAACATGAAAGCCTTTATGAACAAGGCAAGGGATTTCGCTAAAGATAACCGCTATTCAAAAGACAGCGCAAGAACAAAAAGCAGTTTCAAAAAAACAGGTAATACAAAAACAATATGCGGTTACCCCGCAGAAGAATATGAAGTAACGAACGAAAAAGGCAAAACAGATATATGGTTCGCTAAAGTGGATTTTAATTCTGCATTGCCGATGTCGATGGGACTAGCAAAAGGACCGGGCAGCAGGGGGGCGCTACCGGGAAATGATATTGGGGACATCCCTGAATTGGGAAAAGGCCTTTTTATGGCAGAAATGGAAAAAAACGATAAAAAAGTAATTGAAACAATGAGCATCACAAAAACAGACTACTCCTTTTCAACTGCCGGCTATACTGTACGGAATATGGGTGAAATGATGAAAGGCGCCTACAACCAGTAGCCGCTTTAACCCGTACCTTTGCGTCATGATAAAAGCGGCGCAAAATAATATCAGGAATCTTTCGCTTCAGGATATTGAATCGTATTTCGAAGAACTGGGGGAAAAAAAATTCCGCGCCAAACAGGTGTATGAATGGCTATGGCAGAAACAGGCCCAGTCTTTCGAAGCTATGACTAATCTTTCCAAAGAGCTGCGCCAGAAACTAGCGAATGAATTTTCATTGCCCGCATTAACAATAGATGCAACGCAATACTCCGAAGACGGTACGGTAAAAAGCCGCTTCAAAACGTTTGACGGTCATCTTGTGGAGGGAGTGCTTATCCCGACTGATGAAAGAAAAACAGCCTGTGTTTCTTCTCAGATCGGCTGTTCATTAAGCTGCAAGTTTTGTGCAACAGGTTATATCGACCGGAAAAGAAACCTGGAATTTGATGAGATATATGATGAAGTAGTACTGATCAACCGGCAAAGCGAAAAAATTTACGAAAAAAAATTGACGAACATTGTTTTTATGGGGATGGGCGAACCCTTGCTCAACTATAAAAATGTAATAAAGGCTATAGACAAAATTACTTCGCCGGATGGGTTAGGAATGAGCCCCAGGCGCATCACTGTTTCCACAGCCGGGGTAGCAAAAATGATCCGCCAGTTAGGCGATGATAATGTAAAATTTAAACTCGCTCTATCGCTGCATGCCGCTAATGATAAAAAAAGGCATGAGATAATGCC
>JAFDYH010000280.1:0-2948 GCA_018267535.1 Bacteroidota bacterium
AAAGAGTTGGATAAAGAACATGCGATACATGTTTTCCCAAATAGCTTGCTTTATGAAATAGTAAAGGAGAAAGAAGGAAAGGTAAATAGTGCACATCACCAGGCTATTAATAAGATCGCAGACGAGCTGATGATAAACTGCAAAGCAACAGATGGTACAATAGAAGGTGCAGAATGGAAAAATAAAGAAGGCAAACCCTTTCTGTTGTGCGTACAATGGCATCCCGAGCGGATGCACCGGTTACAATTGCAGGATTCGCCGCTATCAAAAAACATCAGAAACCGATTTATAGAAGAAATTAAAAAATCAATCGCGGATAAAAATGAAAGTAATTAACCCGGCCACAGAAGAAGTAATTAAGGAATTGCAGGAAGACACAAAGGAAACTATTGATCAGAAATACCAGCTGCTAAAAAAAGGCCAGTTGCAATGGGCGAAACAGCCTGTTGAAAAAAGAGTGCAATGCATTCAGCATTTTTATGACCTGCTCGATCAGGAAAAAGATGAACTGGCAAAAATCTTAACGTCTGAAGTCGGTAAACCTTTACAGGAATCATACAATGAGCTCAATGGCGCAAGAGGCAGAATGAAATATTTTATTGATAATGCTGTAAAATGGTTAAGCGAAGAATGGATGGTAACCGAAGGAGCAACAAGGGAAAAAATTGTTTACGAGCCATTAGGTATTATTGCTAATATCTCTGCCTGGAATTATCCCTACCTCGTTGGTGTAAATGTTTTTATTCCGGCATTGATTGGGGGTAACGGCGTTTTATATAAACCATCGGAGTATTCTTCTTTAACAGGATTGGCCATTCAACGTTTATTATATAAAGCAGGTGTTCCGGAAAATGTTTTTCAATCTGTGCTTGGCAAAGGGAATGTAGGCGAACATTTACTGAACCTGCCATTAGATGGCTATTTCTTTACCGGCAGCTATCGTACCGGTAAATATATTGCTGAGAAAGTAGCATCAAAATTAGTTCCAATTGGATTGGAATTAGGTGGTAAAGACCCTTTATATGTAGCGGATGATGTAATAGATATTGACCAGGTCGCTGGTGCCGCTTTAGAAGGGGTTGTTTATAATAACGGACAAAGCTGTTGTTCCGTAGAGCGTATCTATGTGCACGAAAAAGTGTACGATCGGTTTGTAAAATCGTATGTGGAGCAGGCGAAAAAAATGAAAGTAGGTGATCCGATGGCTAAGGATACGCAGATTGGTCCACTGAGCAGGAAGGAGCAACAGCAATTTTTACTGGACCAGGTAAAGGATGCAAAAGATAAAGGAGCAACAGTTTTATTGGGTGGTAATGCAGTCGGCAACAAGGGTTATTTTATTGAACCAACTGTTTTAATAAATGTGAACCATGATATGCGGGTGATGAAAGAAGAATCCTTTGGGCCTGTTACGGGTATACAAAAGGTAAAAGATGATAATGAAGCATTAGCCCTGATGCAGGATACAGAATATGGACTAACTGCAGCAGTCTACTCTAAAAGTTTTGAAAGAGCGGAAGCATTAATGCAGCAGATGAATACGGGCACAGTGTACTGGAATTGTTGCGACAGGGTAAGCGGCGCATTGCCCTGGTCCGGAAGAAAACATTCAGGCTTAGGTTCCACTCTATCTTACCAGGGAATACGGGCATTTGTACAACCAAAATCTTATCATATAAGAGGGTAATCATTTCGTTTCTTAAGAAATGAAATAGTTCTGATGGTTTTGTCGCGAAGCACTTCAGAAGGCAGGAGATACATGAAAGAGCCTTATTTGCAAAGGGTTTATTAATCTATAAAACAGCTTAGTGCT
Organism: Bacteroidota bacterium; assembly: GCA_018267535.1. Lineage (GTDB taxonomy): Bacteria > Bacteroidota > Bacteroidia > Chitinophagales > Chitinophagaceae > JAFDYH01. The sequence continues at coordinate 1,814 of JAFDYH010000280.1, forward strand.
TTTTGCGCATTCTTTGCGAACTTTATGGTAATAAATTGCCATTATGAATATTGCTATTACCAAATTCTATTACGGCGACATTCCGGAGGATAATACAAGCGGGAGTGATTTGAAGGAGCCTTCGAAAGTCTCTGCACTTACCGACGGAGCAGATTTATCGCAAGGCGCTGATTGGCCACTCTGGGAAATATTTATAAGAAGCAAGCAGGGCCTCGATCATAAACATGCAGGAAGCCTCCATGCAGCCGATGCACAAATGGCAATAGAAAATGCAAGGGATGTTTATACAAGACGAATGGAAGGAGTAAGTATATGGGTAGTAGAAAGTAAATACATTCATGCAAGCAGCCCCCAGGAAGCCGGTGAATTATATGAACCGGCAAATGATAAAGTATATCGTCATCCTACTTTTTATGATTTACCTGATCAAGTAAAACATATGTAGGGCCTCACCCAAACCCCTCCTGAGGAGGGGCTTAAGATTCCTATGGCAGAAAAAGATTTACAAATATCAGCATCTTCGAAAGTCTCTCCCACAGGGGGAGGTTTGGAGGGGGCTGCTTACATTCTTCATCTTGCCGATAATGCACTTATACTTGGTCAACGCAATGCCGAATGGTGCGGCCATGGGCCTGTGCTCGAACAGGATATTGCTATTACAAATATTTCTCTCGATTTAATCGGGCAAGCAAGAAATTTTTATCAATATGCTGCAATACTGATTGGCAATATCAATGAAGATAAATTAGCCTTTTTGCGAACAGAAAGGGAGTTCAAAAACTTATTGTTGGTAGAGCAGCCGAGTGGCGATTGGGGACAGACTATTTTAAAACAATTCTTTTTCAGTGCGTACCAGTTTTTATTATTTACAGAATTACAAAACAGTACTGACGAACAAATAGCTGCTATCGCTGCCAAATCATTAAAAGAAGTTACCTATCATTTGCGTTGGAGCAGTGAATGGGTTATACGCCTGGGCGATGGTACGGAAGCAAGTCATAGGCGAATGCTGTACGCAATTGATAAATTATGGATGTATACGGGAGAGCCATTCATACCTGCATCTTATGAAATAGAAGCTGCTGAAAAAGGGATTGGATTTAATCCATCATTATTGAAATCAAAATGGGAGGAG
>JAFDYH010000280.1:3047-7935 GCA_018267535.1 Bacteroidota bacterium
GACAAAACCATAGAAATAGAAAAAATTAAATCCATCCTGGATACGGTGATGGACCCGGAAGTTCCTGTTCTTTCCGTAACAGATCTTGGAATAATAAGAGATGTGCGGGTAAATGGAGAAGAAGTGGAGGTTGTCATTACCCCTACTTATTCGGGTTGTCCTGCAATGGATGTAATCGGCTTGAATATAAAAATGGAATTGATTGCAAATGGCTATACTTCTGTAATGGTTACTAATGTACTTTCTCCTGCATGGACAACGGATTGGATGACGGAAGAAGGAAAACAAAAATTAAAACAATATGGGATAGCACCGCCTAATCCCAAGCAACAGGTTTGCCGTACCGATTTATTTATTGGCGACGAAGCGGTTCAATGCCCGCATTGTAATTCTTATCATACCCATCGTATCAGTGAGTTTGGTTCTACCGCTTGCAAATCATTATATCAATGTGATGATTGCAAAGAACCGTTTGATTATTTTAAATGCCATTAATTTACGTTGTGAAGAATAAGCGGTTTACGAATAAATGGAACTGGCTCCTGTCAATTTTTATTTTTCCAGCTATTTGTATTTCTCAGCAGCGGTATAAGTTTACCCAACCCAAAATGGGCTCTTATCTCACCATTATTTTCTATGATAATGATAGTATTCATGCGAAATGGATCTCGGATAAATGTTTTTCAATAGTTGACTCGCTGAACCAAATTTACAGCGACTATATACCCAATAGTGAATTAAACCAATTATGCAATACAGCAGGCAGTGCTCAATGGGTAACAGTTTCTCCGGCTTTGTTTGATCTTATTCGGCAATCAGCAAGGGCATGGAAAATAAGTGAAGGAAGTTTCGATATCACGGTCGGTCCGGTTGTACGCCTTTGGAGAAGAGCAAGAAAAGAAAATAAATTTCCTGATAAAGACGCTGTAAACAAAGCAATGCAATCTGTCGGCTTTCAATACGTGTTGATTGATTCCATCAATAAAAAAATACAATTAACAAAAACAGGAATGCAGCTTGACGCCGGCGGTATTGGCCAGGGATATATCGGCCAGAAGATATTGGATTATTTATTTGAACAAAAAATAAGAATTGCTTTGGTTGATGTAAGCGGGGATATTGTTACCGGCGACCCACCACCAGGCAAAAAAGGATGGACTGTTGCTGTGAATGTTCCTGAATCTGAAAATGAACTGTTGGATAACAAAGCCATTGTTCATAACCAATCTATCATTACTTCCGGGGATGTTTATCAGTATTTGCTTTACAATGGAAAAAAATATTCGCATATTGTTGACCCCAAAACAGGATATGGCGTAACGAATCAACGCAATGTAACAGTAATAGCAACAGATGGAACTACCACCGATTGGTTTACCAAAGCCTGTACGATTTTATCGTTTAAAAAAATAAAAAGAATTGCAAAAAAAATAAATGCGCAATATTTAATTGGAACAATGAAAAGCGGCAAGATCAAATTTTACCAAAGTAAAGGTTTTTCCCAATACTGGGCGCCGAAACCGGATGCTGATGCCCGTTGATTTTGTAAACGATTAACAATACCCGGTTAATGTTAATGCAGCATAGGACTATTCACTATGTATTCATTCTTTTCATAACTTGCCAATTCACTATTTTCTATGCGAATAAAATTGAAAAGCTTGCTGGCTGTGCTTTCACTGGTTTGTGTTTCCGTATATGCACAGGAAAAAAAAGATACCAGCTTCATACCCTATACACAATCAATTCCAGGATCTCCTGTAAGCTTTAAAATGGTACCCATACCTGCAGGAAACTTTTTAATGGGTAGTGCAGCGACAGAAAAAAACAGGAAAGAAGATGAAGGCCCGCAACGAAAAATTAATATTTCCGCTTTCTGGATGGGCGAGCATGAAGTAACTTATGATGAGTGGTTTTTATTTTTTAACGACGATAATACCAGCCGCAATATTGATATCGATGCAGTAACACGCCCTACTTCGCAATACATTGACCTCAGCTGGGGCATGGGCAAGCAGGGAGGCTTTCCATTTAACAGTATGAGCCAATATACTGCGTTGATGTATTGCCGTTGGTTATATAAAAAGACAGGTATTTTTTATCGTTTGCCAACGGAGGCCGAATGGGAATACGCCTGCCGTGCCGGAACAAACACAGCTTATTATTTTGGAAACAGCGAAACGGAATTGAAAGACTATGCCTGGTTTGCAGATAACAGCGGTAAAAAATATCATCCCGTAATGCAAAAAAAGCCGAATGCATGGGGTTTATATGATATGCTGGGCAATGTTGCGGAATGGACATTGGACCAATACGATGAAAAATACCTGGAAAAAATAAGTGATGGGGTGAATGATCCATTGGTTCCTCCCGCAACAAAATATCCAAAGTCAGTAAGAGGGGGTGGTTTCAACGATGTGGCTTCTGTGCTCCGGAGCAGCAACAGGTATAAATCAGATGCATCGTGGAATAAACGGGACCCGCAAATACCTAAAAGCAAATGGTGGCTTACAGATGCTGAGGCAGTTGGTTTCCGGCTGGTAAGACCATTACAACAACCATCAGCCGATGAAATAGAAGCTTTTTACAAAAAATATTTAGGAAAATAAAACACAACAATTTTTAACCCTCTCTACACGAGAAGTAAAACTTGCAGATATATGGAAAATAAAAGCTCAAGCCGCCGGGAATTTGTAAAACAATCTTCACTTATTGCAGGTGGATTGATGGTGGCGCCTTTTGCGTCAAAAGCTACCAACTATTTTTCAGGCGCAGATGATACAATTAAAATAGCGATCATCGGTTGCGGTGGCCGGGGCACCGGCGCCATCACCCAGGCCCTGAGTACAAAACAAAATGTAAAACTGGTAGCAATGGCGGATGCCTTTCGTGACAGGCTTGACGGTTGCTACAACGAACTGATGAAGGACGAAGGTGATGGAGCGAGTGTAAAAGCGAGAGTGGATGTGCCGGAAGAAAGAAAATATACAGGCTTTGATGCGTATAAAAAAGCGATGGCCCATGCGGATGTTGTTATATTGACTACACCTCCGGGTTTTCGCCCCATTCATTTTGCAGAAGCTGTGAGCCAGGGCAAACAAATTTTTATGGAAAAACCAGTTGCAACAGACCCTGCCGGTATTAAGAAAGTATTGGAAGCTGCCGAAATAGCGAAGCAAAAGAAACTTAATGTTGTGGTGGGTTTACAACGTCACTATCAAAATTCATATCGTGAATTATTTTCCCGGAAAAATTTAATTGGTGATATTACTTCTGCACAGGCCTGGTGGAATAATGATGGTGTTTGGGTAAAACCCCGTCAATACAATCAGACAGAAATGGAATACCAGATGCGCAACTGGTATTATTTTGTTTGGCTATGCGGCGACCATATTGTTGAACAGCATATTCATAATATAGATGTGATCAACTGGTTTAAAGGCGGGCCTCCTGTAAAAGCGCAGGGCATGGGAGGAAGACAGGTAAGAAAAGGAAAAGAATACGGAGAAATATTCGATCATCACTTTGTAGAGTTTGAATATGCGGATGGCTCAAAACTAAATAGCCAATGCCGGCATATTCCCGGTACGATGAGTAAAGTGGATGAGTTATTGGTTGGTACGAAGGGAAAAATTTTCTGTGGTGATGCAAACATTATTGACAGTAAAGGAAAAGTAGTGTATCAATACGATAAAAAGCAGGAAAATAATCCTTACCAAACTGAGCATGATGAATTATTTGCCGCAATAGCAAAAGGAGAATATAAGTTCGCGGATGCGGAAAGAGGGGCAACAAGTAGTATGACGGCGATTATGGGAAGGATGGCAACTTATTCCGGGCAGGTATTGGAATGGGATAAATTATTAAACTCAGGAATTGATTTACATCCCAAAGAATATGACTGGAATGCCCTTCCTCCTGTTATACCCGATGCGGATGGTTATTATGCCATAGCAAAGCCAGGAGTAACAAAATACGTTTAATATTTATACAATAACCTATTGATTGAAGGCCGGTGTTTTTACACCGGCCTTTTATTTTTAAATACTAAATTAGAGGTATGCTATAGTTCAGAAAAGAGGCACAACTTTAATCTATGTCATCCATACTGTTTGAAATAAAAGATAACATTGGTATTATATCCTTAAACCGGCCGGAAAAGCTGAATTCATTCAACGGAGAAATGTCTTTATTGCTTCAGGATAAACTTGATGAATGTAAGTCTGATGAAGTGCGGGCCATATATATAACGGGAACGGGCAAAGGGTTTAGTGCAGGGCAGGATCTTAGCGAAATTGCAGATACAAATGGCCCCGGCTTTACTACCGTTCTTTCAAAATATTATAACCCGATAGTTACCCGTATCCGGAAACTGGAGAAACCAGTGGTAGCAGCTGTAAATGGCGTGGCTGCAGGAGCAGGGGCGAATATTGCTTTGTGTTGCGATATTGTAGTAGCGGCACAATCGGCTTCTTTTATACAGGCGTTCTCTAAAATCGGTTTAATACCCGATAGCGGCGGTACTTACATTTTACCAAGATTAATCGGCTGGCAAAAAGCATCTGCTTTAATGATGCTGGGAGATAAAGTTTCAGCAACAGATGCGGAGCGATTCGGAATGATCTATAAAGTCTTTCCGGACGAATCCTTCTCACAGGAGTCATTTGCAATTGCTGCTACTCTGGCCAGGATGCCCACAAAAGGATTAGGATATACAAAACAGGTTTTGAACATTTCTTTGATCAACCATTTTGAAGAACAGCTGCAGGAAGAAAATGTATATCAACAACGGGCGGCAAAAACAGAAGATTATGAAGAAGGAGTCAACGCTTTTCTTGAAAAAAGAACACCTGTTTTCAAAGGCAAATAGTTTAATGTATGGAAAAAG
>JAFDYH010000281.1 GCA_018267535.1 Bacteroidota bacterium
AATAATGTAGCACCGGATGATTTTCCTGAATCAATAAACCGCATTACTTTTTCCAAATGCGCTTTGCTGATTAATGCGCCCATCTGCGTATCGGGGTCTGCAGGGTCTCCTATTCTTATTTTTTCAGTCCGGTCTTTTAGTTGCTTTAAAAAAGAATCAAAGATTTTGCGATGCAGAAATACCCGCGTACCATTCGAACAAACCTCACCTTGTGTATAAAAATTGGCCAGCAATGCTGCTGATACCGCATTGTGAATATCTGAATCGTCGAAAACAATCAAAGGAGATTTTCCACCCAATTCGAGTGTTACCTTTTTTAGTTGAGCTGCAGCGCCTGCAAAGATTTTTTTACCGGTTGCAACGGAGCCTGTCAATGAAATTTTCGCTATTTGGTGATGCCCTGTTAACATGGCGCCAACCCTGCCATCGCCCTGTACTACATTAAATAAACCGGCGGGAGCGCCAGCTTCCATAAAAGCTTTCGCCAATTCAAGAGCCGTTACCGGAGTAAGTTCGGATGGTTTAAATATCATGGAATTGCCGCAGGCCAATGCCGGTGCGGCTTTCCATGCAGCAATCTGAAGTGGATAGTTCCATGCACCAATGCCTGCACAAACTCCTAAAGGCTCGCGGCGGGTATAGCCGAAAGCATTTTTTAAATCAAAAAACTCTCCATGTATCGTTGCTGCCATTCCTCCAAAGTATTCGAGCGCATCTGCGGCAGAACTAACATCTACTACCAACGATTCTGCAATAGGTTTACCAGCATCCTGTGTTTCCAATAAAGCAATTGGCTCCAAGCGGGACCTTAATATCTCTGCCGTTTTTAATAAAACCCTTCCCCTTTCTGCACCGGTTTTATTCTTCCATATATGAAAAGCTTTTTCCGATGAGTTGACTGCTGCTTCAATATCCTCATCATTCGCCTGGTAAGCTTCTCCCAACGGATTATTATTGGCAGGATTATAATTTACCCATGATTCTCTTTTTAAGCCTGTAGTTAATGCGCCATCTATAAACTGAGTGTATGCCATATTGTTCAGGTATTGCCGAAATGCAGTGAATACTTCAAAAGCATCCTCTTGTTCATCAGTCAATATTTTCTTTTGAAAGTTGTTCCACTAACTGGTGCAGTTTGTTAGCCAGCACACGTTTGGGAATTAATTTGGTTTCGTAATCGGCAACCAATGCCGGTGATATGTTTCTCGCCATGGCATATTCTACCACTTCCGTATCCCTGCCTTTGCAAAGTAAAACACCAATGCTTGCTTTTTCAAATGGCCGTTTCACATCTTTATCCAATGCCTCCAGGTAAAAATTAAGCTTTCCGAGAAACTCAGGTTCAAATTCCTGTATTTTCAGTTCAAACAAAACAAGGCATTGTAAATCGCGGTGGTAAAAAAGCAGGTCGGTATAGTAATCTTTATTTCCTACCTGCAGGCGGTATTGATTGCCCATATAAGTAAACCCTTTGCCCACTTCCAGTATAAATTTTTGCAGGTTTTTGATAAGCGATTTTTCTAAATCTTTTTCGGAATGCCCTTCAGGCAAATTAAGGAACTCAAAAATGTACGGGTCTTTGAAAATGCCGTGAGGTATTTGTGTCTGCACCGATGATACAAATTTGTTACTCATCATTGTTCTCTCAAATGAAGCACTTTTGAGTTGTCGTCTCAATTCTCTCATGCTCCATTTTTCTTTAATTGAAAGCAGGATGTAGAATAATTTTTCTTCGGGCGTTTTGGTTTGAGAGAGAAGCTCCATGTGGCTACTCCATGCAATTTGGGTCAGCACTTCTGACACAAATTGATTATGCAAAGAATCGTATCCGTCTAAATGTGTCGGCACTGCCGACACATTTAGTTTGCCGGCGTTTTTGGCGGGCTTTTGCGCCCCTCCTTTTGATACTTTTTTTTCTTTCTGAATTTGTGTCGACACTGCCGACACAAATTGACTTTGCGATTTATCTTTCAAATAAGTTTGTAAATAGGTTGCCAGAGGCGACACAAATTCTTCAACAGTGTAAGTTTCATAAAACTGCTTCATCCGATATAGCCCTCTGCGATTAAAACCACTTAAACCTGGAATTTTCTTTTGAATGAAAGCAGCCAGTTCGTCAACAGTTCCATCACCCCAAACCCCTTCAGAAACTTTGGCCGAAATAATATCTCCGACCTTGAAATATAGCAGTACCAACTCGGCATTAACCTTGGCGAATGCACGAATTCTTGCATCCTGAATAAGCAAGACAATATTCTCAAATTCGGTATTATTATTTTTCTTTTTCAACTTATCATTCATCAGTCAATAATAGTCTGGAACGAGGTTTTTCTTTTATTCAATTTATAATAATAAATAAACACTCCGATACAAATTAAACCAGCTGTATAAATCCATGCTGCGTATTGGTTATACCATTCAAAGCCATAGGTTGCTGTTCGCGGCCATGATACATTTATAACCATAAAACTACTCCAGGTAAGCGCCAGTATGTTAACCGGGAATCCCCATTTACCTAATCTGAATTTTGCATCCATATCAATTCCTTTCCGTGATGATATAAACCTGTTTTTCAGTTGAACCGCAACTACAATCCAATAGGCCAGATTAGCCCAAAGTATAGCGATAGAAGTTACCAACTCAAATACTTTAGGAAATTGAATATTCACCAGCAGGATAATGATGGCGAACAATCCACAAAGCAGCGTAGCTAAAACAGGAACCTGTGTTTTGTGAGAAACTTCTGATAAGGATTTGCTGTAGGGCAGTAGCCTGTCACGCCCCATAGCGAACATTAATCTTACTGCGCCGGAATGCACAGCAAAAGTGCAAACGATGATGGCAAAAATTACAATACAGAGAAAAAGAATGCCAACCGTTTCACCTAATACCGATTTCACCAGCATAGGTAAACCGCCATTTATATTTCCTAAATCCGGCATGCCTAAATCGGGTGCCGCCATCAGTGCAAAAAGCAATACCAATAACCCACCAATTCCGGCAGCGAGTAGTGCTTGCAAAATAGCCCGCGGCGCTTTTTTGCGAGGGTCATGTGTTTCTTCAGCGAGTGTGCCTGCCGTATCAAATCCATACAAAACATAAGAAGCTGTGAGGGCAGTTGCAGCCATTAATACAGATAAACCGGGAAAAGGGTTGACGGCACCTCCTGCATTTTTAATGTGAATGACAGCTTCGGCCGGAGGTCTTACTTTGTTTAAAAATAAGAGGACAATCAGGATTATAATTCCAATCAATTCAGTAAAGACGCCAATATTATTTATAACTGCCAATAGCTTTATGCCTTTTACATTGATGATAGTGCTTATAACAATAAGGACTGAGCCCAGTAGTATGGCATTCACGGCAACTGATTTCGGGTCGTTTGAAGTTCCGATTATCTGGAACGAGTCTGAAATCTGGGGAAGGCTCACCTGGAGTGCCATTGCTACGGCAGCAAGCGTAACAATAAGACAAGCCAGGTAAATCCATCCTGTCATCCATCCTAAAAAAGGGTTTCCTGTAAACTTTGCCCATTGATAAACTCCGCCGGATAGAGGAAAACGGGAAGCGAGTTCTGCAAAGCATAGTGCCACGAGCAACTGACCAACCAACACAAACGGCCAGGTCCAGAAAAACGCAGGGCCAGCAACTCCATAACCCAAATGAAACATCTGGAAAAGACCGGTAAGGATAGAAATGTAGGAAAAGCCTGCAGCAAAACTAGAAAAGCTACCCATCGAACGCTTTAGCTCCTGCCGGTAACCAAAGCTGGCAAGGTCATTATTATCATTAACCGGTGAGTCATTCATATTTGAACTATAGTTTATTCGCCTTGCTCAATTTAATACAATCCAATGAACCGTTACGTTTGTTCTGAATTTTTCCGGATACTCACCGATTTTTATGAACTTCACTTCAACAGAATATGAACCACCAAACTTACCTTTATGTTTTAGGTTAATTGTTGGCTCTGACTGCAAAGTATAAAAAGTATTACCATGTCCTTCGGGGGAATAGACACAAATCTTACATTGCCTGCACGCTTTTACACAAGCAACGAAATTTTCGAAGAGGAGTTGGAACGGATTTTCTATAGTAAATGGATTTATGTGGCTTGTGATGCTGATATTCCAAAGCCCGGCGATTATGTTGCTCTAAAAATCGGGAAACGTTCTTTTTTTCTTCAGCGGAATGAAAGGGGTGAAGTGCATGGATTTTACAACGTATGCCGCCACCGTGGTCATGAGCTGGTACAGGGAGAAAGGGGTAATTGCAAAAGAATCATCTGNNCCTTGACGGAAATCTGCAGCATGCACGAGGAATGGATTCCGATTTTCCCAAAGAAGATTTTGGGTTAAATTCAATAGAGGTTGCTGTGATAGGAGGTCTTATTTATGTTTGTTTGACTTCACCCGCACCATCAGATATTAATGAGGTGAGCAATATGCTTACACCCTATCTTGCTCCATACCAATTGCCCAAAACTAAAATAGCCTGCCAGAAAGATATCATAGAAGCCTGCAACTGGAAACTGGTGATAGAAAATAACAGGGAATGCCTGCACTGTACAAGCAATCATCCTGAACTACTGGTTCCACTTTATAGTTCGGGTTTTGGTAAAGGCATGGATAAGGATAATATTCAGGCAGATGAACGTCGCTTTCAGGAAGCGCTACAGGAAAAAGAAAGAGAGTGGGAAAGCCTCGGTCTTCCTTTTGAGTTAATAGAATTTCCAAATGATCTATGGTTCCGCACGGTTAGGCTCCCACTGGCCAATCAATGCATATCACATACACTAAAACCGGAGCATGCATGTAAGAAACTGCTCGGTAATTTTAAAAGACCAGAGGGAAGTGGCCTTTCTTTATGGACTCATCCGAATTCATGGAATCATTTTTTGACTGACCATATTGTAACATTTGCAGTTTTTCCTATTTCGGTCGATAAGACATTGGTACGAACCAAGTGGCTCGTAGCTGCTGATGCAGTAGAAGGTGTTGACTATGACGTGGAAAATTTAACTCATGTCTGGACTCAGACTAATGCACAGGATCAAAGCCTGGCAGAAGGTACTTATCGCGGTATTTGCTCCGGCGGTTATATGCCGGGACCAATTGCTGATGAGGAATATCTTGTGAAACAATTCCTGGGCTGGTACACCAATCAACTCACTGAAACCCCTGTACATTAATGCCAAAAATTGTAATTATTGGAGCCGGCATTGTTGGATGTTCATTGGCCGATGAGCTCACCGAACGCGGATATACAGATGTAATTGTTATTGAAAAGGGCCCGCTATGGGCTCCCGGTGGCTCTACATCACATGCGCCTGGCGTTGTGTTCCAAACTAATGGTTCTCGTACAATGGCGCAGTTTGCCCGACAGACAGTTGAAAAACTGCACAACCTTCAATATAATGGTGAAACCTGTTTTTTGAAAGTAGGTAGCCTGGAGATTGCGACAACGCCTGAGCGTTTGGCTGATCTTCACCGGCGGGCGGGATTGGCTATTTCAGTTGGAATCAATGCCCGTGTCGTATCTCCTGAAGAAGCATTGAAATTGCATCCACTTCTTGCCCGTGAAAAATTGCTTGGCGCACTCTATGTAACTGATGATGGAATTGCCCGGGCGAAACAAGCTGATGAATTAATGGGGAAGCGGGCAATCAGCCGGGGTGCAAGATTTATTGCAAATTGCGAAGTGCTTGCTATTGACCAGAGTGAGGGGCATGTTACAGGTGTTCAAACGACGCAAGGATCGTTCCCTGCAGATATCATTGTTTCCTGTGCCGGAATATGGGGGCCGAAGATTGGAGCAATGGTTGGTATGTCGAAAGCGATACAGCCATTGGCGCACCAACTTTGTTATACAGCACCAATGCCGGAGTTGGCTTCTTATAAAACGGAAGCCGAACTGCCGGTGCTTCGTCACCAGGCATCTGATCTTTATTTCAAACAAAGAGGACAAAGCCTCGCAGTTGGCTGGTATGGACACCGGCCACTTCCTATAAAGGCGGAAGATATTCTTCCCAACGAACTTGCTGAAATAATGCCCAGCCAGATGCCATTTACTCCCGAAGAGTGGAAAGGTGCTATGGAGGGTTCCATCGAAATTCTTCCTTCGCTGAAGAAGGCTGAAATTGCCGAATCGATGAATGGATTGTTTTCTTTCACTGTCGACAACTTTCCGCTAATGGGTGAATGGTCTGGCTTGAAAGGTTTTTGGGTTGCTGAAGCTGTTTGGGTTACTCATGGATGTGGTGTGGCAAGGGCAATGGCAGAATGGATCGTCAATGGTCATCCGTCATTGGCTGTGCATGAATGTGATGTTAATCGTTTTGAAACCCATCAATTGGGTTCACAACATATTGAAGAACGCGGTGCACAGAACTATATCGAAGTGTATGATCTGTTGCATCCACTGCAGCCGATGGAGTCACCGCGGCCGATAAGAACAACTGGTTTTTATCCCCGGCAACAAGAACTCGGTGGTTTTTTTCTTGAAGCTTCCGGTTATGAGCGACCACAATGGTACGAAGCAAATGCTGGACTCGTTGACCGTTATCCCTCTCCGCTACGCGATGAGTGGAGTTCAAAATTCTGGTCACCGATCATCGGTGCTGAAGCTCTTGCAACCAGGGAAGGAGTTGGTTTATTCGATATAACAACACTCAAACGAATTGAAGTAATTGGCAAAGGTGCATTGGAGTTTCTCGAGCGAATGACAACAGGTAACCTTCGCAAGAAACCTGGTTCTATTACATATTGTTTGCTGCTGAATGAAAAAGCTGGCATACTTAGCGATATTACGGTTATGCGTCGGGGTGAGCATGATTTCTTTATTGGTGTAAATAGTAATGTTGATATCAATTACCTGAAACAGAAAGCGCCGGACACTGTTCATGTGAAAGATATTACTGCCGGTACTGTTGCGTTAGGGCTTTTCGGGCCTAAGTCCCGGGAACTCGCCCAGTCTCTGACAAAAGATGATTTGAGCAATGAAGCACTCGGATATTTTAAGCTAAAGAATACTTATCTCGGCCATGTACCGGTGATGCTCGCAAGGCTTTCTTATGTTGGTGAATTGGGATATGAGATTTACACTACCGCCGATTTTGCATTGAAACTATGGGATACAATATGGCAGGCAGGAAAAAAATTTGGACTCATTGCAGCCGGCCGTGGAGCATTCAATTCTATGCGTCTTGAAAAAGGATATCGCAGTTATGGCACTGACATGAACAGTGAGCATAATCCACATGAAGCAGGATTATCTTTTGCGGTACGCAAAGGTGGTGGATATAAAGGTGCTGATGCTTTTAATGCAATTGATAAAAATGTATTGAGTAAACGTTTGGTATGCCTGGTGCTCGACAATCCTCAACATGCTGTTTTGGGCAAAGAACCTGTGCTGCACCAGGGCAAGGTCGTTGGGTATGTCAGCAGTTCTTACTTCGGCCATACTATTGGAAAACATCTTGCTTATGCATGGGTGCCTGCTGATTTAAGCAATTTGGGTACAACCCTTTCTATACGATATTTTGACAAAGATTATCCGGCATCCGTAGGACAGGATCCGCAATTCGATCCACAAATGACAAGATTGAAATCATGATGAACACGAACGATATATTGTCGCCCGGCACAATCGGCCGAAGGCGGGCTGCCTCTCTTCCGGAACAACCACCGCAGCTTTGGAGAAATGTGAAGCCGAAGAAAGCATACGATGCAATCATCGTAGGTGGTGGTGGCCATGGACTTTCGACCGCCTATTACCTTGCGAAGAATCATGGTATGACTAATATTGCGGTGCTGGAAAAAGGTTGGCTGGCTGGTGGTAATACCGCCCGCAATACAACCATTATCCGCTCCAATTATTTATGGGATGAATCAGCCGGCATCTATGAACACTCTTTGAAATTATGGGAGACACTGGAGGAAGACCTCGGCTATGAAATGTTCTTCAGCCAACGTGGTGTACTGACGCTTGCACATTCAGTAAGCGATGTGCGATCTAAAAAAAGAAATTTTTATGCGAATGCTCTCAATGGCATCGATAGTGAATGGCTCACGCCAGAAGAGGTAAAGAAGCTGGTCCCTATTATTAATATCAGCCCGGATGTACGGTATCCTGTGCATGGTGCCACCTATCAGCCACGTGGTGGTATTGCCAAGCATGATTGGGTGGCCTGGGGTTATGCAAAAGCAGCAAGCGACCTTGGAGTGGATATTATCCAGAATACTGAAGTAAAAGGTTTTGATATCCGGAACAATAAGGTTTATGGCGTACATACTTCACAAGGCACAATTGCTGCAGATAAAGTTGGGCTTGTTGGAGCGGGTCATTCTTCAATACTGGCCAACCTCGCTGGGTTTTCTATTCCAATTCAAAGCCGGCCATTGCAGGCGTTAGTCAGTCCGCTGCTTGAGCAGGTATTGAATACTGTGGTAATGAGTGGCGCTGTACATGTTTATGTCAGCCAGGCGCACAAAGGCGAACTCGTTATGGGAGCTGGTACTGATGCTTTCAATTCTTATGCACAGCGCGGCGGATTTCATGTAATAGAACACCAGTTGGCAGCTGCGATAGAGTTGTTTCCCATCTTCTCGCGTGCACAGGTGCTGCGGACCTGGGGAGGTATTGTTGATATTGCTCCGGATGCTTCGCCAATTATTGGTCTTACTCCTGTTGAAAATCTATTTATCAATTGCGGCTGGGGAACTGGTGGTTTCAAAGCT
>JAFDYH010000282.1 GCA_018267535.1 Bacteroidota bacterium
TGTATCCATATCCTTATTATTTTTATGGTTTGTATTGGTCGTATTTTAGTTTTCTAAGGTTAATAGAAACGGATTAAAAAATATTTACTGGTGAAGCAGGTTTTAAAGAGTGCATACTTAGAATGAATGCTATGGTTTTTTCTGCTTTATTTATCATTCACTTTTTGCAAGGGCCTCCAAGTCGGGAAATGACCGTATGCTTAAAACGGGTACTGTAGCATGGTTCACTACCTGCTGGGTATAAGGGCCGATAAAAAACTGTTGCCATGTATAATCCAGAGATGCATTGATTACAATTAAATCTGCTTTTTCCTTTTTGGCAAGTTCAAGCACTTTCTTTGCATAATTTTTACAAATAAAATGTTCAGACTTGAAGTTGGTACCGTTCAGCTTTAGTAAGCTGCCTAATTCAGTTATTTCCTCATTTAAAAGCTCAGAGCTGTAAGGTTCATCAGGCAATGATAATCCTGCAATTATTAATTCAGCATTGTTTCTTTCAATTATAGGAATAATGAAACCATATTTTTCTATTATTTTTTTTGAGGCACGGATAGGGAAGAGTATCCGTTTAAAATCTTTTACCTTCCTGCTCCCCGGTACAGTCAATACAGGAATAACTGTATGCTTAATTACGGAGTAAGCTGTGCTGCCCATAAAAAACTTCCGCATACCAGAAGCCCCATGTGTGCCCATCACTATTAATTCACAATGTAAGTCAATTGCCTTTTTTCCTATAATATCAACCGGGCTCCCATTGTCCAGGTGTGTTTCTACTTTTATATTATTCTTTGATTTAATCGTATCTGCCAGCTTTTCCAATCCTGTCATTCCTGATTTTTCGGACTCAGGCATCAGGTATATAGTTGTGTTATGAGCTTCATGGGGTACAACGAGGTACCTGTTGTCTACAACGTGCAATAAATGTAAGGTAGCATTATGCCTTTTACACATTGCAATTCCTGAGGTAAGAGCATTGCGTGATAGCTCTGAAAAATCCGTTGGCAATAATATATTTCTTAGAGTAGTATTTGCATCCATAAAAAGGCATTTAGATTCGGGTTAATTACCAGCGATGTACACTGGCCTTTCAATTAATGACGATTGCAGTTACTGTCTCTTTGCTTTTTAGTGTAGCCTTCCCGGTTTTATTTTATATAAAGCCGAAGCCATCCGGCACTTTTTTCTTTAAGTTAATAAAATATTTTCAAGTAATGATAATACAGAGATTAGAAAAGATGTTTAAAATATATCGATAGTTGTAAAAATAGTTACACTGTTATGATGGTTCTCGCAGTGATAAAATGATTGAGCGAAGTTGCAGCAGGCTTGTTTATGCAATGTACTATGAAATACAATTTAAGTAAATGTTAAAGGTTTAAATCTTTTTATAGATAAGGAAATTGCTAACTTTCGATATGATTAAAATCAATATCGTCCTTATTCTTGTTGCTGTTACTTTAATACAGATAGCGGCCTATTCGCAGTCAAAAATGGTATATGGCTCTAACAAGGGTAAATACATAAAGATATCCGGTAAAAATGTTTATTATGAAGAGTATGGCAGAGGTGTGCCTTTATTGCTACTTGAAGGTGGAATGAAAACTATTGCTGATTTTTCAAAATGTATCCCGGAGCTTTCAAAGCATTTCAGGGTTATTGCACCGGATGATCCCGGACAAGGAAGATCAGAAATGCAGGATACAATGACTTATTCATTACTGGCAGATTATGTGTCCAGATTTATTGATGAATTAAAACTGGATAGTGTATATGTGATGGGATGGAGTGATGGTGGAATTGCAGCACTTATACTTGCTGCAAAGAGGCCCGATAAAGTAAAAAAGGTAATCGCTTCCGGCGCGAACTATATGAAAAGCGGGTTGATTTCAAGTGATTCCTCTAAAGATACCCTGCAACTGATTCCGTCAGATTATAAACTCGGCCCTGAAGAACAAAAGGAAGTTGATAAGATATTTATCTTAAACAAAACAAGCTGGACAAAAATATACAATGACAGGGCTGTAATGTGGTTCCAGGAGTATTACTTCCCTGAATCTTTGTTAGGCGATATAAAAATTCCTGTTATGATTGTTTCGGGTGATCATGATGTAATAAAATTGGAGCACAGTATAAAAATGTACCGGTTGATAAAAGGAAGCCAGCTTTATATTTTACCAAATACAACTCATGATGTGTTTAATGATAGCCCGGAGCTAATAAATGAGGTTGCGATTAAGTTTTTTACTAAATAAAACGGTTGTTACTTCTTGATCTATTTTATAATTCACTCGCTCGGAAATTTGCTTTTTAAAGACAAATATTAATTTATCATTCTGTCGTATGATTTCGTTGTGTTCGTTGTATCCTTTGTTCCTTTGCGTGAAACCCTACACCATTTCCAAAAAAGTCTTTCGGTATTTCAACGGGTTTACTTTATACTGTTTTAAAAACTGCCGGTTAAAATTGGAAATATTATTAAAGCCGCAATCGTAACAGATATCGGATACGGACAATTCTTTTTCTGTTAATAATCTCGCTGCTTTGTTTAATCGCAGGTTGGTAACATAAGCAGAAAATGTTTTTCGTGTACGTAATGAAAAGAAACGGGAAAAAGCATTGGCCGACATATTGCAGAGTTCGGCGGCTTCCGTTACGCGAAGGTCTCTTTCATAATTATGCAGAATCCAGTCAAAAACGAGGCATAGCCTTTCGGACTCTTTTTCGTTTTTACCGATTACAGATGTTTTACAGATAGGTGTTAATTCTTTTGATTCAGTAATGGTATTTAATATCTCTACTAAAGACAACCAGCGGCGCATGCCGGACAAACCAATAATTTTTTCTAACTGGCTACTAACAAGAATGTTTGTTTTTCCATGTATATCAAACCCTTTTTCAGATAACTGGAAAAAATGTTTAAGTGGTTTGGCTTCCGGTAAATGCCAGAAATCATTTCCAAGAGAAG
This sequence comes from Bacteroidota bacterium, assembly GCA_018267535.1. Taxonomy (GTDB): domain Bacteria; phylum Bacteroidota; class Bacteroidia; order Chitinophagales; family Chitinophagaceae; genus JAFDYH01. The sequence continues at coordinate 2,966 of JAFDYH010000282.1, forward strand.
TTTCAGAAAAATGAATAACAATTGATTTCGCCCTCAGTTTCGATTTTGGCGTATAATATTTTTCATCATTACGGTAAATATGCGGCAGGTTTGATCCTATGAAAGCAAGATTGCCCGGCTCAAAATCGCATACATGATCACCAATTAACCGCCTGCCTGTACTTTCTGTAACAAGCACAATCTCGTATTCCGGATGATAATGCCAAGGGGTTGGGTAATAGTTATAATCGAAATACTTCACTACAAATGATTCACCTTTTTCCCTCGGTAAATGTTCCAGTGCCGGTTTCATAATAATATTTTATTATCGTAAAGCAATGATCAAATTTAAAATTTTGATAGAAAAGTATCATTTTTATGTTTTTCAGTAGTAGATACAGCGTCCTGTTGCTTTTAATTTTGGCTGTTATAAATCAATGATAGAGCGGGCCAATGAAAAAAATCTTCTTCTTGTCAGTTACTCTTCTTGCGGGTACAATTGTTTTTTCCCAGCGAAAGAAAGGTGTTTTAGGTGTTGACTCCATTGCACCTGTTGGGGTTATCCAGGGCCTCACTGATGATCAGCTACTGGAAACAGTGGAAAAACAAACCTTCCGGTTTTTCTGGCACGGCGCCCATCCTGTAAGTGGCCTTGCTTTGGAAAGAAGTAATACTGTGCTGGCCGAACATTACTGGGATTATATCAATGAAGCATGGGGAGAACCGAACTTCAGCACCACTCCTTTTGGACCAGATGCCGGGGCAATCGGTGGTACCGGCTTTGGTATTATGAGTACTATCGTTGCTGTTGAAAGGGGATGGATTGGTCGCGATACAGCGGTAAAAAGATTATGCAAGATTGCCGACTTCCTTATTAATGCGGATTGCTATCATGGCATTTATCCCCACTTTATGAATGGCCGTACTGGCAAAAC
>JAFDYH010000283.1 GCA_018267535.1 Bacteroidota bacterium
TTCCATAGTTTGAATACATAATCCTTTTATGTGGTAGATAGGAAGTGGCCGCCGCTACTATGATAGCTCCTGAATCTTTGAAATCGTCGGTTCCCGGGTTAAGTATTCTTTTCCCGTTTGATTCAAAAAGATCAAGGTCATTGCCAGTCTCACTTTGGTTATTTCCATTTCCCCCGGCTTCAATTACAATAATTCCTAATGCGGTGGCAAGGCGTATAACTGCAAAACCGGCATCCTGAATTTCAACAGGCCATAAACTATTTTCATTACCTGAATAATATGATTGGGCTTCCAGCAATAATATATCACCATAGTTGAGATAAGAAACAGCAGCCAGAATTGCGTCTGCATCGTTATGCATACCATCAGGCCGCCATTGAGAGATGACATATCCTTTTGCCTCGGGCGTTATCCCACTATAGCCTTCGTCATTTTCTTTCATCATTATTACGCTCAAAACCGAAGAGCCATGGTACCCAAAAGTCTTTTCATTAATACCCGTCAATGGCAATGTTTGTATTGACGGGTATTTGCTTTCCAGCTCCCATCCCTGCTCAATATCAATAAACTTCACATTGCTTTCACCCTTTCCGCCTTTTATCTTCCACGCATATTTTGCATTTATTCCTGCTGGTGCAGCGTTTAAATATCCATACTGTAAATAAGTAGCAAGCGCCGTTTGAGTTTCTATAGATGGGCTTCCCGTTCTTCCCTGTATATATGCCAACTCCACATATTCCAGTTTTAGTAATGCATTTTGCAAACAATGAAGATCGATCTCCTCAGAACATCTGATAGAATGATAGCTAAACAGGTCAATGGGTTGATACGAGGGATCCGATTTGCATGCTTTGATTAGTAACTCTGTGATTCTTTCAGCACCAAGCGAACTAAATAATCTTTTAATGCTGAGGCCGGAAAATAGTTTTAAAATTCTTTCACATAGCAGATCATAACTCTCAAATGTGCTTAGTATACCTGGGTGCTGTTTAAAATTAGCCTGAAATTTTATCACCAGGTAATTACGCAAGGTCTGATCGTTTTGATATTTGTTATTTCCGCCAGTTTTCATTTATTAAAACCCATTTCAGAGTAATCCACCTGAGAAACCAATTTATAAAAAATATTGATCAAGGCGTTTATAAACAGCTTACCTGCCACTATTTTTTACAATGTGGCAGGTAAGCATCTACTATATCAAAAAATATTATTCCGGATATCAGGTGCCGTATGGTGGTGGAGCTTTGGGTAATTTAGGGGGATCAACTGTTGAAGGTGGGCTCGGAAAGGTGCTCATAGGATAATTATAGTCATAATTCCGCACAAAAAGAGGCTTCATGTAGATAACTAAATCGAACTCTTTATTTGTTTTACCCCAATCAAAATATATAGTCCGATCTTCATTACCTCTCAAATTATCATTTTTTTCAAAGTACATTATGTAGCCCTGTACATAAGCTTCATAGTTCTTCATAAAACTTTCCGTAAAGGGTTTTGGCAGCGGGAACTTAATCCGGTCCCAATCATGAAACCCGGCTTTGTGTAAATTATCTGCTGTATCATGGTTGATTTGAATATAAAACTCTTCTGCCCCCGCTATATAGTCTTGCGCTTCATTTTTCTCAGTAAGAAGTGATTTTTGGGGTATAGATTCTTTCAGGTTGTTAATGATTTTATCATATTCGTTCTTTTGTTTAGCTACTTTCATAAAATAGAAGTTTTAGAGTGAACAATTAGTTTAAAATTTTTTCAGCCATTCCCTCGCCTGCTTTTTCCCTTCAAGATTTTCTTCTTCCACTTTAATCAAAAGCTGTTTTGCCAATTCTTTATCGCCGCTTTGGCCACGTTCCATAAGGGTGATTGCTTGATAAAATTTTCCAGGGTTTACCCGCAGCCCCGGGTAATTCTCCAACTCTTCAAAATATTTCAAAGCTTTATTGTATTGTCCTAAATGTAATGCTACTATACCAGCTAATTTTTTTGCCTCACCCGATGATGTGTCCCTGTTCATAATACTTTCAAACTGTGCTAAGGCATCATTTAGTTTTCCTTCGTTATATAATCGCCTCCCGGTTTGCAGACTATCCTCCTTACCACCCATGGTTACACTCAATGTCTGAAAATGTTCTTTCACATATTGGTCCGCCATTTGTTTTACTGGTACCGGCTTTAGCCAGGTATTTAAACCAATAAGAAGCGCTCCCAATATAGCCGCAGCTGCTACATAAGGCCAGAGTTTCCGGATAATACCAGATGATTTAGCTGTCTTTTGAGTTCCTTTATATTGCTGATAAATACCCGCAAATCTTTCTTTTCTTTCCTTTATTGCATCAGTAAGAAGAATATTTTTCGCTGATAGATAGAAAGCAACCTCTTCAGCAAAAACAGGGTCCTGCGAGATTTTGCTTTCAAATTCATTTTTCATCTCGTCAGGTAGCTGACCCATGAAATAGTCGTCAATATGTGGCAGTAAGTTCATCAGGTTATTCTTTAACTGATTTGTATAATTGTCTTAGTTTTTCCAGGCACCGGAGCCGGCTGGTTTTTACCACATCCGCAGTTTTATATTCCAGTGCGGCCGCTATTTCCTTATCACTATACCCCTCAGCCCATTGCCATAAAATCTTTTTACAATTTTCGCCGAGTTCATTGAGCTTTTGCTTTATTAATTCCCGATCCGTTTTTTCCGTCATTTCCTGGATAATTGTCTTCGCTGCATCAGGCATTTGTATTAAAACCCCAGGAATATCTATCGTTTTATTAACACTGTTCTTATTGGTCGTTTTTTTTCGGATAAAGTCAACACATTTGTTATGAAAAATCTGGAAAAGCCAGGTTTTAAGGGAAGAACGGCCTTGAAACGACTGGTCAATTATTTTAGGAATCGCAGATAGTATGGTGTCTGAATAGATATCGAAAGCGTCTTCTTCCAAAAAAGAATATTTATGCATCGCCTGTTCAATAAAATAGGCATAACGGGTGAACAAAGATTCTTCCGCCTTCTTCCTGTCAATACCGCCATGTACTAAACTACTAATTATATCCAGGTCAGCAGAGGATTGGGGCTTTTGGTCAAAAGACATATTCTAAGTTGGTCTTATTAAGTTAGCAAAAAAAAAATCAGGAGAAAAAATTGTTTTAAGTGTTTCCCACTAAACTAATATCCCGACCTATTAATTGATCGTGAATTCCGGAAAACACTCAATTCCCTTCGGTTAAACCCCGCACCCACTTAAAAAAGTATTTTAACCGATCAGGGGCCTGTTTCCTATGAAGACGGCAGGCATCTTTAACAATTAAACCTTTTACAATGAAAAAAACATTTTTTCGCTACCTGATGGGATCAATTCCATTGATAGCATTATTCGGAAGCGCATATGCGCAAAAGGCCGACCTTGGTATGTTGACAAAAGAAGTTCCCTTAAAAATCTATGTATTTGATGAAATGAAAGCGGAAGGCGCTGTGCTTATTAACAACATTGCCGACATTAATGCCCGCGCCCTGAAGCAATTCAACAAAACGTTCAAATCGATTGCCAATGCAAAATGGTATGAAACGCAAGAAGGTGGTTTTGTTGCCAAATTTCAGGAGAACGGCGTTGATACGAGAGCTAACTATGATCACAAAGGCAATTGGAAGGGCACAATACGTACCTACACAGAAGAAAACCTTCCCAAAGATATAAGGCACCTTGTAAAAAGTACTTACTATGATTACACTATTTTCCTGGTGCAGGAAGTATCGGTAGGGGATAAAACGGCCTTCCTGGTAAAAATAGAAGATGCAAATACTTTAAAAACCATCCGGGTAATAGATGGCGAAATGGATGAATACGAAAGTTACAGAAAGGGATAATCCACCTCAGGCATACACATATAATTACCATTAAACCACAAAGGTTCGGGCCTCGTAGCCCGGGCCTTTTCCTTTCTATACACAGTTATCTTTTTACTTTGCTATGCTTCTTTAAAACAATTTGTATTTTAGCGCTGAAAAAATCAGTATGATTCAAAGAATACAAAGTGTTTGGTTATTACTGGCATCCATCGCCTCGCTGCTTACGTTTGAGTTTTCATTTTACAGTGGGTATAAAATTGGCAATACGGTTTTAAACGACCTTATCTCTCTTACCGCATCTTCTAACCTGCTCCTGATTATACTTGCAGCATTAACCGGAATAGGGTCTTTTATTGCCATCTTTCTTTTTAAGGATCGTAAAACACAGTTACGGATCACTATCATGGCGCTGATCCTGTCTGTACTCAGTCTTGTTGTGTATTTCAGTCAAATTAAAAATTATGAAAAAGGGCACTTTTCCCTTACAGCCATTTTTGCTCTTCTTATACCTATCCTTCTTTTCCTGGCAGTAAGAGGTATTTACAAGGATCAGAAATTAGTAAAAAGCCTTGATCGTTTACGATAATTTCTTAACAGGTATCGCCGCGTACCCGCTCTGTGAGATATTCCAACATGCAGCTTACATCAACAAAAGGGTTTTCAATAATACAAAACTGGCTTGATGCAAAGGGCCTTTCCCCGTTTTCCTTTCAACAGCGAACCTGGCAGCATATTTTAAATGGAGAAAGCGGTTTGGTTAATGCACCAACTGGCTGTGGTAAAACTTTCTCCGTTTTTCTCGGGACTGTCATTGATTTTATCAACCAGCATCCCGAAGATTATAAAACAAAAAATAAGAACGGTTTACAACTATTGTGGATAACACCATTGAGGGCTTTAGCTAAAGATATCGGCCGGGCTATGACGGAAGTGATTGATGAATTGGACATGCAATGGAAAATCGGTATCCGAAATGGAGATACCGATACCAATGAGCGCCAGCAACAGAAAAGGCAAATGCCTGAAGTTTTAATCATTACTCCTGAAAGTCTTCATTTGCTGCTGGCCCAAAAAAATTATCCTGAAATTTTTAAATCGCTGAAAGTAATTGCAATTGATGAGTGGCATGAATTAATAGGAAGCAAACGCGGCGTACAGGTAGAATTAGCGTTGTCAAGGATAACAGGCTGCAGGAAGTTTTCCGCAGGTAACCGGGAGTCAGTAGAAAAAAAAACAGCATTTACAACTCACGATTACCGGCTCACTATTTGGGGCATTTCAGCTACTATCGGCAACCTGCAACAGGCTAAGGACGTATTGATGGCATCATTGAGTTTGTTGAATATTGAAAGGCCTTTCAATACAGTGATAGTAAGCGCCAACATGCAAAAAAAGATTGAAGTTGAATCTGTCTTTCCTGAGGAAATTGAAAAATATCCATGGGCAGGCCACTTAGGCGTAAAGTTGGTAGATAAAGTAATCCCGATCA
>JAFDYH010000284.1 GCA_018267535.1 Bacteroidota bacterium
GCTTGCATTGAACTCACTGTGTTGAATACCTGTACCTGCACTCATTACCTGCACGTCGCCATACTTAATCACACCGTGATTGCCCATACTGTCTTTATGTTCAATAGCTCCTTCCAAGGGAATTGTAATGATTTCCATATTATCATGCGGGTGTTTACCAAACCCCATCCCGGGTGCTATCGTATCGTCGTTCAGCACTCTTAATACGCCGAAATGAATACGATCCGGATTATAATAATTTGCGAAGCTAAAAGAATGATTTGCTTTAAGCCAGCCATGATCGGCGCTACCCCTTGTGTTCGCCCTGTGAATTACTTTATTTATCATATTATCTCCTTTTTAAGAACGTAAAATTACAGATTCAAAGGAGGCTGAAACAATAACGCAGGTTAAGAAAGAGGCTTAATGCAGGTTAAGTGCTTCTTTTGATAAGGCTTACAACGCTATATGCGATGAGATGCTTTTGCAGATTGAATAAAAAGAGCAGCGTATAATTATATCAAGTAAGTATGTTTTATTTACTTAATTCAACATTGCATTGAGTAAGAAAAGGAATGTTTATTGCCGACCCGATCCCTTTACCGGACACTTTTATTTCATCACCAATTTCGAAGGATTGGAGATCGGCAGCGTTTTTTACGGCACATTCTACCCCGTCAACCATTAGATAAGGATTGTCCGGGCAGGAGCTGTTAATATAAGAAACCCTGCCAGTCAGCTGGATTTTTTTGTCTTTATATTTTTTATTGGCAGTTTCGGGGTTGGCCTGGTAGGCATTAAAATATTCTGTGGCAGAAACTGAGATAGATTTTTGAGATGAGGTTAGGAGTTTATCTTCCGGGAGTGCTGCAAGAATTCCAAATAAAACAAGAATCGATAGAATTGCTTTCATATAAAATGGGTTTAATCAAAGGATATTTATTGGCATAACGGGGCAGAGGACTAAATATTGCTTCGGGTAATATTGTTAAAACCGAATTAACTGAATTTTAAGAGGGAAGGCGGGTCGTCTAAAAATTAAGATAACTGGTCTATTTATAACATTATCAAAGAGAACGCTTTTCTGTTCTATGATGCCTATTGTATAAATAAGCTTTCATAGCCACCAATAAGGCAGATCCCTCCTTTATACCGGAGAACGCATCATCCTCCCTTTATAATCTAAGGGGGATAGATAGTTTAATTATAACCCTGTTTTAAAATTCCGGGAAAATGAGTTTAAAACAGGATTATGCTCCAGCGGTTGGGTCTTCTTTCATATTTGTTTAACTATAACTCCCTATTTAGGTAAGACATGCAGGTATGCCATTTATATTTTCAAGCCAGTGAATAATTTCAGGAGACCGTAAACCGGATTTTTATGTATTTTCATCAGTCACTATGAGAGAAGTTAACGGTTCCGCATTCGAAATGTTTGCGTTTTTCGAAAGAACACCCGTACTTGTTTGTATTTCCGGAAAAGATGGCCTTCTCCGGAAAGTTAATCCTGCTGTACCAGAAAAACTTGGCTATTCTGAAGAAGAATTATTTGCAAAGCCCATTTCTTCCCTGATCTATCACGAAGATAAACTGATGACCGAGGTGGAAAGGGGTAAGCTGTTGCAAGGAAAAAACCTCATAAACTTCCAAAACCGGTACGTCACGAAGAAGGGCAATATTATCTGGTTGCAGTGGACTTCTGTTTATTTTCCTGAAAAAGAGCTGGTTTTTGCAATTGCACAGGATATATCAGAAAAAAAACAAGCCGAAAAAGAAATCGAGGACAAGTATGCAAAATTTAAAAGTCTTGCCACGCATTTCAAAACAAAAATTGAGGAGGACAGGAAATACCTGGCTGTTGAACTACATGAAGAATTGGCTCAATTGGCCTCGGTTGTGAAAATGGATATTGATATGTTGAATAATAGCCGGCATCTTCTGCCGGTACAGGCCCAAAAAAGGATAGACCATGCATTAATCGTTACGGATTTACTTATAAATACTATCCGGCGTATATCTTTCTCTGTCAGCCCGCAAATGCTTGAAGAAGTAGGATTAGATGAAACATTGAAGTGGCATTGTAATGAATTTGCCGTCCTAAACGGGATTGCGTGCAATTTTAAAAGTAATTATGATGAAAGTATTCTTACAAGAGAAGTGAAACTCGATTTTTTTCGTATTTGCCAGGAGGCATTAAGTAATGTAATGTATCATGCACAAGCCGAACATGTAGAAATAAATATACAGGATACAGGGGATACTATCCGGTTAGCTATAACCGATAATGGAAAAGGCTTTGATACAATAAAGGACAAAAAATCGTCCGGTCTTATCAATATGCGGGAACGGGCAGCATCCATAAACGGAAAATTATGTGTGGACAGTCAACCTGGAAAAGGTACCCGTATTTTAGTTGAAATAGTGAAAAACTAAAACATTTTTTCAATAAAGATATAGTAATACTGAAGCATAAGGCCTCGCCGGGGTATACTTATCATTTATTATGAAGTAGCCATTCTTATACGCCGCTATTCCTTCCCAATTATAGCCGGTATACAACTTTGGAAAAGTCCATAATGGTTTCCATGAAAAATGATTATGGCTGAATTCAATATCAATAAGACGCACATAATCGTGATAGGCCCCTTGCGCTTCTATTAGAGTGTCATTGAACGTATCAGTTGGCGGGACCCGGTAAACCGTATCCCCACCTGCTCCTTTATAAAAGAAATTAATAGCCGTAAAATGGTTGTTTCCAACAGGAGTAATATCTGTAATCCGGAAAGGTAGCTTATCCAACGGCAAAGAATCTTTGCTGTTGGGGTTTAATGAGCTGCGATAGCAATATGCATAATTAGTCTCGAAATAGTTGTATTCGTAAAATGCGTAAATATTTTTTTTGATAAGTACGATCGCTTCGAAACCAGCGTTGTAAATGCTGCTTCCATCGGGTTTACGTGGTTTCAAAACTTTTATCAGTGTCGGCAGCATTTGTATTTTGTTATCTTGCCATTTTCCTTTTAGCAGGTAACAGTAGGGAGAAGGCGTATTTGTTTCCACCGAAAGATAAACAGTTTCACCATCTATAATAAAAGACTCCAATCCTTCATAAGCCTGCCCCTCGCTCTTCATGCGATCAGCAAGTTTATCCAATCCAACAATTATTATTTTCTCGTAAGGCAGAATGTATGTTGTGTCTGCCAATTGTTTTTCAATATCTGCCAGTTTCAAGGTGTATATTTTTGCTTCCCGGTTGTCTTCCAGCCGGCTTTCAGATAGCAGGTAGAGTTTTTCATTTGCAATTTGCAAGCCTGAAAACTGGTTGTCATAATAACTTAGCTCGGGGGGGAGCCCGATCTTATGAACAGAAAACCTCTTATCCTGTGCACATGAGTAGTTTGTAAGTGAAATAGCCACGAACAGTGTAAAAAAGAATTTCATTTGGAATTTAAAAGAATAAATATAGCCAGTTAATAAACGAAAGAATAATACCGGGAAGCTTTTATTTTTTTCATGCCGTTTCAGTGGTTTATATTTAGATGATCACAGGTTTAAAAAGGTTTAATATTTTATGAAACAATGCCTCTTGATGATTAACCTGCTTGGTTTTATTTTTCAAGGTTATTCGCAATACGATATTTTAATTAAAAACGGGCGGATTATAGAGGGTACAGGCAATAGCTGGTACCGGGGAGATATAGCTGTAAAGAACGGAAAAATTGCAGCGATCGGCAGGTTGAGTACGGCTACAGCTATAGAAATGATTGATGCCAGGGGGCTGATTATAGCGCCGGGGTTTATTGATGTTCATGCACATATTGAAAATAGTGTTTTTGAGAACCCCACTGCTGATAATTATATCTACGATGGTGTAACTACAGTTATCACCGGTAACTGTGGTGGCTCTGCCGATAATTTAAAGAAATTTTTCTTCCAGATTGATAGCCTGCATACTTCCGTCAATGTTGCTTCATTGTATGGGCACAATACGATACGCAGGCTGGCAATGGGACTTGGGAATAGACAGGCATCCGCAGAAGAGCTTTTAAAAATGCAGAATTTGATGGAACAGGCCATGAAAGATGGCGCTGTTGGGTTGTCTACCGGTCTCATCTACCTGCCCGGGATGTATGCAAATACCGAAGAAGTCGTTTCCCTGGCCAGAACAACAGCACAATTCAATGGTGTATATGCCTCGCACATCCGTAATGAAGAAAATAATGTAACTGATGCTATTAACGAAGCTATTTCTATTGGTAAGCAGGCCGGATTACCCGTTGAAATATCCCATTTTAAAGTAGGTGGTAAAGGGAACTGGGGGCGATCAAAAGAAACTGTTTCTATTATTGAGCAGGCGAGAAAAGATGGTTACGATGTAACGATCGATCAATATCCCTATACAGCCAGTAGTACTAATCTTGGTGTTCGTTTACCGGATTGGGCTTTATCCGGCGGGCAGGATTCGCTGAAAACAAGAATCAATGACCCTGACTTGCATAAGAAGATCATTTCAGAAATGCTTACACAACTAAAAAAATATAAATTTAAAAATTATAGTTATGCTGTGGTGGCACAGTTTAACGCTGATAGCTCCTATAATGGAAAGAGTATAACGGAAATCAACATACTAAAAGGAAGGAAAGGCAATGAAAAAGAAGAAGCAGAGACCATTTTGGATATGATGTTGGCAGGCGGAGCCCAGATGGTTTATCATTCCATGAGTGAAGAAGACGTAAAATATATCATGAAATATCCTTTCAACATGATTGGCGCAGATGCGGGGATTTCTGCGGGCAAAGGAATGCCGCATCCCCGTACCTATGGCACCAATGCAAGAGTGCTTGGTAAATATGTACGGGAAGAAAAAATTATTTCACTGGAAGAAGCGATCCGCAGAATGACTTCATTGCCAGCACAAAAATTTCAATTGAAAGATAGAGGATTATTAAAAGAAGGATGGGCCGCCGATATCGTTGTATTTGATGAAAATGAAGTAAAGGATAACGCCACTTTTGAAAACCCGCATCAGTTTTCATCGGGCTTTAAATATATATTGGTGAATGGTCAGTTGGTGGTAAAAGACGGAAAGCATACAGGGGTAAAAAGCGGCACTGCTTTATTTGGCCCGGCTTATTCAGTAAACAGGTAAATATTATCCCAGGAATTCCCATACCGTCCTGTAGTTTCCATTTTTTTCTACATAAATCAGAAGGGAATTGTAGAAACTATCACCGCCGATAGTAGCACTGTCACCAATAATAAATAGTTTTTCCTTTGCCCTCGTAATGGCGACATTCATACGCCGGTAATCCTTTAAAAAGCCAATATCCCCGTCATCGTTACTGCGGACCAGCGAAAGAATAATGTTTTCTTTCTCCTGTCCCTGGAAACCATCAATAGTACTGAGACGGATTTGTTTTGGTAATATTTCTTTAGCCGCTGTTACTTGTCCTGAATAAGGAGAAATAAAAGCGGTTTTCAGAGGATCCAGCGACTCTGTATTCAATAAGTGCTGAACAGTTGCCAACTCACCTTCATTTTGTAAACTCAGGCCATCACTGCCATGTATTTCATTATACCCCGAGCCTGCTGTATCTATAAAAGTAATATGTGAACCATTATTTGCAAGATGCGGTGCTGTGCTCAACAAGCCATTATAAAAATAATTACCGGAAAACCCGGCGATGGCTTCACGCATACGGTATTGTGTATCTAATAAAAGAATAGTTTCAACTGAGGCAATTGCTACTTCCAGGATTGACCGGTTTAATCCAAGTCTTGCAGCTTCATCATTTAAAACAGTAGGAGGTAGCTGAAGGTGATCCCCTGCCAGGACATATTTCTTTGCCAATGGAAAAATGGACCAGGCCAGTGGTTCAATGCATTGCCCCGCTTCATCGATAACCAATGTTTCGAATTTGATATGGCTGATTTTGGCATCATACAAGCCTACAGGTGTACCCAGTATTACATCAGCTTCTGTGTATAATTTCTCCTCATTATACGCCTGTATTTTCTTTATTTCATCCCGTATTTTCTTTACCTCTTTAAATAAGAGGTTACGTTGTTCCCTTTCCGCTTTGCCAAAATTTCGTTTATACTTGAGCGCCATTTTGCGGAATTGTTCGGCCCTTATTTTCAGTTCCTTGATTTCCTTCTGCTGTTTGCTGTTTGATAATCTTCCTTCAGGTGTATGCGAAAAAATAGCTTCATCCGTTTTGCTGATATTGCCCACCCGTAATATCTTAATACCACTTGCAATTAAACCTTTGGCAATATTATCAACAGCGGTATTGCTCGGGGCTGATACCAATACTTTCTCTTCCTCTTTGATTAGCTGATAAATTGCTTCAATCAGTGTTGTTGTTTTTCCCGTGCCTGGAGGGCCATGAACTATACACATTTTTTCATTTTCAACAATTTCACTGATGGCTTTTTGCTGACTTTCATTCAGGTTTCGGTTGCGGAACCGGAGCGTTACCTTATCATTCACAGAATGAGTAACCGTATTATTGACCTTAGTGTGTAGATCTTCAAATAGTTTATATAATTCCTTATTATTGGATAGTGCACTAAGCGCATTTCTCATGATAGTTGTAGTACGTTGATCCGGGGTCAGTTTTATTCCGACTCCATTATCTTCTATCCAGTCCGGGAAATCGGGAGCAAATAACCGGAATTCGCCTGATCGCCCGTCAAGATTAAGCAATACTGCTTTAACAGGCTCCTCTCCGGAACAGAAACATTCAATTGCCGCTCCATCCCTGAATAAACTGGTTTCAGCAGGAAAGCTTAAACGGAAGCTGATCTCGGGGTAATCGGCATAACCAAAACTTTTCCTGGTAACAATGATCGGGTGCAGGGCCAGGCCCTCCGCTTTCAATGATTTCAGTGTATGTTGCTGATCGAGACTGTACCGTTTTACCTGTTCATTTTCTTCAAGGCCGATGCAGCGAAGAAGTGTAGCTATATACGGATGTACCGTTGACATGAGGTGAAAATAAGTCCTGATCAGCGAATAAAAAAATACGGCTTCGTTTACAGATTGTTGCAAAGTGTTTGGATGGCAATAGAATAAAACTATTTTTAATTGAAAATAATTTAATAAAATTTTCAGGCAGGATGCCTGTTTAATTTTTTGTAAGTAATTTCAGCCCGAATAAAAATCAGCAAATGAAACGAATAACGGTTGTAAAACCACACTACTTTCTTCCTCTGTTAATCTTATTGCTTACCGCAATTTCTGCTGTAAAAGCAAAAGGGGCTACTAATAATAAACCAGATAGTATTTCCATCGAAGGAAGATGGGATATTACTGTTGATGAAGATGGTAAACCAGTACCGTCCTGGTTAGAAGTACACCACTCCGGGTTACACACATTAGTCGGCCGTTTTGTTGGCGGCGGCGGCAGTGCCCGGCCAATAGCAAAGGTGAATTATGATGGGAGTAAGATGAGTTTTTCCATTCCTCCGCAATGGGAAAATACCAGCAATGACCTTGTAGTTGAAGGAACAGTGAAAGATATTAATAATATGAGCGGTACAATGATTACTCCTTATGGAAAGACCTATAATTGGACCGCTGTTCGTGCGCCATCGTTGAAAAGAACAAAAGAACCTGTTTGGGGAGCGCCTATAAAATTGTTTAATGGAAAGGATTTGAGTGGCTGGCATATTACCGGAGAAAAAAATCAATGGGTAGTTGAAAATGGTGTACTAAAAAGCCCTCACTCTGGTTCTAATCTTGTTTCAGATAAAAAATTTAACGATTTCAAATTACATATAGAGTTCCGTTATCCGAAAGAAAGCAATAGCGGTGTTTACCTTCGTGGCCGTTACGAAATACAGGTAGAAGACAGTAAAGGCAAAGAAGCTTCCGTAGACTATCTCGGCGCCATTTATGGATTTATAATCCCGAAAGAGCAAATGGCAAAAGCTGCAGGCGAATGGCAATCATACGATGTTACCCTGGTTGGAAGAAGAGTAACTTTGATTGTAAATGGCAAACAGGTAATTACTGACCAGGAAATTCCTGGCATTACGGGTGGCGCATTGGATAGTAATGAAGGGGATCCAGGGCCATTACAAATCCAGGGTGATCACGGACCTGTTGAATACAGGAATATTATTATTACTCCTGCTAAAGAATAAATAATTCATATTTATTGTTGAAAATTGCATCTGGGTGAAATCAATAATTTTATTCCGGGTGCAATTTTTATTTTGTCATTATGTATACCAACCCTCATATCGCAGAAGCTGCAGTTGAAGATATACCTGCAATTACTGCTTTATTAAATAGTGCTTACAGGGGTGAAGTTTCAAAAAAAGGATGGACTACAGAAGCGCATCTTATCGGCGGAACTGTTCGTACAGATGAAGAAGAATTGGCTCGGGTAATGAGTATGGCTGGAAGCGTACTTTTAAAATACACCAATGATGAAGATGGGGTTATTGGCTGCGTGAACCTGCAGCAGCATACTAATAAAGTATATCTTGGTATGCTTAGTGTATCACCAGGTTTGCAAGGGGGTGGTATCGGTAAACAATTATTGAAGGCTGCCGAAGAGTACGCTCAAAAATCAAGCTGCTGTGCGATATATATGACTGTAATATCGGTTCGCACTGAATTAATTGATTGGTATAAGCGTCACGGATATAAAGACACAGGAGAAAGAAGAAAATTTACCGAAGATGGTAAATCGGGAAACCATTTACAACCATTGGAATTTATGGTAATGGAGAAATTGCTGACTTGTTAACTTACGTTACTTTTTCAAATTACCGGTATAAATCGTACAGCTTTAGCGGTAACTATAATCGTTGCTTTCATTTCCTGTAGCTTCAAAACACCAGTGCAATATTTTAATATCGCAGCACTTAATTGTAACCTTATCGCTGGTTTTGCCAACAAGGATATCGATCAATTTATTACCTATAAACCGGCTGTATATAATCCTCAAACTAAAAATACAGTCCTTTTCTTGACATTGCTTTAGCTTATGCCCAAAAAATTGTATCGATGTGAAAACACCATTTTAAAAAAGAAAGAGGCGATCTTTTAATGTAAAATTTCACACAAAGACCACAATGAAAGCAAAGTACCTCAAATAAGCCCTGTAATCAACCTTCGTACCGCTGTATTCGCTGTTGCTTTGTGTGAAATATATATTTTTGAGCCTATCTCTAATTTGTCATTCTATTTATTATTCCCATACGCCTTATCTAAAAAGATATAGCGGGCATCATCCGGTGCTTTAATTGATTTTGATTCCACATTCAATACCATTACATCAGGGTTTGTATCAGCAGGTTTGGCAGCAGGCCACTCGGGTAGGTTTTTGCCATTGGGGTTGCCATTTATTATAAAATTGGCAAAAAAGTTTTGCATGGTTTCAGAAACCTTGTAGTCATCAGCTGTCCAAGCATAATCTTTAATCAGGTGAAGATTCCCCATACAATATTCTATTTCACAGGCATGCGGAGCACCAATAGGCTCAGGCATTTTAAATGCATTCTGCTCTTTTTTTACAGTACCGCCTGCAAGTCCGGGTGTTAAATTTTGATCGGCAAGCGGCGGTCTTAGTTTACTGTATAAATAACGATATACTGGTTGTGAGCTATTCTTACGATGAAGATCAAACCATTTCCATGTGCTATATGCAATAAAACGATCGGAAGCTAATTGTGTTGCTGACCATTCAATTTCTTTGGTTGAATCACCCGGATATAATTTCAATACTTCTTCATAATTGTTTGGATATTCTTTTTGTACTCTTTTTACATAAGCATCTTTTGTATAATTGGGACCCATCATGAACATCATGCCGGGTACTTCTGCTGAATTCCATCCTAATAACAGGGGAACCATGGCTTGCTTCTTGGCACTGAAAATTTCAGGCAATGTTGCCGGCAGGAAATATTTATCGATGACAACAGGAAAACCAAATCGGCCTGAAGCCTGGTAAATTTCAAACAGATCCCTTGTGCTCAGTTTTCTTAATTCAGCCAATGTAGGGTAGCCCGCTTTTTTTGCAAACTCTGCCCCTGTTTTTTCTGCTTCTGCTAATGATACGGGAGCTAATGTGGGGTTGATCCCCGCACCGCTTTCTCCAATCGCTCCGGCAATCAAATCCTTTGAAAGAGGTGAGGCCATTAAATAGCTTACTGAAATAGATCCTGCTGACTCACCGGCAATAGTTACTTTTTTGGGGTCACCTCCAAATGCGGCAATATTTTTTTGCACCCATTTTAATCCTGCCTGTTGATCCAATAGTCCATAATTACCGGATGCCTTATAAGGAGCCTCCGCGCTTAATTCAGGATGCGCAAAAAAACCGAATAAGCCTAAACGATAGTTGACAGTCACAACCACAATGCCTTTCCTCGCCATACTTTCCCCGTCATATCTTGGCTCCGCGCCATCACCGGCTACATAACCACCACCATAGAAGTATACAAGTACCGGTAAATTTTTTGTATCCCTCTTGGCCGGAGTCCAGACATTTAGATACAAGCAGTCTTCACTGATGCCATCAGAACGACTACCCATATCGCCAAATACAATTCCCTGCACAGCGCGGGGGCCAAATTTTTTGGTTTGTAATACCCCTTTCCAGTTTTCTAGCGGCTGCGGCGCTTTCCAGCGCAGGGGGCCGATTGGAGGTTTTGCAAAAGGGACTCCAAAATAAAATTGCATCCCTGTTTTTGTATCATAGTTTCCTTCGATGATGCCATTTTCTATCTTCGTTTGCACTGCAAAATAATTGTTGGTTTGAGCAACGGTTACCGTTGCAAAGAATGTGAAAATACCTGCCGCCAGAATATACGCCTTCATAAATTTGTTTTTAATTATTGTCTCAATTTGAGACAATAATAACTCTTTTTTTAAAATTCTGCCTATTATTGTCAAAAAATACCCGGATGGCTAAAAAGAAGGCGGACCCTGCCGATCCCAAAGGAAGTGGATACCTGGCCAACATTGCATACGATTCGGTTGTGTTTGGTTTTTCCGGTGAGAAACTGAAAATATTACTGATCAAATATCACAATACAGGATTACTGGCATTGCCGGGAGGCTTTGTAGGCCGTAATGAGAATTTAAATGATGCTGTGAAAAGGGGATTGAAGGAGAGAACGGGCCTTGATAATATTTATCTCGAGCAGTTTTATACATTCGGCGACACAGCCCGTTTCAAACCGGAGATAATGCGGACTATACTTAAGGCCAACGGGCATATAGTAAATAATGATCACTGGCTGCTGGACCGGTTTATTTCGGTTTCTTATTATGCGTTGATTAACTATACTGATGTGGTACCCAAACCGGATGCTTTGTCCGACTCCTGCACCTGGTATGATATAGACAAATTGCCTGCATTAATTCTTGATCATACAACAATTGTAGCTAAAGCATTGGAAACATTACGGGCAAATATTGATAAAAAACTGGTAGGTATGAATTTGTTGCCTGTAAAATTTACAATGAAACAATTACAGAACGTATACGAAGCCATACTCGGAGAAAAAATGAGAAGAACAACTTTTCAACGTACAATGCTTGGTACCGGCCTTTTGAAAAGACATGAAAAACATTATTCAGGAAAGGCGCATAAAGCACCCTATATGTATAGTTTCCGGTGATTGAAAAGAGCCGGTATTTTTATCGTAGATTTATTTTCTAAACGAACTATTGCTATGCCTGCAAAACATAACTGGCCTGAAGAAATAAAACCTTTATTAAAAAAATATAAAGGCAAGAAGCATCCATTGGATTACAAAAGTATTTACCAGCTTGTAGTAATGGTTGTTTTGTCTGCACAGGATTCTGACAAAAATATTAATAACCTTGCTCCCAAATTATTTGAATCATTTCCGGATATGCAGGCCCTGGCAAAAGCAACGCCGGAGCTATTATCTCCATTTATCAGCAAAGTGAGAAACTTTGGTAATAAGGCAAAATGGTTGACTGAAATTGCGCAAACGGTGAAGAAGGATGCCAACATTCCCCTCACGCAGGATGAGTTAACGGCATTGCCAGGTATAGGTCGTAAATCAGCCAATGTAATAATGCGGGAGGCTGGCGTGACGCTGGATGGTGTGATTGTAGACCTGCATGTGGTTCGTGTGGCGCCACGCTTAGGTATTGCCACCGGTACAGATCCTAAAAAGATTGAAAAGCAAATTATGGATGTTTTGCCTAAAAAAGATTGGGACGCAGGTATGGCAATGTCTTTTCTTGGAAGAGAAATATGCCGGCCAACCGATCCGAAACATGATTTATGCCCTATGAAAGATGTTTGTGATTATTATAATGGTAAATGAGTTTCTGTTTAGAAAGCTATAAGAACTATTGTCAAATTAAATTCGCCTTTCTATCTTCCTTTTCCGTAAACAGCGAAAAATGAAAAAACCAATTCTTGCTTTCTCTTTTATATTCTTTACAATTATATTTCACAGCGTGCTATCTTTTTCCCAGGATAAAAAACCGGATACGGTTAAAGTCGGAATATATGTTACCAGCATTCATGATATAGATTTCAAGCAAAAGGAATTTACCATTAGCCTATGGCTTTGGTTAAAATACAAAAACAAGGATTTTAATTTTCAGGACAACCTTGAAATACCACAAGCCAAAACGGTTAACCGTGCTTTCTATACCCTTGATAGTGCTGACGGCAAAGTTAACATGATGATGAAATTACAGTGCGTAATGAAAGATTCCTGGCGGATCAGCAATTTCCCTTTCGACAGGCAAACGCTGCGCCTGTCAATTGAAAATTCTCAATACGATTCCAAATCACTGGTATTTGTAGCGGATACAGTAGGCAAACATTATGACCCACGGTTTACCCTCAGCGGATGGAATATTGATAGCTGTATTCTTACGACCGGAATTAAGCAATATGAAACCGGTTTTGGTGATGAAAGTCTGGCAAAGCCTCATACTGAATATAGCAATTTCAGAGTACGGTTGAGTATAACAAGAGATGCATCTGGCTTATTCTGGAAAATGTTTTTAGGCATGTATATCGCTTTTCTCATCGCCTATCTTTGCTTTTATATTCATTCAGATGGAATAGATTCTCGTTTTGGACTGAGCGTAGGTTCTTTATTTGCGGTAATTGGTAATAAATACATTATTGATTCGTCATTGCCGGAGTCAACATCATTTACTTTAGTGGATACACTTCATGGCCTTACCTTGTTTTTCATATTCTCTATTATTGCGGCGACAGCTTATTCTCTGAGATTAGTAAAGAAAGATAAGGCTAAAGAAGCACATAAGTTTGATATGCTCATGGCAAAGATTTCAATCATTCTTTATATCGCTTTGAATATCTGGTTTATTACCCAGGCTGATAAGGTTTAAGAATATACATGTAATCGTGTCATTTTTGTTCATTTACTGTGTCAATATTTCTTTTTATCCTGTGTAAAAGTGAAATTATAGCATGAAACGTAGTCGTGGTACTTTCGTTGCGGTTGTTAGTTGAATTTTCGCAAAAGAATCAGAGTTATAGCCGATGTATAAAGGGTGACATAAGTAATAGTGATGTAGAAACCCATTGACTGTAATTTTGCAAAGGGAAGTACTAGCTTCCCTTTGCTTATAATGACCTAGATTATGGAATATAAAGACTATTATCAGGTGTTGGGTGTTGGTAAGAAAGCTTCGCAGGACGAGATAAAAAAAGCATTCCGAAAACTGGCGGTCAAATACCACCCGGATAAAAACCCCGGCGATAAGGAAGCCGAAAATAAATTCAAACTGATCAATGAAGCAAACGAAGTATTAAGTGATCCTGAAAAAAGAAAAAAATATGATACACTGGGCGAAAACTGGAACAGGCAATATGCGGAAGGCCAGCCTGGTGCTAACTTCTATGGTAGAGGAGGCGGACCAGGCACTTATCATTTTGAAGGCGACCTGAATGATTTCTTTAGCAATTATGGAAATGAGGGTGGTGGCAGCTCTGGGTTTTCCGATTTTTTTGAAGCATTCTTTGGCAATAGAAAACAAGGAAAAGGGAAGAGTGGAAAGAGGGCGGCTCAGTATAAGGGACAGGATTATGAAACGGAAATGCAGATCACTTTGCATGAAGCGTACGAAGGCACAAGCCGTTTAATTCAATTGGAAAATGAGAAAATAAGGATTACGACAAAACCCGGCGCATATGATGGACAGGTGCTGAAGGTGAAAGGTAAAGGTGGTAAAGGAAGTGCAGCAGACCACCATGGTGATTTATATGTACGTATAAGGGTTAGCCCAGATGCTTTGTTCCAGAGAAAGGGAGACGATTTGTATAAACATCAACCAATTGATTTGTATACAGCCGTATTGGGGGGCGATTTTGTGATTGAAACACTGTCGGGCAAAATAAAAATTAAAGTGTTACCAGGAACACAAAATGGTAAGCAGGTAAGAATAAAAGGGAAAGGAATGCCGGTGTATGGAAATTCCAGTTTTGGCGACTTATATATTATACTCAATGTTAAAATACCGGAACAACTAAACAGAGAGCAGAAGGAACTATTTGAAAAATTAAAAAACATTTCATAATGGAAACTTTTCAACAGATAATAAATGGCGATAAACCTGTGTTAGTAGATTTTTTCGCTGAGTGGTGCGGGCCTTGTAAAGCAATGAGCCCTGCCATAGCGGCGATCGGAAAAGATGTGCAGGGAAAGGCAAGGGTAATTAAACTGGATATTGACCGTAACCAGGCCATGTCAGTACAATATAATGTGCAGGCGGTACCTACTTTTATCATCTTCAAAAGGGGTGTGCCGGTATGGAGGCATTCAGGTATGCTGGATAAAAACAGCCTGGAGCAACGATTATTGTCATTTACATAGGCTCATAATTCATATTACCATATTGATCAGTGGAATCTTACCAACTGATAGAACAGCCTGCGGGCTGTTTCTTTTTTGCCTATATTGTTTTTTTAAGTTTAATGTATGCGACCAGGTAAAATTTTTTTTCTCGCTATATCCGTTTTCACTGAAATAATATTGAATGCTCAGCCGGTAAAAATAAACAGGCTTCAATGCGAACACCTTGTAAATCCGTTAGGGATAGACGCCTTACAACCGCGTTTGTCGTGGATGATGGATGATATTCGGATTGCTGCAATACAAACGGCTTATGAAGTATTGGTAGGTACAGATTCTGTCGC
>JAFDYH010000285.1 GCA_018267535.1 Bacteroidota bacterium
TTAGATCCGGAAACGAAACTATAGGATTTACCTATCAAGCGAATATGTTTTATAACTGATAGTAATTGTTTGGATAGTTAAAACTTATGTTTAATTACTGCAGTTTTTTATTGTGTAGATTACTTCCACTTATAATAAGTGGTAATAAAAAAGATAAGTCAAAACTACTTACAGGCCAAAGGTTGTCATCCGTTTTATTCTATTTGGATAGAAGTTATAATGGTTAACTTAAAACAGACATCTTTTTTTAATTTAGCAAATAGAGATGTCCTTCAAAAAATAATTCACTAAACTTCTGATCATATTCTGGATATTTTCGTCATTCTCATTTTGTTGATGAGATATCACTAAGTTTTTCAATAACCCACTCTTCCTGTATTCTTGGTATTTATTGTATGTAATGGATGATATTTTATTTAAATACCGGATTTAGTTTTAATAATATAGAGAAAGGCTGCTTAAAGAAATTAGGGTAAAAACACTCAACCCTATTCGTATGCTTACGTCAATTACAGTCGTTAAATTCCGAATAGCTTTTAAATGGTGCTGACAATCCCCCGATAAGTGTAACCTAATTGATTGTATTAAATCCGGATAGATCAAAGCATAAATACCTATCTATTAATTAAAATGAAAAATTACGTCGGTTGATTAAAAGCAATTTTACTTTTTTTGAAAGATGTTTTCTGTTATTTGCAGAAATATTTTTGGCATGGCACTGTTTTTGTCAATTTGAGTAAGACGTATTTTTTGTGTAGTTCGATTTTGAGGAATTAAGCAATATCTATAAAAAACTAAATAATCCAATACCTCGTGAAAACAGGCTTCTGCTATCTGGTTGCGTTTGTTTTATTTTTTTCTCCTTGTGGTTTATCAGTATTACGCTATCCTTTAGTTTTTCCTGTTCTTGGATTATCTCTCTCTTCTTTTTATTGTATTGTTATTAAGGTTATTAAGCGCCTATCACCCTTCATCTGTTTACAGCAATGTTTTAAAGAAATGAATTCGTCATTTCTAAAAGAGAAATCGTTAAGGCTAATATTCTGTATAAAAACTTGTGATATCCACCTTTTGTCAATATCTGCCGGAAGGTAATTGAAAACTATTGAATACTCTATGAAAAACCTAGTGGCATTTTTAGTTTTTGTGACTATGCTATTTTCTTTTACTGCTGGTGCAAAAGTTTATTATTGTAGCCCGACTGGCAATGACTCAAATGCCGGAACAATTGACAAACCATTTGCGACATGGGAAAAACTTTATTCAGTTCTTAATGCAGGTGATACAGGTTATGTAAGAGGCGGAACTTACCGTACTACAAAAGCAGCGAGCAGTAACGCATTTTGTCGTTTTCAAGACAGGTCAGGAACAGCTGGCAATACAATTAAAATATGGGCTTACCCAGGCGAAAATCCTGTCTTTAACCTGGATAATATAGTGCCCACTGCGGCAAGTACCGTCTTTGCTGTTTATATAAGCAACGCAAGTTATCTGCACATTAAAGGGCTCAGGGTTTCCGGACTGGCTCAAAATTCAAATGGTGTAAACTATACGTATGGATTTGCCTTCTTCTATGGGAGTAATAATACAGTTGAACAATGCGAAAGTGATCATAATAGTGAAGGCTTTAGCTGGGATAATCAGGTAAATATTCAGTTGATTAATTGTGATGCCCATCATAATCAAGACCCTTATTCTCCAAACCCTTATAATGGTTCTAATGGATTTAGTTCTACAGGTGGACAACCAGCTTCTACCAGTGCAACACTAACAGGATGTCGTTCTTGGTGGAACTGTGATGATGGATACGATTTGTTTTTGAATGATGGTACGGTTACATACAATAACTGCTGGTCCTTCTGGAATGGGTATATACCGGGAACATTTACACCTGTTGGCAATGGTGATGGATTCAAACTAGGCCCAACGGTCAACGATTTATCAACATCTACAAGACATTTTTTAAATAATTGTGTGTCTTTTCAAAATTTAAATCAAGGTTTTGATCAGAATGATGGAAGGTGCATTAACCAGTTATATAATTGTACTTCTTATGGTAATGGAGGAATAGGATATCATTTGAGTTATCAATCATCTCTGAATATAAAACATGTTCTAAAAAACAATATTTCTTTTCAGGACAAGAGTGCTATTTCATCTACATCGTCATGGGTGCAAAGCAATAACACCTGGAATGGAATAACTGCTACAGCAGCTTCATTTGCATCACTTTCAAATGCCGGTATGGATGGAGCACGCCAATCGGATGGAAGTTTACCCAATCTTCAATTTCTGCATCTTTCAGCCAGCTCAAATCTTATCAATGCAGGAGTAAGCCTTCCCAATTTATCATTTAGCGGTTCTGCACCTGACCTGGGGGCCTTTGAATACTCAGGAACTACTTCTTCCTCAAACCAGGCGCCTGTAGCCAATGCAGGAACCAACCAAACGATTACGCTGCCAGCAAACTCGGTTACATTGGATGGAAGTAATTCTAAAGATCCGGATGGAACGATTTCAGCATATGCCTGGTCTAAAGTATCCGGCCCCTCGCAGGGAAGCATCACTAATGCATCATCCGCGAGTACAACAGCAACAAGCCTTGTTCAGGGAACATATATTTTTAAACTTACTGTAACTGATAATAGTAATGCGACGGGTTCTGACTCAGTGATTATTACAGTAAATGGAATACCAAATCAGGCACCCATCGCGAATGCAGGGTCGAATAAAACGATTACGTTACCGGTAAATACCGTAACACTGGATGGCAGTGCGTCTTCTGATGCAGATGGGACGATCAGTTCATATAGTTGGGTGAAGGCCTCTGGTCCCTCGCAGGGCAGCATTACGAATGCATCATTAGTGAGTACAACAGCAACAAATCTTGTTCAGGGAACTTATGTATTCAGGCTAACGGTAAAGGACAACGGCAATGCGACAGGAGCAGATTCCGTAATTATTACAGTAAATGCGGCGGCCAACCAGGCGCCGGTAGCGAATGCGGGAGCGAATAAAACGATTACGTTACCGGTAAATACCGTAACACTGGATGGCAGTGCGTCTTCTGATGCAGATGGGACGATCAGTTCATACAGTTGGGTGAAGGCCTCCGGCCCTTCGCAGGGAAGCATCGCAAATACATCATCTGCAAGTACAACAGCAACGAATCTTGTCCAGGGAACTTATGTATTCAGGTTAACGGTAAAGGACAACGGCAATGCAACAGGAACAGATTCCGTAATTGTTACTGTAAATGCAGCGGCCAATCCTGCTCTGGTAGCGAATGCGACATCCATTAAAACGCTCTCGCTAACCGTATATACCATAACGATGGATAGCAGTGCATCTTCTGATGCCGATGGAACGATCAGATCATACAGC
>JAFDYH010000286.1 GCA_018267535.1 Bacteroidota bacterium
CCTCGGGATATTTATTATTCCCCTGGAGCCTTTTATCTATTGTACTCATTTTGGTTTTTGATATTGCATTCAGCAGCTTTTTTGGAAAAAACTGGAGTTGGATTGTGCTCGTGTTAATTATCCCGGCAGCCATTATTGAAAACCTGAAAGTGGGCTATTCCACTATCAAAATCATGTTTCTCAAAATTGTCTATTCCTTATTATCATTCCTGATTGTCGGTTTTGCTTTTGGCCTTGCAGGTGCAGGCTGGTACTATGAGCGTTTTCAGAAAGTGCAGATACCAAGAATAGATATCCCCTGGTATGTATTCCTTGCCCTGGGTGTAATTCTTTTAATTGAGATTGTTCAAATATTCAGTATGCTAAAAGCGGTACGCAGAGAATTTATGCAATTTGATCCGGATAATTAATAATTTCTAACGCCAAAACCGTACTCTTCTGATACGATTCAGCGTTATCAGCCAAAATGTAACGCTGCCTTTAAAAAAGGATATGTTGGTAATGTTGAAATCAATTTCAACTCCTCTCCGATTGACGTTTCATTATCCAGGAATTTAAAAACTGCCTGTGTTTTATTTCTCTGAAATAATCTTGTAAAAATTTTATCGCCCCCCAATTTCCCTTCCGCAAGAACACGTAATAAAACCGTATCATAGAAACGAAACCGGCCCGGAGTAGCCGCCATTGATTGCAACGATTTACCAGCAGTTAAATGATCAATAATTTGCTGAGCTTGTTTCTGAATAAACCCGAAAGTATACCCGCTGGATGCTTTCGTCTGGCCGCCGGCTGTACCAATATGGTAAATTCCATTTTCATAAAACCGAAACCTTTTATTCGTCATGGGTATTACGCCAAACTCTTCGTAAACGACTTTATAGTTATCAATTTTTAAGATATTTTCAATATAGTCCTTCAACCACTTGTCGTATTGTTCCCTGGATAATAATCGTGCACTAAATAAAGTGTATTCAACGAGTGCCTTTGTTTCGCTAATAGGTAAAATATACCCGAAAGTAGTTCCATTATCCTGCCTTACGCGAAAATCCATTAGTGTCGCCCCTGATGGATTAAAAACAGGTTTGTCTGTTTCTATTATCCAACCTTTAAAATGTTGAAGAAGGCGAATAGCTTTATCGCTATCCGCATCTGCCGGCCTGTATATTGAATTAAAGACAATAGACCCTGCTATTCTTATAATTTCATCATTTATACTAACCACAACTTCATTATTCTGAAAGCCTATATCCTTTACTGTGCCGTATACAATCTCAATATTGTCCTGCTTTGTAATTTCACCAAAACAATACCTATAAAAATCAATCCCCCTTATCATTTTATATTGGTAAGGAGAAATATTGAGCTTAGTTGAAAATCCAGGGCCGAAGAAGTTAAGGGACGACCATTTTTTATAAACAATTTCTTCAAAGAATCCATTTTGTTTTTCCCAATAGCACCAGGTACGATCGTTATCTGTTTTTGGACCTTTATCAATTAGTAGTACCTTCTTATCTGAAAATCTGCCAGAGCGGATCATTCTCATAACAAGGCTAAGGCCTGCACAGCCCGTACCCAGAATTATATAATCCGCATTTTTTGTGTGAAATGTTGACAATGTTCAATAGAATTACAGGACCTTGAACGGAGCGCCGCAACAAAAGCCGGCTAATGATTCAGAAGCCGGGCTCATATTTGTCTTTTTCCGGTGCATAGGCTACACTTCTGGAAGCCATCAGTTTTTTGTCTTTCCTTACTTTTTCCCAATACTTCTTATGCACGTAAAGCATACCAAAACTTTCCCCTTCCTGCCTGTTTAAATGCTTATGATGCATTTTATGTGCCCAGCGTATCGCCCTTACATAAGTACTCTTACTACGGCTAAACCATTTAAAACGCTGGTGAATGATAACATCATGTACTATGAAATAAGAAAACCCATAGGCCATAATCCCAAAACCGATTGACTGTAGCCACCAGATATGATCATAGGTACCTATCCAAAGCAGGATGATTGTTGGTATCGCAAAAATGGCGAAGAAGGCATCATTTTTTTCAAAAAAACCCGGCTCTACCTGGTGATGATCTTTATGCAGGTACCACAAAAAACCATGCATGACATATTTATGAGTAAGCCAGGTAATACCTTCCATTACGATATAGGCGCCGATCAATACCAGTATATAATAAATCGTTACCATAAAATAAATCAGGCTATCACTTTTTCATAATGCTGTTTTCTTACTTCTTCAATTTTCGGAAATACAATATGCAGCCAGGCTGTAAATTTTTCGGGGTGAACCTTCATGGAGTAGCGTATATCATCTAAGCCTTTATAACAATAATCACAAACCTCATCAGGGTTCGGGTGTATTACACCGTTATACTCCCCGGTGAAAACATGGTCGAATTCATACTCAGTAAGGCCGTTATCAAATACTGCTTTATATGTAAAATCAAAAATTTTAGTTACTCCTGTAGAAAAACCCAACTCTTCCCTTAACCGGCGGATTGCGGCTGCACTGGTTTCTTCACCGGGATAGGGATGGCTGCAGCATGCATTTGACCAGAGACCTGCACTATGGTATTTGTTCAGGGCCCTGCGCTGCAAAAGCATCTCCCCTTTAGTATTAAATATAAAAACACTGAATGCACGGTGCAATAAGCCTTTCTGGTGTGCTTCTATTTTCTCCATCTGGCCCTGCACCTCATCATTCTCACTTACCAATATCACCAATTCTTCTTTCATCTTTTTTATTTATATAAGCCGTAATTGATTTTTAACCCCTGCCCTTACAACAATCATTGCTTTCCGGTATGCAGGTATCCGTATCCGTGATTCAAGTATTCTTGATGGTTGGGTCTGTTTTATTTTTTTGAATAAGGATAAATAATATTTATAAGCAACATACACGCCAAACCTTGCTTTTAGCGGCAGCTGTAATATTCCTTTATACGCCTGCTTAAAATCATTCTGAATATCTTTTTCTATCTGTTTTTTTTGCTGCCGGCCGAAGTTATTAAAATCACACCCAGGGAAATAAGTACGCGACAGGCCATTGTAGTCAGCCTTTATATCTCTTAAAAAATTGACTTTCTGAAAGGCTGCCCCTAATGACCTTGCATATAACTTAAGCCTGGAATATCTTTCATTATCCCCTTCGCAGAAAATATAGAGGCACATTAGCCCTACTACTTCAGCAGAACCATAAATATATTCATTATACCCGTCAGCATCATACACTTGTCGCGTGAGGTCCATTTCCATACTACGAAAAAATGCCTCGATAAGCTGGTGGTCTATTTTATATTCATTTACTGTTTTTTGAAAACTATTCAGGATAGGGTTCAGGCTGATACCTGAATGAATCGCATCGTATGTTTCTTTCCTGAACTGTTCAAGCAATCCAGCTTTATCATAATTATGAAAGGTATCTACGATTTCATCGGCTAAACGAACAAATCCATAAATATTAAAAATAGGAGTCCGAAGATCTTTATGAAGTAGCCGTATAGCAGATGAAAAAGAAGTACTATACCTTTTGGTAACTACCTCGCTGCATTCCTGGCTTACTTTATGGAATAATTCAATCACCTATGTAATTTAATGATTATTGGAATGACTTGAGCACTTCACGGGCTGTAACTTCCCCGCTTATTAAAGCAGGCGGTACGCCCGGGCCTGGTACGGTCGATTGGCCCGAATAAAATAAATTCTTCACCTTCTTACTCCTGCAGGATGGCCTCAGAATAGCTGTTTGCCGCAACGTATTAGCCAAACCATAGGCATTCCCCTTGTACGAATTATAATCATTTACGAAATCACTTACCGAGTAGGATTTATAAAATACAATACTATTCTTAATATTCTGCCCCGTCCTGTTTTCCATCCGCTGTAAAATGATATCAAAGTATTCTCTTTTTAGTTCTTCGGTGTCTCCGGTCAGCCCGGCTGCAACCGGGATTAAAAAAACAATAGTATCGCAACCGGGTGGCGCAACAGACGGATCGCTGACAGAGTTTACGCTTACATAAAACAAAGGATGGGTTGGCCACTTCGGTGTTGAATAAATTTCATCTGCATGCTGGTCAAATGGTACATCAAAAAAAAGAGAATGATGCTTAACGTTATGAAGTTTCTTATTGAGGCCAATATAATACAAGAGGCAGGAAGGCGCCATTACACGTTTATTCCAATAAGATTCCGGGTAGCTTCTTGAAGCCGATGGCTGTAATATTGTTTCAGTAAAATGATAATCTGCACTGCTGATAAGTGCATCTGGCCTGTACTCAGACTGATCTGAAACTACATTAATTACTTCACTATTCTGAACAACTATTTCCCTGACGGTTTCATCAAAAGAAAAAGTAACCCCCAATTCAAGCGCTAATTGATACATGCCTTTTACAACAGAATACATTCCTCCATTGGGGTACCAGGTACCTCCTTTTATATCTGCATAGTTCATGAGGCTGTACAATGCCGGTGTGTTGCTCGGCAGGGCTCCAAGGAACAGGACCGGGAATTCCATCAACCGTCTGAGCTTATCGTTTTTAAAATACTGATGCACATGCCGCTGAATAGAAGTAAAAACATCAAGCCTGAAAATTCCTTTTATCGTTTCCCAATCCAGGAATTCAGCCAGCGAAAGCCCGGGTTTATAAACCAGTTTACCGACGCCTACATTGTATTTATAAGCGGCTTCTTGCAGGTATTTATCCAATTGTTTGCTGCTTCCGGGCTCTATTGATTCAAACAGCTTCTTCAATTGATCATAACTGGCTGGGATATCTGAAAAATCATTTTCCCAATACACCCGATACGAAGGATCGAGCCGCACTAATTGATAATAGTCTGCCGTTTTTTTATCAAACTGCTTAAAGAAACGATCAAATACATCCGGCATCCAGTACCAGCTAGGACCCATATCAAATGTAAACCCATCCTGTTTCAGTTGTTTTGCCCTGCCACCCGGTGTACTGTTCTTTTCAATTACGATGACTTTCCAGCCGGCTTTTGCCATAAAGGAGGCTGCTGATAAGCCGGAAAAACCGCTACCTATTACGATGACTGATTTCTGCAAAACGGGGTTTTAATTTATATATGTCTGTTGAATGGTGTGATCATTTTATTACCATCCCTTTATTATAAATAGTCTCCCTCTTGAATTAGAACTATGTTCAGTAAATCAGTGAAGTTGACAAGGTAATATACGCATCCTTTCCTATCAGAATAACATATTTCCATTATCAATTGTGCAAACAGGCGAACTAAAGCTGTGAGGTTCTACGATTATGTAATTACCCGGGAAGTGTATCAGTGACGGGTGATCTGCTCTTTCAGCAGTTTCCTGGCAAAGTGAATACGGCTTTTAATAGTACCTAGTGGCTCATTCAGCGCATCCGCAATTTCATGATACTTATATCCGTCAAAATATAAAGAAAAAGGCGTTTTAAATATTTCAGGAAGATTATAAATCGCCTTCCTGATTTCCTTCATTTCAATAGCACTTTCTGCTACATTAGCAACAGTGAGTTGATTATTATTTAAAAGAAAATCGTTTGCAGAATTATCAAAGACAGTCTTTTGTTTAGCTGCCCTGCGATAATTATTGATGAAAATATTACGCATGATAGTGAATAACCATGCTTTTATATTGGTGCCTGCATTATATTTTTCCTGGTTGGCCAGTGCTTTATATAATGTCTCCTGGTACAGGTCTTTTGCTGCTTCATTATCCCTTGTAAGATTGATAGCAAAAGGCTTGAGAAAGTCAGAATTATCAACCAGCAATTCTTCAAATTCAACTCCGGACATGTGAAATATAAATTTTAAGAAGTACCCAACAAATTTAACAAATTCCGGGCCTGAAAAGAGTTAGCCGGAGTTAAATTAAATGTGAAGAAATAAAGGCGGAAGAAACAGGAAAATAGCAGACAATTCTATGACAATAACAACTTAAACCCCGAATGGTTTAGTAATTGTATAAAAATTTCAGGCTTATAGTTTTGTGTTCCTGATTTTGCCTGTTTCAAGAAGTTTATTCAAAGAAGAAGTGATTGCCGGATCGCGTAAAGCTTTCAGGTGTTTTTGATGGTGCAGGTCAGTACCCGCAAGATCATAGTATCCTTTATCCAAAAGGTAATTTGCCAACTGCTGAACTGACCTGCCATAAACGCCGGCAAATGACATAATGTTCACCTGGAAAAGATAACCGGCATCTTTCAGTTCATCATAAAAAGCTTTATTGTGTTCAAGGTAAGTATAACGTTCAGGGTGAGCAATAATAGGTTGATAATCCTGCATGCGCATTTCAAAGAGGATTTCTTTTGCATCAATGGGCGGGCTGGCCATCGAAAATTCGGTCAATACATAATTATCCCCAAAAGCCAAAAGAGGTTCTCTCTTGTTTAATAAATCGGCTACATGATCATCGAGGTAGTATTCTGCCGCCGCATCTAATTCCATCTCAATTCCATTTTCGTTCAACACGTCCCGTATTTCATCTAATACAGCAAGTATTCCATCCCGCGTATTCTGGTACATATCCCAAAATATGTGGGGTGTAGCTATCAGTCGCGTATACCCTAATTCCTTCATTCCTTTTATTAATTCTATCGCCATTGTTAAGTCCTGAGCGCCATCATCAATACCAGGCAATACATGAGAATGCATGTCCGTACCCAACAATTCAAAGGGGGGCTTATCGCTTTTAGATCTGGAAAAAAGTTTGAACATGGCTAAAGGTATAAATGCAAAAGTCAAAAAATGAATTCTCTTCTTTGTTAAGACCGCTTTAAAGTTAACTCATCACCGGCTTCATTTTACTTTGCGGTACATAATCAGCCCTGTTTGGCAACGAAGGAAATAATTTATTTACTAAATCACTTTTGTGGAAAATAATATGCCAACCTGTAAGGAATAAAACAGATAAGTCAGTAAAAAAATTCTGGTGGGCCTGGTACCACATTTCCAAAGCCCCTTTGTAGGGAAGTATTTCTTTCGCATAGCATTCATGAGGCGGCAACGAGGAACGAGTAATGATCAATTCTTCATCCCGGAAAACAATAGAACCAATGCCGGTAAGGCCTGGTCTTACATTATAAACCTTTTCTTTTAACTCCTGAGAATAACGATCGTAACCTGCTTTCATTAATGGCCTTGGGCCAACAAATGACATATCGCCTGTAAGAATATTAATAATCTGGGGCAACTCATTCAATTTGCTCATTCTTAAAAACCGTCCTACTGAAGTAATGCGCGGATCATTTCTTACAGTCACATCACCATGCCCCATATTCGGGCTGTTCTTCAGCATAGTCGCAAACTTCCAGATGCGAAAGATTTTATTTTTATACCCCACCCTGTCCTGCCGGAAAAAAACTTCATGCTCACCTGTTATCAGCAAGAGTATAATTATAGGTATTAATACCGGCGAAAGAATAATCAGTGCCAGCAAAGAAAAAACTATATCGAAGAATCGTTTTACTATAGAATACATAAACCACCTCCTGGCCTCCTCCACCGGAGAAATACACCAAAGCCCAGCCCTGGCTTGTTTGAAACGTTCAAAAAATTCGGCTCATTCATTCTTCAAAGTTTATCCAATAGCATTTTTAATTTCCTGCACTACAATTTCCAGTTCTTCATCGGTAATACCTGTTGAACTGGGAATGCTTAAGCAGGTGTTATAAATATAATCAGAATTATCTTTTCCCTGCACGTACACACAATCCTTATACATCGGCAGTTTATTCATCGGCATCCAGAAACGCCGGCTGAGTATTTTATTTTTGTTTAAATGATCAAGTAATTTTTGCTGCTTATCGGTTTGTATTGTAAAAAGCCATCCATTTGTTTTTACATCCGGAAGCTCTTTCTGAAAACGGATATCAGCAACGCCATTTAGATTGCTTTTATAATAACTAACGCATTCCTTTTTCCTCTTTATAAACGATGGCAATAATTCCATTTGTGCGACACCGATAGCCGCCAGTACATTTACCAGGCGATAATTATACCCTACTTCATCATGATAATATTCATCCGGGCTTGCCTTCGCCGTAGTTGTTATATGCTTTGCTTTTTTGGCCAATTTTTCATCATCTGTAATGATGACTCCGCCGCCACCGGTTGAAATAATTTTATTTCCATTAAAACTGAAGCATCCCATTGGGCTAAATGTTCCGCCACTCTTTCCCTTATAAGTAGTTCCCAATGCCTCTGTTGAATCTTCCACAATCGCTATCGGGTATTTTTTTACAATAGAAAGAAAGCGGTCCATATCGCACATATTACCCAGGATATGAACAGGCATTATTGCAGCTATGCGGCGACCATCCTTAATATAAAACAAAGAACCATCTTTTTCGTCAGTTTCATTTTCCAGAAACTCTTCCAATAAATCCAAATCCATTTGCCAAAGCAAAGGATCAGCATCTATCAATATCGGATCAGCACCAACATATTTTATAGAATTTGCAGAAGCGACAAAAGTGAGATTGGGGAGAATTACATAATCATTTGCCTTCACGCCGCTTAATAATAAAGAAATATGCAAAGCAGCGGTTCCATTTACCGCAGCTACGCCATACTTAGCGCCGGCAAAATCAGCCACCATTTTTTCAAAGCGGTTCACATATTCGCCTACGGAAGAAATCCATCCTGTATCGAGACAATCCTTCACATACTTCCATTCATTGCCTGCCATATTCGGCAAACTCAGCGCTATAAATTTTTCGTTGCTCATCACTAATTACTCATTACTGGTTACATCTTACTCATACACTTTATTCCCCTGCTCCAAATATTGATCATACCACTCTATTGTTCTTTTTAAACCAACTTTCCAGCTTACTTCCGGTTTAAATCCCAATTGTGTTTTTGCTTTAGTAATATCCGGGCAACGGCGTGACACCGAACCCGGGTAAGTCGGCGCATTTTCATACACTCCTTTAAACTTCATCAGTTCACCGGAATAATGAATTAAATCACCGATTGTTATTTCATCTTGCGTACCGATATGATAAATTTCGCCGTTTGTTCCTGGTTGCTCCATCGCTAATACCGTTCCCTGCACTGCATCTGTAATATAACAGAAAGCCCTTGTCTGGTCATGCCCATATACTTTAAAAGGAGTTTCACCTTTCCTGAAACGAACGACCAGGTGAGGTATAACATGTTTGAAACCCATTCTTGGGCCATATACATTGTGGTAGCGGACAATTGTTGCTTCAAACCCAAGTATACGTGAATAATTTAAAAAACCGGATTCACCCAACATTTTAGTAACAGCGTAAGTAAACCTGGGATGCCCAATATCTTCAATACATAGCGGCACCTGCTCCGGAGTTGGGATGGTATATCCAAACGCATCAATCGTCCCGGCATAACACTCACTGGTAGACGTAAATAATACTTTGCCAATTTTTGAACGGCGGATCCATTCCAGTGTATTATAAATAAGTGCTGTATTGATCCGGATAATTTCATGCGGAATAGAATTGGCATTGTCAACACC
>JAFDYH010000287.1:0-9135 GCA_018267535.1 Bacteroidota bacterium
CCCAGTTTTGTTAATTCTTCCCTTAATACTGTAACATCAATATCCTTAGCATCACAATCTTTGTTCAGTGATTGGATTGCAGCCAGACCTGCTGCCTGCCCCATGCTCATGGTTTGTGCCATCGAACGACAGGATGCATGCGCATCATGCGTGGCGGAAAAACATCTGCCCACCACCCAGGTCATATTGCTATGGCGCGGAACAATGGTACCATAAGGCACTCCATATACTCCGGCACCCGGGATATATTCCCAGTACGTTTCATCCTGTCCGTCTTTTCCTTTGCGATGATCTTCAATCGGTGCGCCGCATAATAAAATTGATGTTGCGGGAATATTTCCCGAAAGGCATTCTTCTTTTGTTAAACGATGTTCGCCATACACCCTTCTTGTTTCCCTTACACCGATCTGGTGAGACAATCCGATGATTTTGGCGTCTTCATATCCTGGTATTTCATGCCGGAAAAAATCTTCGTAAATGAATGATTGTTTTCTTCCCTCTATTTCAGCATTGGTGAGTTCAGCGATATTGAGTGCATGCAGGTCTGTTACTTTCACAGCAACAGTTGAAATGCATTTCGGCGCATTCATTTCATGTGCGGAGCCTTCTTTCCTCGGCAGTAAATATGTTTTACTATTAAAAGCGCTTACCATTTTTTCCTTCATCATCTTATTACCACCAGCCCTCTCAAATTTTTCCAGGTCCACATTACTCATCCGGAATGTTGTAGTCATACTTTGTGCTGGTTCTTGTTCTCCTGCCAGTTCAAACTCATATCCTGATAGATAACAGAAATCAGCATCGCCGCTTGCATCAATCACTCTCTTTGCATTTATCTTATAAAAACCGGATTTATTCCAGCAGATACAGGTTTTCTTTTCTTTTTCTTCATTCACTACATCTACCAAAGAAGTGTGGAGGATATAGTTGATTCCAGCATGAGTAATCAACTTATCCCAAACCCATTTTAATCTTTCTGGATTATAGTTCACACCAGTGCCCGCACCATAGGTATTGGGGCGCAGAAAAATATCGTTGGTTTTGTATAATTCATTAACGACATCGTCAGGCAATCCTCCAACAATTTTCTTCGGGCTGGTACCAGGAGTGAAGAAGCCATAAAACGTATCGAGCATCTGCGTGGACGTGCCGCCAGGAAATCCATATCGCTCCATCAATGTCACAGAATACTTTTTATCGCTTGCCGCAGCGAGTGCAGCAATACAACCTGCAGAACCAGCACCTATAACAAGTATATCTGTTTCAACAAGCAACGGAATTTTATGGTGATTGAAAATATCCATTGTCGATTATCCAGGTTATTTCCCCGCATTCTTATATAATTCAGCCAGGCGATGCGCATGCTCATCATATGCACCCTCGAATAAGGCGGTTGCTTTTGCCGTGCCAACAATAGCACCGGCGGTCAATACCTTTGGAGGCTGTCCCGCTTCCGTTAATAATTTTGCTACTTCGGCTTTTATTGTATTAACAATCATAACACCACCAACTGTTGAGCCTGGCGCTACCGGAGTTTCTAATCCGGGTATATACACAATGGAATCACCAATAGGTGCGCCGCTATCCAATACCAGGTCAGCAAAATCTGAAAGCTTTTTTCCATCAGCTCTTTTGCTGGTACTCTTAGCAAGATGCTCTTTGGTAACCAATGCAACTACTTTTATCTTTTTCCGTTGAAACAGTTCCGCCATTTCTATCGGCACGATATTGCAACCACTGGAAGAAATAACCAATGCAGTATCTCTTTCATCCAAACCGAAATTGCGCAGTATCCTGTCGGCCAGGCCTGGTACATTTTCGAGAAACATAGCCTGTCGCTGACCGTTAGCTCCAACAACATTATTATGATAGGTCAATGATAATTCAACTATCGGGTTGAAGCCGGGAAAGGAACCATAACGTGGCCACATTTCTTCTGCCATGATGCGGCTGTGCCCGCTTCCGAATACATGTACCATTCTTCCTTGGAGAATTGTTTGTGTAAACCATTGGGCAGCCTGTTTTATTTGTGGCTCTTGTTTTCTTACTGTTTCTACAATTTCAGCACATTTGTCAAGATATGTTTCTATTACATTCATTATAGTATTCAGATTTTAGTATTCAGTACTAAGACAATTATCAATGATTTTTAGCTTTAACTTTCTTTACTCATCGCAAAACATGCCGCTCCGATCGCTCCTGCCATATCTCCATACACCGCTTTTACTATTTCCACTCCCTTCCCTGTCGGACGCCATTCAAACTCATCCATATACTTCCTTAATGGTTCAAATAAAATATCACCTGCTTGTGTAATACCACCACCCAATACAATTACTTCGGGCGAAACAATGTTGGCAACAGAAGCAATGCCCACAGCCAATTGCCTGACGGATTTCAACCAGATTGATTTCGCCAACTCATCTCCACTCTTATACGCTTCCAGCATCTGGTGCGTGGAAGTAAATTTTCCCTTGCTTCTTTTTTCAATAGTATAGTTACCGATACATTCTTCTAAACTTCCGGGCATTCCTGTTACATCGCAATCGCCTTCGTCATTAATAACCATATGACCAATATGCCCAGCTTTATTAAAAGCTCCCTGGTAAGGTTTACCGTCAATCAGTATAGCACCGCCAACTCCTGTACCGAGCGTCAGCATTGCGGCGTGCTTCCTGTTTTTTGCCGCACCAAACTTTGCTTCACCCATCAATGCAGCTACGCCATCATTCAGTACATATGCGGGTTGTTGTAAAAAATCTGACCAGATAAAATTTTCGAGCCCTTGCATTCTACCCGGCATACAGGCAATGCAGGTATTTTTATCATTGGGCAAACCTGGTGCTGACAAACCAACACTTATTGTATCAGCTTTTAAAATAGCTTTTAATTCATTTACCGCCTTTGCTACTGCATTCTTCCACACTTTATCGTCTCCATCATTGGTTGGTTGATAATTTTCGTGCAATACATTACCGGCAGTATCTATTGCTACTGCTTTTATTCTTGTACCGCCTAAGTCTATTCCTATTGTTGGTGATGACATATTTTTTACATTCGACCTTTCAATTCTGAAATTTTTCTTCTTACTTTTTTTGTGGAAAAGAAGTAAGCAAAAAAGTCACCGTAAAACGAAATACAGCACGTTTTACGGATGCGCCCTGATTAGGCTTTAGTACTACTGTGACCTCAGCTTTATAACTCTGTTCAAAATCTCTGCCTATTCGAAAAATCTTTTATAAGCAGCAAATCAGTATTGTCCTTCACTTACTTCCCAACCACCATCTACAGCAATCACCTGCCCGGTTGTAAATTTTGATAAATCACTCATAAAATAAGTAGCCAATCCATCCAGATCGCCTGGCTCACCGATTCTTCCTCCATCCAATGGTTGTTTTGTTTTAATAAAAGCCTGTATCACTTCATCACCTGCCGCCCTCTTTGCCATCGGCGTTTCCACCAATGCTGGCGCCAATACATTAATGCGGATATTATCTTTTGCATAATACGCAGCAATTGATTTACTAAAGCCTGTAATCGCTGCTTTCGCCGCTGCGTATGCGTGGGTAGAAAAATAAACCGGCGAAGGAGAATAACCTAACACTGAACCCATATTCAATATGGTGCCGCCATTTCCCTGTTGCAAAAACTGTTTAACTGCAGCCTGGTTAGATAGCATGAGGGATGTCAGATTTAATTCCATTGTTTTGTTCCATCCTTCCAGTGTCAATTCATGCAAAGGGCCATCGCCATATTTTCTACCACTTCCGCCTGCTACATGGTACAGTCCGTCAAAGCTGCCAAACTCTTGTATGCAATAATGAATTGCTTTTATCGCAGTGTCTGCTTCCGTTGCATCTGCAGCTATAACTTCAATATTCTTTCCTATTTCCTTTTTAGCAGCAATACCGCTTACTTCATTACGGCCTACTGCAACCACTTTCGCTCCATTGGCAACAAAAGCTTTTGCCGCACTTAATCCAAGTCCTGTTGTTCCACCAACTATAACAATATTTTTATTCCTCAGCATTATGAATTTTCTTACAATTTAGTTAACCGACTAAAGCCAGTAACCATTACTATTTTAATTTTATAATATTACCTTTTTCCCGTCTTTCGCCGATTTCCTAGCTGCATCCAGAATTTTTACAATGATCAAATTATATTCTAATGACAGCATCCTGTTATCATCAGCGGCACCTTTCTTTATTACATCTGTTAAATAGGCTACTTCATCTTTATACTTCATCTCTGGTATTTCTTCCCGGGTAGTTTCTTTTTCGTTTTTTGAAATTAACACCGGCAAAGGTTTTGAGTCATTAAACTCCGACGCATGCAGGTAACCTTTACTGCCATACAGTTCAGCATCCATAATGGTATAAGGCCAGTTCCACGAAGCTTCTATTACGCCTGTTGCATTTGGATATTCTAAAACAATAGTAGCTGCATCATCCACTTTTGGATAAACAGCAGGCTTCAGATGCTTGGTGCTGGCATAAACAGCGATGGGTGTTTTACCCTGCATCAGTTCAGTCATGATTAAGGCACCATAGCAACCAAAATCAATTAAAGCACCGCCGCCATTTTTTAATGAATCTGTGAGCCAGTTAGTAAATTCCCTGCTGCAACCTATTTCTATGGGGCCACGGTGACCTCCACGCATTATCATTTTGCTGATTGAGCCTGTTTCAGCTGCTTTACTGAGTAAGCCATTAAAACTTTTGTACCACTGAGAAGGAAAATTAGTATAGACTTTTGTATCAAATTTTTTCGACAGCATTGCTATTCTTTTTGCATCCGCATAAGCATAACAAAGCGGCTTCTCAACCATTACCGGTATATGTAACGACAGGCTGTTTTCAATAATGGCCAAGTGTGCGGAAGGTGCAGTAAACACCATTACGAGATCAGGATGAGTTTTCTTCAATGCTTTACTGATGCTACTGAAGAAAAGTGAATCAGGCAGTTGCCATTCTGCTTTCCTTTTATTGCATAATTCTTTGTCGTCTTCAACGATACCATCAATAACCAGTTCACCGGTTTTATTTTTATCAAGTATCCGGTTTACATGATCGTGGCTGAGGCCGGCCAGTATAATATGCAGTTTATCCTGAGCTATGCAAAAGCTTAGTGCAAAGGATAAAACGATTGTTAATATGCCTGCTTTATTTTTCAAATGGATGATTTATTTTAATTTGAAAGTCTTTTCGATTTTATTATTATAAATTATTTTTTTTCAATTCACTTACTGCATGATTTGCTGCTCTTGCCGTAATCGTCATATAAGTAAGCGATGGATTTTGGCAGGCTGATGATGTCATACAAGCACCATCTGTAACAAAAACATTTTTTACTGCATGCAGCTGATTCCATTCGTTCAGCATAGAAGTTTTCGGGTCTTTGCCCATGCGGCAACCACCCATTTCATGAATATCTTTGCCAGGAGCCTGGTGATTGTCTTCTGATTGTATATTTTTTAATCCGGCTTTTTCAAACATCAGTGCCATTTGCTCCTCCGCATCTTTAGCCATCGCATCTTCGTTTTCATGCCAGGTTACATGTGTATGGAGCATAGGAATGCCCCATTCATCTTTTTTATCTTTGTCGAGCCATATACGGTTGTCTTTGTACGGAAGCATTTCTCCCATTGCTGTGGCAAAGAACACCCATGATCCGGGCTCTGTTAAATTATCTTTTAACTCCGCTCCAATTCCTTCGGTACCACTGTCCCGTTGCCAGCCCTGCCGGTAGGAGGCGCATGCCAGCGCATAACCTCTTTTAAAATTGGTTTGCGCATCATTGCCAAAATTCCTAAATCTTGGCATGTACACACCATTGGGGCGGCGGCCATAATAATAACTGTCCTGCATACCATCATAAGTGGCACGGGCCCTTACCCGGTAGTTATGTGCCATGATGTAATGACCTAGCACACCGCTATCATTACCCAGGCCATTGGGAAAACGACTGGAGATGGAGTTTAATAGAATGATATTGCTGTTGATGGAACCTGCGTTCAAAAAAATGATTTTTGCAAAGTACTCCGTCATTTTTTTTGTATGCGCATCAATAACACGTACACCGGTTGCTTTTTGTTTTTTTTCATCATAGATGATGGAATGTACAACAGCATCTGTTTGTAAAGTAAGCTTACCGGTTTTTTGAGCAGCAGGTAGTGTGGCAGATTGTGTACTAAAATAAGCTCCAAAGGGGCAACCACGGGCACAGAGATCTCTTGCCTGGCATTTGCCACGACCCAATGCTGTATGAATTTCATTGGGAACAGTAAGGTTAGCTGTACGGCTGATAATTAAATTTCTGCCTGGAAAATTTTCTTCGATCTTTTGTTTTAGCATTTTTTCAAGGGCCGTCATATCAAACGGAGGCAGAAATTCTCCATCGGGAACTTGTGGTAAACCATCTCTATTACCGGCAATGCCTGCAAATTTTTCTACATAGCTATACCATGGTGCCAAGTCTTTATAACGTATGGGCCAATCTGTATCAATTCCTTCTTTTGCATTGGCCTCAAAATCTGCCTCGCTCCAGCGTTGTGTCCACCGGCCCCACATTAATGATCGTCCACCTACATGGTAACCTTTTATCCAGTCAAACGGCTGGTCTTGTATATACGGATGTTCACTATCAGGCGAAAACATTTTTGTAGTGAATTCATCCACCACACCTGTACGTACCAGTATGGGGTTTTCATCAATAAATTTCTTTGTGAGCTCACCCCGATGTGGCATGTCCCAGCGGTTGGATAATGCTGTATCATAATCTTTAACATGCTCTAGCTTACGACCACGTTCAATTGCCAGAACAGTAAGACCATTTTCTGTGAGTTCCTTCATGGCCCAACCGCCACTCATACCAGTGCCAATTACAATCGCATCGAATTCGTTTGACATATTTTATTCTTTTTATTCTTTATCTAATGTTTCGTCCTTATCTTTTTCTATAGAACCGGTTTGTTTATGTTTTACAATGGTTTTCTTTTCACTGATGGAAGAATTTCTTCTTTAATGAGATAATAGTTTTCATCATAACCGGCAAATGCATGCTGTTGTTTTACTTCATTACTTCCACGCCAGTCTTCAATAATTACTGGTTCCCATTGTTTGGTTTTAGATGATTTGTAGGTAGCATCGAGAATAGCATTCACGATATATCCGTCATAAAATATTTCTGCCGGTTGTGTTCCTTTGTCAATAGAATCAAACATATCAGTGAACATATGATAATAACCCAGTCATGTACTTCATCACCAACCGTGAATAGCCAAGCACTGCTGCTTTCTGCTTTTTCAGCAACATAATTCACACTTTTATCGGTAGAGAATAGTTCAAAACCGATGCGTAAAAAATTATTGGCACAGATAGTTCCTTCAATCCCCATTACTTCATCTCTTAGCTCCATTCCGCCACGGAATGACCAGCTAACTTCAAATTGCCCGATGGCTCCGTTCGCATATTTCACTAAAGCACAGCGTTGTCTTCTGCATCGATGGGGTCTTTTCAATAATAGCAGTAATTACAACTGTACTAATCTCAATAGTATTGCCATTGTCTTTTACATCTGTATAAAATGAAGGAGTGGCTTGATTTTCCAGTGGATAATTAACCGTATTAAAAGTTTTGTTTTTTGTGACTCTTACCCGGATGATGTTATCATTGTAAACATGAACATCAAACATAGCATTAGTAGTCTTACCTTCTATTCCTCTAATAACTTTTTTGTAAGAAATAATTTTCTCTGCATTTACCTGTGCCATGCACAACACAGAGGCAAACAAAGTGATCATTAATAAATAATATTTCAGTAATACAACTCTCTTCATTTTTTATACCATTGGCCAGGGGAACTTGCTTTTCAACTTTATTTTCATTCCTGTCGCGGATGATTTTCTCGCCGCTTCGATTATTTCCAGTACATGCAATGCATGTTCAACATTAATCTTAGGTTCTGTACCATTCACAATACTTTCACCGGTCACCCTTGCACCTTCCTGCCATTCATAACCTCCTTTATCAGTACAAAGTAATTCAGCCGGCTTATCCCAAGATGTATCGAGAACGACTCCGTTAGTTTCCCAGTCATACCCAATCAATCGCATATTACCTGAATCGCCGTATATCTGGATAGAATGTAAGGACTGTGTTCCTGCTTCATGCCCATGCGGATCGAAAAAATTAAACCCGCACATTACGTGACTAATTACACCCTTATCATGTTCCAGCAAAAGGTGCGCATTATCTTCTGCTTCTACTTTTATTTTCCCTTTATCATCAACCGTCCGTTCAGGTTTTACGATACTCAACATAGCCATTACACTCTTAGCCGGGCCGAGTAACCCTGTTAACGTTGCCATATTATATACACCCAGGTCGGGCATGCTGCCACCGCCTTTTTCATAGAAAAAGGCCGACCAGGTTGGCCCCGTATGACCGTATTGGCCATGTGCACTTGCCAGGCGACCCAATTTTCCCTCCTGTATCGTTTTATTCATGAAAGCGAATTGTGGGCTGTTAACTACGGCAGGCGCTCCCCAAAATCTTACTTTTTTACTCCTTGCCAAATCAAGCAATGCTTTGCCTTCAGCATAAGTATTGGCCATCGGTTTTTCACTCCACACATGCTTGCCTGCAAGAATCGCTTTCTTATTCAGCTCGCCATGTTTTTGCATATCCGTCAGCGTTACCA
Source organism: Bacteroidota bacterium (assembly GCA_018267535.1). GTDB lineage: Bacteria > Bacteroidota > Bacteroidia > Chitinophagales > Chitinophagaceae > JAFDYH01. The sequence goes on from JAFDYH010000287.1 coordinate 8,704, forward strand.
TCATATCAAATGGAACGCCAGCAAGCATTGCATCAATATTCGGGTAAGTCTGTGCATTAACGTTATATTGCTTGTTCTGTCCTAAAGCCCTGTCATATTTAATATCGCAAAGGCTTACAACTTCAATAAGCTTGGATGATAATAACTGGGGCAGGTAACGGTTACTTACACTGCCGCAACCAATAACGGCAACTTTCAGTTTTTTATCCGCTGTAGTAGCGGCCCAACCCTCAAGCGACGATACCAGCAATGCAGCGCCGGCCATTCCTGTTACTTTCAGGAATTTTTCTCTTGAAATTTTTTCATTCATAGCAAAGCGTTTTAAAGTAAAAATTCAAAAGTTAAAAATCGAAATCACCTCCTTCAAAATACGATATCGAATTTCAACCGGTCTCCTGTTCTTAGTTTTAATTTTGCCCCGGGCTATCGGGA
>JAFDYH010000287.1:9212-9787 GCA_018267535.1 Bacteroidota bacterium
GAACGATAATTTTCAAGCATCACCACAATCGGTCCTTCGTCAATAGCCAGGTGCGATTTTGCATACCAGTTATGATGAATGCTGAATCCGTCCACAAAACCATATTTGCCCCATATCTTATCCCCTAAGTTATAATAGAAATACCGTAATGCTTCCATACTTTCTTTTGGCGTGTAGGGCATAGAAGATATAGCAGCGGTTGGCTGAATGACACCGAAATCATTATCCGGGCTATGGGCTACATACCCTTTATAACTGTCGCCTGCAGTAAGGCCCCAGCATTTATCGCTATAGCCTTTATATTTTTTCGGGTTCTCAATACAATAAGCCCGGTTGATCAATGTATGATTTTTGCCCTGCTCAAAATAATCATTCCCAAGAGAATCTTTCAAACCATTCGGGTCTATACCCTGAAAAGTATATTGTTCAAAAAACAACGGCCCTCCCTTATCCTTATCATAATTTCCTAACGGTAATTTGTACCCGTAATATTCACGCCCATTTTTAAACCCCTGGCTACCCGCCCAGGTTCCATCATAAACACTTTTCGCAATACTATGATAAGGTGAAGAAGC
>JAFDYH010000288.1 GCA_018267535.1 Bacteroidota bacterium
TATACCTAAAAATTCAAAGAAGACTGATTGGGAAGTGGAATTGGCTGTAGTGATCGGTAAAAAGGCATCCTATATTGACGAAAAAGAAGCGGAAGATTATATAGCAGGCTACGTATTACACAATGATGTAAGTGAAAGAGAATTTCAGATAGAGAGGGGAGGAACATGGGACAAGGGGAAAGGCTGTGATACCTTTGCATTGTTGGGCCCCTGGCTTTCTACAAAGGATGAAATAAGTGATGTGAACAATCTTCGGTTATGGCTAACCGTTAATGGCAGGAAGATGCAGGATGGCACAACAGCTAATTTTATTTTTAAGGTTCCTTTTATAATTTCCTATGTCAGCCAGTTTATGACTTTGTTGCCGGGCGACGTTATTTCTACAGGAACCCCGGCCGGGGTAGGATTAGGGATGAACCCACAGGTATACCTGAAGGAAGGGGATGTTGTTGAATTGGGCATTGATGGATTGGGAATGGCAAAACAAAATGTAGTGGCTTATAAAAGATAGGCTTCCCGTGACACAAAAAATCAACAACCCACGGTAATGCTGAGAGCAGGCAGTTGAACGGACTTTCATCTATCAATTAATAAATTATCAACAATGGACTTGCAATTAAAAGATAAAGTAATCATAGTAACTGGAGGGGCAAAGGGTATTGGTGAAGGAATAGCAAAAGTGTTAGCAAAAGAAGGTTCCCTGGTTGCTATAATCGGCAGAAGCGAAGAGGATAATAATAAAACTGTAAAAAATATTGAGAAAGAAGGGGGCAAAGCCTTTGCTATAACGGCTGAACTTACAAAGCCCGAAGAATGTGAAAAAGCGGTGAAAGTTGTTATTCAAAAATTCAACCGGATCGACGGTCTGGTAAATAATGCGGGTGTAAATGATGGTGTGAACCTGGAACAGGGCAGCTACGAAAAATTCATGGCGTCATTGCATAAAAATGTAGTGCATTATTACCTCATGGCACATTATGCATTGCCGGAGTTGATAAAATCAAAAGGGGCTATTGTAAACATTACTTCCAAAACAGCCGAGACAGGGCAAGGAGGAACATCTGCTTATGCTGCGGCTAATGGTGGACGTAATGCACTTACCCGTGAATGGGCAGTAGAGCTATTAAAGTATAGCATTCGTGTAAATGCAGTTGTCGTTGCTGAAAGCTGGACACCCTTGTACGAAACATGGATTAAAACATTACCTAATCCCGAGGAAAAATTAAAAGAGATTGTATCAAAAATCCCATTGGAGAACAGGATGACAACGCCTGAAGAAATTGCGAATACTGTTGCCTTTCTCTTATCCGTAAAATCAAGTCATACAACAGGGCAATTAATACATGTGGATGGGGGTTATGTTCATTTAGACAGGGCATTGGCTGCAGTCAAATAATAGTATCAATCTAATTAACCAGCCATATATCAAGATATGTTTAAGAAAAATGTGACAATCATTTTTTTTCTTTTCATTTTCTCTTCCGCAAAAACACAGATCAGCCTTTTTGTTGCAGGGAATGGCAATGACAATAATAATGGTTCATTGCAAAAACCCCTTAAAACTATTCAGGGGGCTTTTGCATATGCGCAAAAGAGCGGTGATAAAAACGTTATTATTGAAGTGCGGGGCGGGAAATATGAGTTTGAGAAACCAGTTTTAATAACCTCGGATGAATTTAAGAATGCATCTCTTGTTATCCGGGCATATAAAAAAGAAAAAGTTGTTTTTAGCGGGGCCCGCCAGGTTCATCTGGAATGGAAGCCCTTCAAAGAGGGAATACTAAAGGCTTTGTTTAATGGTCAGCAAATTCCTGATAGACTATATTTTAATGGGTCATCATTACCAATGGCCAGGTATCCTGACTTTGATCCCTCTGCCCGGGTATTTAATGGAACTGCTGCCGATGCTATAAGCGATGAGAGAATAAGTAAATGGAAAAATCCAGCGGGTGGATACATTCATGCTTTGCATAACGGCGAATGGGGCGATTTTCATTATCGTATTACTTCTAAGTCAGCAGATGGCAAACTTATTTATGAGGGTGGCTGGCAGAATAACCGACCTGCGCCGATGCACAAAAATTACCGGTTTGTTGAAAACATTTTTGAAGAACTGGATAAACCGGGCGAATGGTATTATGATGCGGCTTCAAAAGCGATTTATCTATATCCCCCGGAAGGATCGGATATAAAAAAGGCAAAAATCGAAATAGGTCAATCAGCGGGGATTATAACCATAAAAGGAGGCGTTGATCAACCGGTTAAAAATATTTCGATAAGAAATATAGAATTTACACAAACAGACAGAACGTTTATGCTTACCCGTGAGCCATTGCTTAGGAGCGACTGGGCTATTTATCGCGGGGGATCTGTTTTATTAGACGGCACCGAAAATATTTCTATAAGCGATTGTATATTTCACGAACTCGGCGGTAATGCGATTTTTCTGAGTAACTATAATAAAAACGACACGATCACACGTAATCATATTTATAACATAGGCGCCAGTGCTATTGCGTTTGTTGGAAATGCTTCTGCGGTGCGATCACCTTCGTTCCGGTACGAAGAATTTGTTCCCTGGAATAAAATGGATTATACACCAGGGCCTCAAAGTAATAACTATACTCAGTATTGTGTGGCGGAGAATAATCTCATTCATTCAATCGGGCAGATAGAAAAGCAGGTTGCTGGTGTGCAGATAGAAATGGCTTCGCACATCAACGTTGTGCACAATACAATTTATAATACGCCCCGGGCAGGTATAAATATAGGCGATGGCTGTTGGGGTGGCCATGTAATAGCGTATAATGATGTTTTCAATACCGTCCTGGAGACGGGCGATCATGGCTCTTTTAATTCGTGGGGGCGTGACCGTTACTGGCGGCCCGAAAGAAGTATTGTTGATAGTATTGTCGCAGCAAAACCAGGTATTGAGTTATTGGATATAATTGACCCTAACATCATGCATAATAACCGGTTTCAGTGCGATCATGGTTGGGATATAGACCTTGACGATGGCAGCAGCAATTACAGGATTTATAATAATGTTTGCCTCAGCGGCGGATTAAAATTAAGAGAAGGTTATCACCGCATAGTGTATAATAATATTATTATCAATAACACATTTCATCCGCATGTATGGTTTAAAAACAGTGGCGATAAATTTATCCGCAATATTGTAACATCGCCCTATGTTCCGATACTGATGGATAGCTGGGGCACAAGTATTGACTCCAATTTTTTTCTATTACCAAACGCATTGGAAGAGGCAAGGGCAATTCATTTGGATAAGAACGGATCTGCAGGTGATGCGGAATTCGTAGATGAAAAGAAAGGCGATTATCGTTTAAAAGCGTCGTCACCGGCACTGAAAACCGGGTTTACAAATTTTGAAATGGATTTTGGTGTTACCGATCATGGGTTGAAAGCTTTAGCTGCAAAGCCACCGATTAATCCTTTACTTACTACAATAAATAAAGGCAACAGTCATGAAGTGGAATGGTTGGGCGCCAGGCTAAAGAATATTGAAACTTTAGGAGAGCGTTCAGCGGCGGGGTTGCCCGATAGCAAAGGTGCTTTAATCATAAATATTCAGAAAGGTTCCGTGGCTTTCCGGAATAAACTGAATAGGGGAAATGTGGTTATTAAATTGGGAGATGAATCAATAGAAAACACCTCTGCCTTACTACAGGCATATCAGCGTATAAAATGGATGGGCGAAGCAGAATGTATAATTGTACGCAACCAGGCTGAACTCAAAATTCAAATAGTTTTTAAGGATTAATTGGAATAGACTGTATTTGATCCGGCAGCACCAAGGCAACCAGCCAGTTGAATGACCGCTATCCTTGTCTGTAGTTGCAACAGGAGATTTTGTTTATTGTGGTAAAAGGGGGGCTCTTTGCAAATTTTATTACTTCTGGTATTTTTTATAGTGAAATCTATCCATTATACTGCCACAATTTTTGTTTTTCTTTCACCGATTTGTTGACGCCACATGGCATAGTACAATCCTTTTTCACTCAGCAATCGTTCATGCGTGCCGGTTTCTACCACGTCCCCTTTTTCCAGTACATAAATGCGATCGGCATGCATAATGGTGGATAAGCGATGCGCTATCAGGATCGTAATCTGTTTGCCTTCCATTGATATTTCGCGTATGGTATCTGTAATTTCTTCTTCCGTTAATGAATCCAGTGCAGAGGTAGCTTCATCAAACAATAACAATTTTGGCTTGCGCAATAAAGCACGGGCAATTGACAGGCGTTGCTTTTCTCCACCCGATAATTTTAATCCGCCTTCACCAATCATTGTTTCCAAACCTTTCTCCGCTCTTGCTAATAAATTCTGGCAGGAAGCTTTGTTCAGTGCATCCATTACATCTTCAACTGTAGCAGATGGATTTACAAACAACAGGTTTTCTTTGATTGTTCCGCTGAATAAATTAGTGTCCTGCGTTACAAAACCAATCTGGTTACGCAGGTCATCAAAGCGGATTTCCGTTTCATCTAAATTGTTATATAAAATCTTTCCTTCCTGCGGGCGGTATAAGCCGACTAATAATTTCATCAACGTGGATTTACCACTGCCGCTTGGCCCGACAAAGGCAATGGTTTCACCGGTTCGTACATCAAAACTGATATTATTGATTGCTTTTTGAGCAGCAGTCTTATGTTGAAAGGCGACATTCTTAAATGATAATGTTTCAATACTGCCGAGGTGTTTTGGGTGAACAGGGTCCAGTTCCGGTTCCTTTTTCATCAGCATATCAAAATTATTCAGTGATGCTTCTGCTTCGCGATAGGAGAGAAGGATGTTGCCGATTTCCTGCAAAGGCCCAAAAACAAAGAAGGAGAATATCTGCATTGTTACCAGCTGACCGGCATCCATATACCTTCCGAAAATCAACCACATTAAAATGAAAAGAATTACCTGGCGCAATGTATTTACAAACGTGCCTTGTATAAAGCTAATGCTGCGGATCCGTTTTACTTTGGTTAGTTCGAGCCCTAATATCTTATAGGTATTCTTATTCAAACGTTCTACTTCCTGCGTGGTAAGGCCAAGGCTTTTTACCAACTCAATATTGCGCAACGACTCTGTTGTAGAACCAGCTAATGCTGTTGTTTGCCCCACAATATTTTTCTGAATGACCTTTATCTTTTTACTCAGGAGATTAGTGATTACCGTTAGCAAAAAAATACCCACAACATAAGTAATAGGTATGCTCCAGTGAATAAATAAAGCTGCATAAAAGAATACGAATACAATGCCCACAATAACTCCAAAAAGTATATTGATAAAGTTGATCATGAATTTTTCAACATCAGATCGTACTTTGGTCAATACAGAAAGGGTTTCACCGCTGCGCTGGTCTTCAAATTGCTGGTAAGGCAATTTCATTGCATGTTTTAATCCATCAGTAAAAACTTTGGCCCCGAACTTCTGGATGATAACATTTAAAAAATAATCCTGAAAATTTTTAGCGATGCGGCTGATCATGGCCACCGAGATAGAAGCAGTTAATAACCATACTACACCATACAGATGATCCGGCTTACCATTTTTATTAATATAATCCATCTTTAAAAAAAGATAATCATGCCAGCTATAGTGCCGGTCGGGTGCAGGCAATACCTGGTGTGAATTGGCAAGATTGATCAGTTTACCAAAAATAATCGGGTCAAAAAGTGAAAAGCCGATATTGATTGCAGCGAGAACTAATGTTAGTATTACCAGCCATTTATGCGGCTTGAGATATTTTAAAAGTATTTTCATGAAAATTGCAGGCTAATTAGGTAAATATGTCACTATCGCAAATACTATACAATTTCGTAAAAAATGACAATATAGCATTATGCGGAAGTAAACAGCTAAGCCCATTTTATTGTTCAGGTGATATTAAAAGAAACAGGTGCAATTTGTAATTCCGTTACTTTGCAGCACAATGGAAATAATTTCTGCAAAATATTTAATCAGCAACCCTTCTGTTGATAAATGCCCGAAACCAGACCNNGCCGGAATACGCTTTTATCGGCAGAAGTAATGTAGGGAAGTCATCATTGATAAACCTGATTTGCAATAACAGTAAACTGGCCAAAACGTCTGCATCGCCAGGCAAGACACAATTGATTAATCATTTTGAAATTCTTTCCGATGATAAACAGAAATGGTACTTAGTTGATTTACCCGGTTATGGATATGCGAAAAGGGCCCAATCGCAACGGAAGGAATGGGGAAAGATGATCCAGGACTATATCCGTAAACGGGAAAACCTGATCAATCTTTTTGTACTGATTGATAGCCGGCATGAGCCGCAGGCCATTGACCTTGATTTTATCAATGACCTGGGTAAATGGAAGATCGCTTTTTCAATCGTTTTTACAAAAACAGATAAGAATAAGGAGGCGGC
>JAFDYH010000289.1:0-5296 GCA_018267535.1 Bacteroidota bacterium
TCGGTGTGTAATTCTCCATATGCAAGCTGAGTAATATAGTTTGCGCCTTACCTACTTTCTCCGCGTCAATAATAGCCCTGTAGCCTTTTATTATCCCGTTTTTTTCCATCCAGCCGATACGCTTGTGAATAGGTGTTGATGTAAGTTTTAACCGCTTTGCAAGATCTTTTATTGTTAATGTAGAATCCTGCTGCAGCAAGTTGAGTATTTCTATATCCAGTTTATCCAGCATATCAAAATTATTAACTCCTACAATTCATTTTTGTAGAAATTTTTACTAATATATGCCAATTTAGTAGAATAAAATTCTATTTTTAGGACTTACCACCAACCCCTCTCCTTTTGGATAAGGGACAGATACCTTAAGTAATACCAGTTTTATTGAAATGATATAATCAAATGGAAAAAGCAATTATTGTAACCAACGGCTTACTGGCAACAGACAATGCAAAAACAGCGCATGGGCTTATAAGAGAAAGCCAGCGCTTTGAAATTGTAGGTGTAGTAGATCATGTAAACGCAGGCAAGGACGCTGGTGAAGTGCTGGATGGCAGGAAAAGAAACATTCCTGTATTTAAAACAATTGAAGAGGCAATGAATGTAAAACCCGCTTATTGCATTGTTGGTGTTGCAACGGCAGGCGGTGTATTTCCCGGCGATTTAATTGAAGAGGTTAAAACAGCTATTCAAAACAAGCTTTCCATTGTCAATGGCTTGCATGACCATCTGAATGAAAGGCCGGATATAAAAAAACTGGCAGATGAAAACGGTGTAGCTCTCATTGATATACGAATTCCTAAAAAAAGAAAGGATTTACATTTCTGGACGGGAGAAATATTTAAAATAAAAACTCCTATCATCGCCGTTATCGGAACAGACTGCGCATTAGGCAAAAGGACAACCACCCGTTTTGTTATGAATGCCTGCAAAAAATCGGGCATCAATGCACAAATGATTTACACCGGGCAGACAGGCTGGCTGCAAGGTGGCAAGTACGGCTTTATATTCGACTCGACACTAAATGATTTTGTTTCCGGCGAACTGGAACATTCGATTTTAACTTGTAACAAAGAAACAAACCCCGATGTAATAGTAATAGAAGGACAATCTGCATTACGAAACCCAAGCGGGCCCTGTGGCTCAGAGATGCTGGTATCCGGTAATGCAAAGTCAGTGATACTGGTGCATGCGCCCAAGCGAAAGTATTATGAACATGACCCTGCCTGGGGAGAGATTCATTCTGTTGAGTCGGAGATTGAATTAATCCGGCAGTTGGGCTCCAAAGTAATTGCCGTAGCGTTGAATACTGAACATTGCAGTACTGAAGAAGCATTTGCTTTTCAGAAAGAGTATGAAGAAAGATTGAAAATTCCTGTTATGTTGCCATTACAGGAAGGATGTGAAAAGATTGTACCTATTATACAACAATTAAAAATACAATGATTTGCATACATCTTATAGCCCGTTTAATTTTTATGCCTCTGATGAAAAGGATTGGGTGGCGGCTCCTTATGTTTTTTCAAATCGCCTTTTAAAAGCATCGAAAATAATTTGGTTTTTACAATCCTTTTCGGCAATGGAGTGCCATTAAAATAATTATACAATATCCGAAGAAGTTTTTTTCGCGAATAAATAGCAAGCATGATACAGCCGTTAATTGAAAGGGCCAGGATTGCCCCGGATAAAGCAGCCAAAATAAATACCAAAAAAATAGCTCCATAATCATCCCGAACCAATCCATCATTTTGAGCATTTCTATTTTTAGAGAGAGGAATTATAATAAAAGGGCTTGTTAGCACCCCGATGCCAAGCGGCACAAAAATCATTCGCTTTCCATAAGAGCGCCTTAAAAAGAAATAGCGGATCATCGCTTTTGATGAATCATCCCGGCCATATTCCTTTATAAAATTTTCTTTGTTTAGTTTATGCTCCTTTTTGCCCGGCTTAACTATCGTATCAGAAATGCTGCCCACTGATATAACCGAAGCAGATGATACCTGGGCAGCTAATACTAATAAAACAAGTATCCGCATATGGGAAGTTTTCAACCTGATCAACTTAACTCCGAACTTGTTGCATCCATAAAATAAAAAATATCAACTGTCGAAAACATCCTATGGTCGGTCAAGATAACGATAATAAACTTTTACGCCTTTGTTAGTGTTCATCTTTCAAACTCTATTGCCTCAAGCGACCCGCACCAACAAACGAATTGAAGCTGCTTACAGATCGTGCTGTTGGTGTTTTTACTTTACTCAGACTCTTTCATAACACACAACCGGCGTGCTTCTTTCCTGCAATACACACAAAGGCAAAAACCTTAAAAGTCTAATACACCTTAAAGCAATATGAAGAGCTATCTATACTATTAATCGTCGCACCTCCATAATATATGTCTTTTAAATAATGTAAATTCCCTTCAACATTATTCCTTCCTATTTTAATTGAAGCTACAGAACATTGCTTTCTTGCCTGATAGATATCAATTAAGTTAACAGAGTATATTCCTTTCCTTTTTGCGATCATTCCAAATGAACAATAATAAACCCCGTTTTTTTCATCATAGGCAATAGTGGTTGCTTTATCCGGAGCTAGATTATTTGCTTTTAAATTTCCTTCTACTGGTAAAAATTCAAACGAGTCAATTGCACAAGAATAGGAATTTAGCCCTAAAAGAACAATGACATGAAAATCTGTTATCATATTTGTAGCATCGCTAAAGTCAATAGAATCATTTAACGACTGATCATATAACCCTTTCAAAAACTTTGGAATTATGGAATTAACAAAAATTGTATCTCCTACTCTAATACTATCAGCAATCGACGTATAATTTACATATCCCCCCTTTAAATAATGTTGTGTTGGCGAAATATAAACGCCATTTTTACATCCACTTGATAGTATTAATGAACTAAGAAACAAAAAAATTGAGCCTATTTTAATACCCATAAGAAATAAAAAGTTTAAGAATCTGAGACAGTTGAGTATTTCCATACAATTGCAATAGCCTACTTTGATAACTTTGAACTGATGATACATCCGATTTAAGTGCGCCAAATATTTGCTCAACAGTATAGCCTGAAACTTGATCATTAACTAATGTAGACGATGGCTCAACTGAGTTATCCCTTAAATCTTCCATTAATCCTTTGGGTATCCATCTAAATGGATCGCCAGCCAAATTTGGATTAAAATTTTCTAAAGGTATTCCGTCATAATTTCCATTTCCTGATTCTTGCACTGAAACATTGTTATCACCTTTAAAAGAACCCGGGTCAATATTATATTTCTGGTGCGCCAGGTAAAGTCCCATAAAATAACCCGATGAATCTCTTACAGCAATTACCGGCGCTTTTTCTGTATTTCCGGAAATTCTTTCAATTTACTTTAAAGCAATAAAGACGCTTCATATCCGTTTCAGTTAACGTATATCCTGGCCTCCAGTTCTGATAATAATAAAAATGTTGTTCAGTATCAGTAATTGAAATTGCAAAACTTGCTCTTTGGCAGCCGAAAGCCCCTTTCCTTTTAATACTCAATCCGTCACCTAACCCCATCGCATAGATTCCTTTTTTCTTTGGAATGATACCTATCTTAATCTTATACTCTGTTTCTGTCTCTTGGTAAGTAATTTGTTGTACCCCGTCTGGACTTGACACACTTCTGTCATTATATATTCTTCCATTTTCGGAAAAGTATTCAAAATCAAAAACAGCGTCGGTGGGTATCGTAGAATTTATTCTTAATTCTCCGATTGATAATGTTGACCCAAGATTATCTGCCCCATTATATTCTATTTGATTACCACTATACACATCTGTCAGCTTTTTGGAAGTTGAGGATATAAGATAAATCGTATCTCCAACAGAAATACTATCGTTATCTGGCGAAAAACGGGAGTGAATAGCAAAAGAATAACTCGCTTCCACACAATTTTTACAAGACGATGCTCTGCAAATGATAAATATTAAAACAATAAAAATATTTCTATACATCCTGGTCTATAGTTATGCATTAATAATTATATTGACCAAATAAAGCATTTATTTGTGCCGTTTGATTACTTGGGTTTTGCTGTATTAATCTATCTCGATAAGCCGGAATTGTTCGTATATCAGACTGTAAAGCGGCAAATATTTGCTGAATTGTAAATCCGCCGACCACATCGTTTACAAACAGAGGCGGTCTTGTCTCATTATTGACATCCCGTAAATCTTCCATTAATCCTTTGGGTATCCATCTAAATGGATCGCCGGCCAAATTTGGATTAAAATTTTCTAACGCTATTCCGTCAAAATCTCCCAATCCACTCTGTTGTGAAGAAACGTTCGCATCGCCTTTAAAAGAACCCGGGTCAATATTATATTTTTGATGTGCAAGATAGAGTCCCATAAAATATCCCCAAGCTTCTCCCAAAGCTATTATCGGTGAGTTTAAAGAATTACCATCCCCATACGGCCGGAGGTTGGGGCTTAACATAAAATGCCCCATTTCTGTAAATTCAGAAGTTACAAAGCCGGAAACCTAGTCGTCCATGTTAATTTAAACTTTACTTATTAATAGTTGTTTTAAGGAACAACTTTAAAATAATATACTTTCTTTTTTCCTAAATCATCCAGAACTAGGTCAGGCCTCCATATATTTAAAAAATAAAAATGCTGGTTGGTGTTTTGATAGTCAATTTCAAAACCTGCCTTTGTACATTTATCATTATCTCTATAAACATTAGCAGCATCGCTAACAGTCAGCACAAATCTTCCCGTATCAGCAGGTATTATACCCAATTTAAACCGATAGGTATCCCTCTGTTCTGTAAAAATGTATTCTCTTCGTGATGCGGGGTCAGTTACGTTTGGATAATTGCTACCCTCAATAAGTAAAAGCTGAAACTTATTGATTGCACCATCTATTAAATTATCATTATTAAATTGCAGTAATGTAATTAATGTACCTAAATTTTTTGCGCCTCCAAAATTTATGGAAGTTCCAGAACTGATGTCTTGCAGTGTCGTTGAATTAGCGACGGAAAGCCAGATAGTATCACTGATGTGGATGCTATCTTTATCTGGTTGTGCTACAATTCCCATTTTGAATACATAGGATGCTTCACCAGAACATATTAATCCTTTATTGCAAGTACTGAATACAGTAGCCAGACTAATGATAAATAATATGGATACCCTAAAAAATTTTAATAGCCATACTGTGTAAATAGATTTGTTACCTGTACTGATTGATTATTGCCATTTAATGAAAGCAGATTCGCTCGAAATCCCTGTAATGTTGTTATGCT
>JAFDYH010000289.1:5449-8453 GCA_018267535.1 Bacteroidota bacterium
GAAGCGATATTGCCAACGATGACAATACTTATCTATTACCTATCATTTTACATAAAAATAATAATCCGGGCCCGAACCTGGCGGTATACTTGCTCCCCCTGGAAATAAATAATAATGCTGATTGGTTTGAGTAATCCGAGTTGTAAAATCCGCTTTTGGACAAGGAGCATTATTTCTGGAAACACCGGTAAAATCTCCAAAGTTAAACCTAAACGTTCCTGTATCCTGTGGAATAATAGCCATTTTAAAAAAATATTTATTGTTAATATCCTGTATTTTAAAATTGATAATTATACTATCTTCTGTTGCCGGATGAGGATTAGGTAATAAAGTGCCCGAAATAATAAAAAATTTAAATTTAGAAATAGCACCTGCAACTTCAATGGGTGAAGTATTTATTAATTTTTGAAACCCCATATCTGTACCCATGTTATTTGCATTGCTGAAATCCATTTGCTGATTACTTATCTGATCGATAAAAACATCCGGCGAATTGATTTCCGCCCAAATAGTATCTCCAATACTTATTGTATCCTTATCAGGGTACACTTTAGCGCTAATTTTAAAAGAATAGGTGCTATTGGCACAGCCCAGCAAACCACCTTTGTTACAAGTGCTGAATGTAGTAGCCAAACTTATTACAAATAAGATGGCTATTCTAAAAATTTTAATAGCCATATTGTGTAAATAAATTTGTTACCTGTGTTGCCTGACTATTACCGTTTAATGACAACAGATTTGCCCTAAATCCCTGTAATGTTGTTATGCTCGAATTAAACGCACTAAAAAATTGCTGATTGGTATAACCTGAGACCTGATCATCTATATTGGCAAGTAAAGGAATGCTTGTTTTATCATTTCTTGTGTCCATCATGTCATAAAACAATCCTTTGGGTATCCAACCAAATGGCGCTGTAGTTCTTGCAGGATCAAAATTTTCCAATGCTATTAAATGACAACTTAAAACTATACCAGGTATTTCATTATTATTATAGTCAATTCCCTGCTCACCTGCTGTGGAGCTGTTTTGCCCATACTGCTTATCTGCAAACCAATGGCCTATATGGTAGGGCCAACTTTCCCCTAAAGCTATTATAGGTGTAGTAGTGGCATTCGCCCCGGTGCCATAAGGAGAGTTTGTAGAACCCCACATGGCAATAGTTTGGGTTAACACCGCATCAAAGAAGTTATTGTACCAACCGGTGCCCAATTGCGCATATTCGGCTACATGCGCCAATTCATGGTAAGTTGTTGTTTTTAAATCGTCTGAAGCAAAATTGGCATAACTGATGCGTGGCCTGCCATTATAGCTAATCGTCACATCTATCAGTCGCCTTAAAACCTGCACAGCCCCATTAAAGCCACCGACAATGCTCGCAGCAGTAGATGCAAGGTTTGTATAAAAATATTCCTGCGGCAGCACGTCAAGATTTCTCTTACAAAATAAGGGGGTGGAACCCGAACCATGATCGGAAAGATGGGTAACAAAAATTTTTATCTTTCCAGCCGGCAGTCCTATATGGTCAGCAGTTGCATAATCCTTATACTCCTGCACGCAATTATGTACTGTAGCTACAGCCCAAAAGCGGTTTGCGATTCTGTTAACGGCGGCATTGCTTTTTTGAAATACGTAATTAACGGTACTTTTATCGCTACTGTAAACGCCAATGTCTTTGGTGGTAGGAAGGGTCATTTGCCACAAACGATTTTCCCGCATGGCGCGGATAGAAGCATCGTTGTTTTGAAATTTCACAACAATTTTTACTTTATGTTTAAACCGTCTTGTAGCTGTAAAATGCCCAAAGTTATCTGTATATAATCGCTGTATTTTAAACCATCTCTTAACAACTACCCTTACATTTCTAACCGGTAACCAGTGGCTACCATCGTTTGTAGGAATTTGAGTATCGAAAACATAAATATTTCCAGCCGGTATAGCAGCATCTGTAGCAGGTGGCGGCGGATCAACAGGAGCTGGTTGCAATATACACCCGCCAGCGCCACCATCATCGCATACATAGCCGGGCGGGCAGGTATAAGGCACGCATTTATTCTGGCTTGCGCTCCATACCTGGCAGCGGGGACAGGAAGGCACTGCTGCCGCGGCTGCGGCTCCCCCGGCGCAGTCCTGCACGGCGGCAAGGCGTTCGGCTTCCGTTTCCACCGCCGTATAGTTATCCCCTGGTATATGTATCTGCGCCAGCACCTGGTAAGTAATGCCTGAAGGCGCTATAAAGTTGGGCGGCACCACGGCATACTGCCAGGTTACCTGCTCCATTGGTATAGAAGGGTCCTGGTAGTAATCGCCTTCCGTAACATCATAGTCCATCGGCGTATCAAATAAATCAAGCCCCTGTGCATTCATAACGGAATCCAACGTGCCTAACTGGGCAGCTGAGCTGGGCAGAAAGCGAACATATAAATTGGTAACGGTTATGGACTGGCTGGTAATGCCAAGGTTGGCGTATGCTTTTTGCATATTGGGTATAAGGTAAGGGTTTACATGCTTTACACCTAATACTGTGGGCCTTTCAATAGAATCATTATCATAATTTACCGCGGGCATTACATCATTCAGCCCCGTGCAAGTAGGAACTACCAATGCTGAAACTGTTGAATTAGAAGTTTTTTCTGACAGGTCAAGTTTGTTATCTGTTGTAAGCCGGGCATTTTTCTGGCAACCATTTAAAATGAGAAGAAAAAAAATGCAGGCAGCGGCCATGCGGGGGGGGGAGAAAGTTCATAAAAGGTTTTTTTGGTAAGTAAATGCTTCTTGTAATTTAGTTATAAAACAAAAGCGGCCATCTGCGAATAATATATATTTGTTTTTATCATATACGCTACTACTTTGCCTTAATAGTAAACACTTACTTTCAATGAAAATAAAATCAGTCACCAGCTACAAAAAAAACCTTGCACTGCAAAAGCCTTATACTATTGCAAGGCAAACAATCACCAACGTTGAAAACGTTTTCTTTGAAATAGAATTGGAAAATGGTATAAA
>JAFDYH010000028.1 GCA_018267535.1 Bacteroidota bacterium
CTACCTTGAAGCATTCCCTGAATCGAATTTGAAGCAAGCGCTTTATCCATCACGTTCACCGGGTTTATATAACTCAGAAACCACGACCTTAATACAGGCGCATTGCCCCATTGATTGGGTGCTGAAGTAGAAAGCGATAACTTTACTTTCTTCCAGTCAATACCGGTTGTTTGTATCACTTTTGCTTTATAAATGACCTTTAAAGGGCTTTTAATATCGTCAACGCGTATATCATAATAAGGGGTCCAATATGCATTTGGAGTAATGTAAGAAATAGTAAAGTCGTATTTGCCTGCCATCACTACCGATAACTGTAAATGGATTTCACCGGTATTCCTGGTATTTTTGCTTTCTTCTTCATGCAGTTGATTATTAACTTTCACAAGAAATTCTGATAATTTCTTTTTCTTATCTTTTTGCAGCGCAATATCATTCTGCAACTCTGCAGATTTATTCTTGTAATAATCCATCATCTTCATCAACTCTGCCACACTTAGCCCGTTTTGCTGGCCTTTGATTTCTTTGTTTGACTTTAACACATCAAGCAAATCCATCAATATGCTCAACTGAACATCAATTCTATTAACATCTTTCTGAACGTTCTCCAGGGAGTCCTTCAATAATTTTATCCGGGTATTTATCTCCGGTATGGTTAAATAATTATTAGCAAACTCAACGCCGAGGATTGTTACCGCTGAAGGACAATTGATCTGTACACTGTTTATATCAATTGTATTACCAATACCGCTAATCACCAATTCTGTGTTACCTGCTGGTAATTGAGCTGATGCATTGTGCACTAATTCAGCGCCGCTTCGATATACGGTCACATTTTTAAGATCGGAAGATATCGTTTTAGGCTCTCCTGCATAAACGGTAAATGATAAAAGCACCAGCATAGCCAGTATGAGATTCTTAAACTGCATAGTGGTTATTTATACACTGGATGCAGAAAAAAGAAAAATTACATAAGAGGTCATGAGGTCTTGAAAAGGTTTTGAGGACCGCTGCTTCTTTTTTGGAAAGGAAATGGAGAATGAGGATTAGCTGAATACCGAACAGAATGCAAAAAGTGTGCGACGCAACCAAAGCCTAATAGTAGTACTTCAGCCGGCTAAAAATAAAATACCTGCTCTATCAAAAGGGTACTTAAGAATAAAGCAGGTAAGCCTGGGATAACGTATGGTTAATGAAAACTACTTTTTCACATCAACAGTGACAGTCGTTGCAAGTTTGCTACCGTAAGAGCGGTGCAACCCATCGGCAAACTGTAAAGTGAGCTTGTGTTTACCTGGGCTAAGTTTCACTTCTGTCTCCGTTTGCGCTTTTCCAAAATGCAGGTGAGAAGAATCTTTTGGAACCATTGTACCGGCTGCCAACGAATCTTCTGCATCAATAAATAAATGATGATGACCGACACCAGCGATTACCGGGCCTGCCGTATCTGTTTTTATCCCTTCTGCTACCATTACTACTTTCAATGGAGAAGAAACAGAGGCGCCGTTTTTTAGACCCTTAAACATCACCTTTGCACCAGCTGGCACGTCAGGCAAAGCTGGTAGCGGCTTGTTTGCATCTGCTGTGGCATGGTTCATTGAGTCGTGACTCATCCCGCTCATTGAATCATGCATTGTTGTTGTTGCAGTATCCGCAGATTTGGAAGAAGAGTCGCTTGAATTATTACAAGCTGCTATCACCAAAGCGCAAACTACCGGCAATACAAATTGTCTTTTCATATTTATAAGAATTTGCCGCAAAGGTATGGTTATTTATCGCTTTTATATAAAGCAAAAGGCCCGTTGCCGGGCCTTTCCTAATACAAGAGTATGAAAAAGAGTTATCCTCTTCTGCCACGCCCCCATCCTCCTTGAGCACTATTATTTCCACCATTGGTTGGCCGTGCAAATTGCGTTGGCTGTTCCTGTCTCCTCATTTCTGGGAATGACTGGCGTTGTTGCTGAGGCTGGTTTATCTCTCTGTTATTAAATACATCCCTTCTTTGCTGGGGCTGTGTCGGAGCATTTGAAAAACCACGGTTACCATTATCCATGTTCATGTTGCGACGACTGAAATTTTCATTCTGTACAGGCTGTTGCTGCGGCTGTTGCCTGTCCCATTCACGACGGTTAAAATTATCATTGTTCCTTACCGGCTCTTGTCTTTCAAAGTGGTTTTGTTGAACGGGCTGATCAAAGCCCTGCCTGTTATCCTTACCAAAAATATCACGAACACTCCTTTCTCTTATGGCATTGTCGTTATTACGCTGTTGTATTTGTTCGTTCCTATTATTTCCCCAGTCAATATTACTATTGCCTCCGCGCTGATCAAACCGGCGTTGATTATCCTGTGGAAAATTATTCCTCTGTTGAAATCTTCCATTATCATTTTCAACACGCTGATTATTTTCCCTGTTCATCCTTTCGTTATTGAAAATGTTTCTGCTGTCGTTGTTCCTGTTTTCAAAGCGGGTATTATTCCTCTCGGTACGATCATTGAATACATTTGTTCTATCAGCCCGGTCTTCATTTCTAAAAGCTCTATTATTGCCACGGTATTCATCAAACTGCCTTGGGGCAAAACCTCTGTTGTTATTCTCCCGCTGAACAGAAGGCCTGTAAATTGATACTTCGTTATTTCTATATCCAGCCCGGCCGGGTCTTGAAATATCTCTCACCTGTACAGGATTAATACGGCTGTTTGTATAACGTTCTACATCCATTCTTCTTGGACCTGTTACAAAAACATTCCGGTTGTAATTGTAATTATTAATAATTGTTGTGTTATTAATAATGGTCATATTCTGCCGCGGGCTAACACAATAATCGTAAACCCGGGGCGATGTGATATAACGTGATGGCGTAAAACACCAGTAGTTATAAGGAGGCGAATAGCTGGAGAATCCGATGCTAATACTGAAACCAGGTCTTAAAGGTGCCCAACCATAATAATCGCCTCCACTACGCCATGCTACCCAGGCTGGCGACCATTCATAACCGGGCATCCACATCCAGCCATACATATCATCATAAAACCATCGGCCATAGTGAAACGGCGCCCATCCCCAGGAATAATCGGATACCCACATCCATTCATAATCATCGTTCCAAACCCAGTGACCATTAGTGCTGTATGGACGAAAATCAGCTCCTTCATCAGGACACCAAACATATCCGTATTCAGGGTAGTCAATCCATCTTCCGTAAGGGCTTAGTTCATCATAAAAGTCTTGATACGAAACATCACCTGCCGGCTGAGCCGATACAGTATTTCGCAGACCAGCAGATAGCATTATCACAAATGCCATCGCTGAAATTTGCAGAAAGCGTTTCATGTAGGTTGAGTTTTTGTAAGTAAAATTTGTTGTCATAGTTCTTAGTTTTATTCACTGTTTCTCTTCACTTTTTTCTACACTAAATCTAATACTATTATTATGCCATCGCTTCTTTCCGGTTGTACTTTAATGTTTTGTTATATAAAGCTTCCGTAAATTTTAT
>JAFDYH010000290.1 GCA_018267535.1 Bacteroidota bacterium
GCATTCTTAAAAATCTTCTTTTTCTTACTATCATACCACCAGTGAGGCGCTGTTTTTTTCATTACTGTATCAATGGTGCGCATACCAAATAGTTTCCACACTCCATCTAATTTACCGGTAAGTGAAGGCTGTAGTGCCCGTAAACTCATTGCAAAGCCACTTTCAATATACTCCATATGATGCCAATACCCTGCAGGCATAAATAAGGTGTCGCCATGATTTAAGGTAAGATCATATCCATTGGCAAGTTTCAGTGCCGGGAATTGCTTATAATCAGGAGTGCCATTTTGGTGGTGATAGTTGGAGAAATCAGCGAGGCTTAATACTTCAAAGGGTTTTCTGTATAGTTTATATTGTTCCTGGTGTGGAAATAGAAGAATTCTTTTTTTGCCTGCAAACTGTGTATGGAGAATATGTGACATGTCGATGTCGAAATGCATATGCGTAATCGACGTTTCACCACCTACAAACAACATCGGGTACTTTTTTACAAAGCCTTTCATTAATTCTTCAGGCCAGGTAAAATCCTTTGTGAGTTGTGGTGCATGATCGAAAATATTAAACAAAAAAATGCGCCAGCCTGCGGGGCCTTTGCGTATCATATCGATGTATTCGCCAAAGGTTTTGTAATCATCCGCAGAATTGATTGGCGTATAAGCATCACTTTTAATATTGTTATAGAGAGGAACCCTTTTGTTGCCTACCAGTTCTTTGAAATAATCCCAGTTCCATTTGGTATAAGCAGGCCAGCTCTTGGAAAGATTTTTAATAACAACGGGAATGCCCGGAGTATAAAACTCCTTTTTGAATACCTCTGGTTCAATGCTGTCTACAGTTACGACTGGCTTTAATTGCATCCATGCAGTTTTGGCAAAGATAAAGAGAGTTAAATAATAGCAAATGATTCCTGCCTGCGGGATAGCATAAAAATGAATCTAGAATAACAAGTAAATTTGAAGTAGTAATTATGCTTTTACATGTACATCCGGAGAACCCTCAGCCGAGGCAGATAAAAACCATCGTTGAAACTCTTCGAAGCGGTGGCATCATCATTTATCCCACTGATACTATCTATGGACTGGGCTGTGATATTTACCAACATAAAGCAATTGAGAGAATATGCAGAATTAAACAGGTAGATCCGCGTAAAGCACAGCTTTCTTTTGTTTGCTATGATCTCAGTCATTTGAGTGATTTTGCAAAACAATTACCTACTTCTGTTTTCCGGTTATTGAAAGAATATTTACCCGGACCGTATACTTTTATTTTACCGGCTAGTAAGTTGGTGCCAAAAATTCTCCAAAGTAAAAAAGATACCATAGGCCTTCGCATTCCTAACAATAAAATTGCGAAGGCGATTGTAAAAGAACTGGGCCGGCCGGTACTCAGCGCATCCCTGCCGGGAGAAATTGTAGAAGACTATACAGATCCCGAAATAATGCATGAAAATTTTATGCATGAAGCAGATATAGTTGTGGATGGAGGCATTGGCAATACGATACCTTCAACAATTATTGATTGCACTGGCGATGAACCCGTCTTGATTAGGCAAGGTGCAGGGGAGTGGAACGAGTAGTTATGATGCAACGTTGAGATCAATTAATTTGTCATCGCCCTGATGAAAGCCAATTTAATATACTATGCTTTTACAATAATTCTCTTCACTTCCTGCAATACTCCCCGATATGTATATGCGCCATCTCCGCCAAATACACCTTTCTTCCGGGAAAAAGGAGATTCAAAAATCTCCGGGGCTTATTCAATAGGAAATGATGAGGGGAATGGAGAAAGAAACCGGGGCTATGATATACAGGCTGCATATGCTGTTACGGATCACTGGGCGGTTACATTCGACCATTCTTATCGCCAGGAAAAAGACATTTACAATTTTTATGAATATAGCGGGTTTGACAGTTCAATAGTTAGATACAGGAGGCAAATCACAAGTGTGGGTGCTGGTTTTTTTCATGAAATGAACAGAAGGGGAACGGTAATGTTTAACTTTTATGGGGGTGTTGGTTTTGGCAAATTCAATATAAACGATCAGGGTATAGACGATAGCCTTACTGCCTACACCCGGTTTCATAATAGCCATGTTACAAAATGGTATCTGCAGCCTGCTATTAATTTTATGCCTGGTACAGCGTTCTGGTGTTCTATATCAACAAGATTTGTATTTATAAAATATTCAAATATCGCAACGTCATACAACCCCGAAGAACAAGAAAGATTTGACTTAAAAAACCTAAATAACCGCGTACTGAGTTTTTTCGAGCCTTCTTATAATATGCTCATAGGCTTACCTCGTTGCCCATGGTTGAAGATAAACGGAGTAGTTGCATTCGCGGCAAATATTTCTTCCGACAATAATGATGGTTATGGCATACGATATCATTCAAGAGGAATTACAGGTTCTTTAGGACTTACATTCGTTCCTTCCAAACTAAGAGAAAAGAAATAAAAAAGCATCGTCAAGATACCAATGACGATGCTTAGCCTTCAGCCACTATATTCCTTCTTTATATTCAGTTATAATCAGAAGTGCCTGTGATGGTGATTATGTTTGAAGTGGCGGAACTCACGGCGTTCATGGCGTTCCATTCTGCGGATATGACGACGTTCCCGCCTGCTGAATCTGCCATCCCGGAAATCTCTTTTTCTTTCCATTTGCAAGCGTTGATGATCTTTATGCAGTCTTCGCATTTCAGGGCGGGTCAATTCACCATTTCTATAGGCTTCTTCCACTTTACGATGGCGATAATTTTCGCCGGAAACCTGCTGGGCAGATGCGGCAAATGAAACAAGGGTAAGGACTAAGCCTGCGAACAATAACTTTTTCATGAGTACACTTTTTTAATAGTTAAGAATGTTTGTTTAAATAAATAGATGCAGGCAGCTTATAGAAGTTTAAGCACTAAGAAAACTTTAACAGCTGTATTAGTTGAATAGCTTCACCTGAGTTGCGCCGATGTTAAAACTTTTCCGGTGGTACTGGCATAAGCCATGCTCATCTATCGCCCGGCGATGCGCTTCAGTACCATAACCTTTATTGGAAGCCCAGTTATAGTGAGGAAACTCGTGATGCAATTGATTCATATAATCATCACGATAAGTTTTTGCTAATATACTGGCCGCTGCAATGGACGCATAGAGCCCATCGCCTTTAATAATGCAGGCATGGGGTATCTTTTTATATTTTGAAAACCGGTTGCCGTCTATCAACAAAAAGCCGGGCTTTTGATTCAGCTTTTCGATGGCGAGATGCATGGCTTTAAAAGAAGCCCTCAATATGTTGATGGTATCAATTTCTTCATGGTCCACACTGGCAACCCCGAACGAAATGGCTTCTCTTTCAATTATTGTTCTTAGCTCGTAGCGTTGTTTTTCTTTTACCTGTTTTGAATCATTCAATAAAGGGTGAGAAAAATCTTTGGGCAAAATAACAGCGGCTGCAAACACTGGGCCGGCATAGCAACCACGCCCGGCTTCATCGCAGCCAGCTTCTGTTTTTTCCTCCTGGTAAAATGATTTGAGCAAAATGCAGCATTGAAAGCCAAAAATACCGGCCTCATTAATTTCTTCAATATTTATATGGAATAAGAAATCCACATGTTTCCACCTCTTTCGTAAATTCGTAACCCACTATTTTAATAGGATTATGGATATTATTGAGACAATAAAACAGCCCTGGCCCTGGTATGTGTCCGGGCCTCTGATCGGGCTAACAGTTCCTGTACTCCTTTTTGCCGGCAATAAAAAATTTGGAATATCGTCTTCGCTAAGGCATATCTGCGCTGTTGTAATTCCTTCCAACATTTCTTTTTTTAAGTATGACTGGAAGAAGGAAATCTGGAATTTGTTTTTTGTTGCCGGAGTCGTAATTGGTGCTTTTATTGCCGCTTCATGGTTATCAGATCATCAACCGATACAGGTAAATGGTAAACTGGTAACGGAATTAGCAGGATATGGGATAGACGATTATAAACACCTTTCGCCGGCTGATCTTTTTAATTGGCATAACCTGCTTACGATAAAAGGATTTATCGTTATGGTTGTCGGTGGGTTCCTTGTTGGATTTGGCACCCGGTATGCTGGGGGCTGTACATCTGGCCATTCTATTATGGGAATATCGAACCTGCAATGGCCTTCACTTGTTGCAACAATTTGCTTTATGGCTGGCGGCTTTTTGATGGCTAACCTCATTATGCCTTTTATTTTAAAACTTTAAGAAAGAAAAATTGGAAACACAAATACTAGATACAAATACCGACTTCGAAGTTGTTTCATTGGATAGCGTATGGAATGAATCCAGGCTAAAACATCCCTGGTGGTATAATATCAAATATCTTGTAGCGGGTATTTTCTTTGGCATTATATTAATTAAGGCAGAAGTCGTCTCCTGGTTTCGTATACAGGAAATGTTCCGGTTACAAAGCTTCCATATGTATGGTGTTATTGGTTCTGCAATTGTTACCGGTATTATTTCCATTTGGATAATAAAAAAATTCGGTCTAAAAACAATTCATGGTGAAAAGATTGAATTGCATCCAAAATCCTTTAATAAAGGGCAAGTATATGGAGGCTTATTATTTGGCTTTGGCTGGGCACTTACAGGAGCTTGTCCGGGACCTTTATTTGCTTTGATCGGCAGCGGGGCAACTGTAATTATTGTAACTTTAATCAGTGCGGTTGCCGGTACATGGGTTTATGGTTATATCCGGCATAAGTTGCCTCACTGATAAAAGGACCAAAAAATGAAATGGAGATCCGCTTTATTGCTCCTATCTCTGGTTATTATTGTTATATTCTCATTTATACTTCGAAAAAAATTATTTAGCCCGTCGGACAATACGGGCTTGGTTACTGAGTGGCATGCACCAGATACAAGCCTTCTTTCTTCAACGCCGGAAGGACAACTGATTCTTTATGGCCGGCAATTAATTAGCAATACATCAAAATTTCTGGGGCCTAAGGGAACCGTAGCCGCGATTACCAATGGTATGAATTGCCAGAATTGTCATTTAGATGCCGGATCAAAAGCCTTTGGAAATTGTTTTTCTGCAGTGGCTGCAAATTATCCGCAATTCAGAAGCCGGAGCGGTATTGTAGAATCGATCGAATTCAGGGTTAATGATTGTTTGCAACGTAGCCTGAATGGGAAAACAATTGACAGC
Organism: Bacteroidota bacterium; assembly: GCA_018267535.1. Classification (GTDB taxonomy): domain Bacteria; phylum Bacteroidota; class Bacteroidia; order Chitinophagales; family Chitinophagaceae; genus JAFDYH01. The sequence continues at coordinate 5,175 of JAFDYH010000290.1, forward strand.
TCCAGCAAAGAAATGCAGGCAATGGTTGCTTACCTGAAATGGATTGGGAAAGATGTACCTAAGAAGACAAAGCCAAAAGGGTCTTCAAATGATATTCCTTACCTGCAACGCGCAGCAGATAGTGCAAAGGGGCAAGTTGTTTATGTAAGTAAATGTGAACGTTGCCATGGAAAAAGAGGAGAAGGAATATTAAAAGCAGATTTGACCGGTTATATTTATCCCCCGCTTTGGGGAGATAGCAGTTATAATATAAGCGCAGGTTTGTACAGGCTTTCCCGGTTTGCAGGGTATGTAAAATATAATATGCCTTTTGATAAGGCATCGAACCCATCTTTACAATTAAGCAACGATGAAGCATGGGATGTCGCAGCATTTGTAAATTCTCAACCAAGACCGGTAAAGTTTTTCGAACATGATTGGCCGGATATAAAAATGAAAGCAGTTGATTATCCCTTAGGCCCTTTTGCAGATACATTTTCGGTACAACAACATAAGTATGGCCCGTTTGAGCCTATTGAAAAGGCAAGACAAGCCATCGCAAAAAAATAATGCAGGTCTTTGCCTGCATTATTCAGACAATTCAAGTATTTTTTTTAGACAGAGATATAAGCACACCCATGTTCCTGCGCACGGGTAGCGGCCCATACACCCGAAGGCATTACCTGTACGCCGGGTATCAAACCTGCAACCCATTCTTTCTTTATATCTGCAGCGTTTCCATTATTCATCTGTGCAGCAACAGCGCTAAAAACTGTCATTGCAACATCACAAACGCAGAACATAACACCGTTGTCCTGTAGTTGGTTGATGCCGATTTCGACAGGGCCGATTCCGGGTACCTGAAAATCTCCGGGCTGTGGTTTCCAGAACGGATTTCTTACTGAAGGGGCTTTTGTTTTCGGATCATTGGCTTTAAACATCTCACCCATCTTGTATTTTGCCCATAAATCGTCCACGAATGCATAACCAATTGCATTGTGACGAAGTACAACAACAACACCACAGTCTTTCGGTTGACTGCCGGTTGCCTGGTTGGTGAGCAGATAAACTTTAGGCCATGCAAAAGGCATTATTTCTCTTGGTTCAGTAACGTCGAAGACTACCCGATGTTTTTTTAATTTAACTTTATCAAACCACGCATCGGGATCGTCTGCATTGTTGTTTTGTATAGTTCCGGCATGTAAGCTTAAAGGTGTAGCAATAGCGGAGAGTCCTAAAGCAGTTGTGCCTGCTGCAATGGATCCAATAAAACCCCGCCTGGAGGTTTGCGGAAGGTCATGCTTTTCCATAATAACATAATTGTAGTTATAAAATAGTTTTTGGAGCAACCTGATAAGCTACGAAAAAAAACCGTCAGTTGTTTCACTTTACCCCAGTTGTGCATTATTTTCTTATTGCACGCCGATTGCAAACAAAGGCCCCCGTCATTTTGAAAATTGGTAAGTGAAAAACCGGAAATATCATTTGATCATCCGATGCTACCTTTGCGGCCGATATGAACAAAGCCTTTTCCCCTTCATCCCGTCCCGTTGCTATCTGGCTATTGGTTGGTGTGGGTATGATCATTGTACAGGTGCTTCTTGGCGGAATAACAAGACTTTCCGGTTCAGGCCTTTCAATTACAGAGTGGGAGCCTGTTAAAGGGGCTTTACCCCCATTATCTGAGCAGCAATGGTTGCTACAATTTGAAAAATATAAGCAGACACCCCAGTATCACTTATTGAATTTTGATTTTACGCTGAAAGATTTCAAATTTATTTTTTTCTGGGAATGGTTTCATCGCTTTTGGGCAAGGCTGATTGGTGTTGTTTTCTTAGTTCCTTTTATCATTTTTATTGTTCAGAAAAGGTTTAAACAGGAAATGATCAGGCCTATGATCATTTTATTCTTATTGGGTGCATTACAAGGTGCGGTCGGTTGGATTATGGTAGCAAGTGGATTGACAGGCGATGCAGTATATGTTGAACCTACCCGTCTTGCCCTTCATTTCATTTTTGCATTGGGATTATTGTGTTATACATTCTGGTTTGCTTTGTTATTACTGGTGCCGGGAGATAAAATGGTTATTAATGCCCCATTGCGCAAATTAAACTGGCTTTTATTGGTAGTGGTTTTTATACAGTTATTATACGGTGCATTAATGGCCGGACATAAAGCGGCCGCTGCAGCACCTACATGGCCGGATATAAACGGCGCTTTCATTCCCTCCAACCTGTTTCCGGCTCCTGATGGAATGCTGAACCTGCTTGAGAATAAGATTACTATTCATTTTATCCATCGTTCACTGGCGTATTTCATTCTTTTATTAATCATTTTGTGGACGGTCAGGGCCTATAGCATTAAATCTTCTTCTTTGTTTAATAAAACAAAATTGTGGCCTGTTATGATTGTTTGCCTGCAGGTATTGTTGGGTATTTTTTCTGTTCTCACCAGTATAAAAATTGTTCCGAACAAATGGGGCTTGTTTGAATGGGTGGCCCAGTTACATCAGTTGGTTGCAATGCTGCTATTGCTTTCATTGGTATGGATGCTTTACCTGGTTCGGGATAAGCAAATCAAACAATAATTGATTTGTCTCGTCATCATTTGAAATAGCAAGGATAAAGTATTAATTTTAAAATCAATTATTTACCTGACTTATGAAAGCCTGGTTGAGGGGATTTTATTATTCTTTACCTGTTCAGTTGCTTTTCCTGCACTTCCGCAAGTACCAGGCCTTGCTTTTATTCTGGTTCATCCTGTTCAGTGTAGTAAATGGGACTTTTATGAAATCCTTCGGGGCTGATTCTTTATTTCTGGCACCGGAATATCTGGCGGATGTAAATCCAATCAGCTTTGCTATTGTTGGCTTATCTGTAGGGATGTTTATCATGAGCTGGAACATCACCACTTTTATTCTTTTCAGTAAACATTTCCGGTTTCTGGCAGCTACCACGAACCCTTTTTTGAAATATTGTATTAATAACAGTGTCATACCTCTTGTTTTCCTGCTATTTTATTTTTTAAAAGCATTTCGTTTTGACTATACAAAGGAACTAATCTCGTTTACTGAGATTCTGTTTCTCGCAGGCGGGTTTCTTGCCGGGTTAATATTCATTATCTCCATTTCATTCATGTATTTTTTTCGTGCAGACCGTTCTATATTAAGGACTATGCTGCCTGCAGTCAAAAGCCATGAAGAATATTTTAGTCAGCTGCCATCCCCCAAAGAGACAAATGCAACTGGCGGTGCGGTAAATGTGGAATGGTATATTGATTTTCCGTTTACTTATCGTAAAACAAGAGATGTATCTCATTATACCGACGATTTTATTGAAAATATGTTTAAGCGGCACCACTTTGCTGCAGTTATTTCAGTATTTGCTGCTTTTTTATTCCTTATTATTATTGGTAATTTTTTAGAGTATAAATTATTTCAGATTCCTGCAGCGGCAAGTATCATAATCTTTTTTGCCATATTGATTGGCGTATCCGGCGCCTTTACCTATTTTTTACAATCATGGAGTATTCCCTACCTCATAGCATTGGTCCTTATCCTGAATTTGTTTTATCAACTTAACTGGATTGATCCCCGGAATAAAGCATATGGGCTCAATTATCTGAACAGGAAGGAAAGGCCATCCTATAGCCGGGACGGATTGTTGAAATTGTGTACGCAGGAAAATATAGATGCGGATAAGAAAAATATGCTCAGCATACTGGAAAGATGGAAGCAAAAACAAAAAGCAGATAAACCAATTCTTGTTGTAATAAATACAAGTGGCGGCGGACAGCGAAGTGCAACCTTTACCATGAATATGCTGCAACGACTGGATAGTATAACGCATGGTGAGCTGATGAAAAAAACATTTTTAATTACGGGTGCTTCAGGAGGTATGTTGTCAGCTGCTTATTTCAGGGAGTTATACCTGCAAAGGGAAAAAGGAAAACATTTAAACCTGCAGGATAAAAAGTATGCAGATGATATTGCAGGTGATTTGCTAAATCCCATATTTTCTTCTTTTGTAGCGAGAGATTTAATTGCCCCTGCGCAAAAATTTACTGTCGGCCCTTATAAATATGTAAAAGACAGGGGATATGCTTTTGAATCCAAGCTGAATGATAATACAAGGGGTTTTTTGAATAAGCAACTCAGGGATTATAAAGAGGATGAGAAGCAGGCAAATATCCCTTTAATGTTTTTCAACTCTGTTGTTACAAGGGATGGCCGGAAAATGACGATCAGCACACAGCCGATTCGCTTTATGATGCTACCCAGAGAGGATACCTCCCGTGTTCCTTTTATGGATCCTGATGCAATCGACTTTACTTCTTTCTTCGCCAACCAGGATCCTTATAATTTAAGAATCCTTACTGCTTTAAGGATGAATGCAACTTTCCCCGTTGTATTGCCTAATGTATGGTTGCCTTCTAATCCTATTGTGGATGTAATGGATGCAGGATTGCGCGATAACTATGGTACGGAGACTGCGTTGCGTTTTATTGACTCATTTGACGACTGGATAAAAGAAAACACAAGCGGCGTGTTATTAATACAGCTTTTCGACAGGGCTACCGGCGGATGGGATCATCCCTATCAGTCGGATAATATAACTGATCATACGATCAAGCCTTTTCTTATGTTGCAGAATAACTGGTATAAATTGATGGAGTATTCGCAAAATTCAATGATGGGTTATTATTTAGAAAACAAGGAACATAATATCAGCAAGATATTCTTTCGCTATTCATCAGAAACCGAAGAGAGCAAAGCCGCGTTAAACTTTCATCTTACAAAGAGTGAAAAACTGGATATAGCCCGGTCATTGGACTCAAAGGACAATAGAGAGAATTTTGAAAAAGTAATTTTATTTTTTAAGCAGGAGAATATTTCTACACCGGGGAAATAAGCCGAAAGCAATTCTTTAAAACTTTTATTTTCAGGCGCTCTGGTGTTTCGGCAGGGTCACCATCAATATGCAATGGCGCCATATCTGTATTTTTTATTTCCAGCTGGTTGGTTTGAAAATAGATAACCGGTTGCTCAAGCGAGTTTTCAACCTGTTTTATTTTTCCCGCAAGTACCTGTTTCATTATAGTTAATAATAAAAGAGGCTTCGCCATTTTTTTAACGACAACTATATCCAAAAGGCCATCTGATAACAGAGCTTTTGGCGCAATAGTAAAATTATTTCCAAACTGGTTGCTGTTGGCAATACTTATAAAAAAAGCGTCGATTGAAAATTTAATACCATTACTAT
>JAFDYH010000291.1:0-993 GCA_018267535.1 Bacteroidota bacterium
TCTGCGCCACTTTCCCCGTTGTCGCATTGTTCAAGCACCTGCACTTCCGGGCAGTATTCTTTTAACAGGATTTCTAATGTCCTGCGACAATGCATTTCATCGTCGATGATAACAGATTTAATCATTGATAACAGGTATTTCGATCTGTACTTCTGTTCCCCCGGCATTCCCGTTTTCCAGTGTAAGATCGTTGATGATAATTGAAGTCTGGTTGTGTTGCTTTAATAAAGCGATACGGTCTGCCGTGATCCGCATGCCCATAGATTTTTGCTTAACGGCTGATTTACTTTTAAATTCTTCAGCTTTTTTTCTGCCGACCCCATCGTCTTTTATTGTATAGTAAATTGTTTTATCTTTTATTTCCACTCTGACTTCTAAATTGCCTTTTTCCTTTTTGTGGATTAATCCATGCCAGATAGCGTTTTCTACATAGGGCTGGATAATCAGCGGGGGGACCTTTATGCTTGTTACATCCAAATCACCAGCCACATTGATTTTGTAATTAAATTTATTTTCGAATCGTAGCGATTCCAGTTCCATGTAGAGCTGAAGTGCTTCCAGTTCTTTTTCCAATGCAATAAATGCTTCCTGTGAATTCTGAAGAATGAGGCGGATCAGTTTTGAAAATTTAGAAAGGTATTCTGATGCCTGGAGCCTGTTGTTTTCCAGGATAAACATATTAATCGAATTAAGTGAATTGAATATAAAATGCGGGTTCATCTGGGCACGAAGGGCCTGCATTTCCAGTTCAGAAGATCGCTGCTTTAATGTGTTGTTTTCATATTGCATTATAGCGGCGTCCTTTACCCTTTTCACTTCTTCGATTGTTTTTTTTATAGTAATGCCAAGATCGTTCATGTCAATCGGCTTGTTCAGGAAGTCAAAAGCCCCACGGTTCATCGCCGTCCGGATATTTGACATGTCCCCATAGGCGGAAAGCATTATTGACCGCATTAAAGGATTGATTTCTTTTATTTTTTGAAGAAGGGTAAG
>JAFDYH010000291.1:1068-8655 GCA_018267535.1 Bacteroidota bacterium
TTTAACGCCGTCAAACCATCCCTGGCAAAAAGAAATTCATATTCTTTCAGATAGCCTTTGTGGGCAAAGCGCTGCATTATAAGTTCTTCCTGGTCTTCTTCGTCATCGACTACTAGAATCTTTGGCATATTTATTATTTTACAGGTAACACGATTTCAAAGTCCGTTCCTATACCTTCTTTACTTTTTACTTTTAATTCCCCGTTATGGCTTTTCACAATAATATCATAGGACATCGATAAACCAAGTCCTGTCCCTTCACCGGTTGGTTTGGTAGTGTAAAAAGGCTGAAATATTTTATGAATTATTGATGAAGGAATTCCCATTCCATTATCCGATATGGTAATACTAACCGTTTCACCGGCTTTTTTTGTGACAACTACTACTGAAGGCTTATATAGCAATTCCGTTTGGAGTGCTTCATCCTCAGATTCTGCCTGGGTATACTTTTTCTTTTCATTCACAGCATAAAATGCGTTATTAAAAAGGTTTAACATCACTCTTCCCAAGTCCTGCGGAATGGCCATGATCGGTGGAAGTTCAGGATCGAATTTCGTTTCAAATGAAGCATTAAATGTTTTCTCTTTGGCGCGGTACCCATGATAGGCCAGTTTCAAAGATTCTTCACATAGCGTATTTATATTGACAGGTTCTTTATTTACATTACCCAGCCTTGAATGCTGCAGCATGCCTTTTACAATACTGTCGATCCGTTTGCTGTGATGATTAATTTTTTCTAAATTTTTCCGAAGTGTTTTTAAGCTTGCAGCATTATTATTTTCTTCATTTGCAGTAGTGCCGGAGTGCTGTTCTCCTTCTATGTCTGTGATCAGGTCAAGGTTAATTTCAGAAAAATTACTAATGAAATTCAACGGGTTTTTTATTTCATGCGCAATGCCTGATGTCAATTCACCCAAGGAAGCCATTTTTTCAGACTGAATAAGCTGTTCCTGTGTTGTCCTTAATTCTGCAAGTGAGTTGTTCAAGGCATTTGTTCGTTCAGTCACCTTCCTTTCCAGGAGAACATTTCTACGCTTTAAGTTGCGGGAACGGTATTGAATGATGCCATATATAAGCACAAGAGCAAATAGAATTTCGATGGCCCTGAACCACCATGTCTGCCACCAGGGAGGTAGCACAATTACTGTAACTGCTTTCTCAGACATTACTCCATAGCTGCTCCAGGCTCTTATTCGAAAAACATAGTGTTCAGGAGGAATATTAAAATAATAAGCCGTTTTTTCTGCACTAACATTACGCCAGGTATTTTCGTATCCATCAAGCTTATATTGTATCACATTATTTTCCGGGTCGCTGAAATGAATTGCTGCAAAATCTATTGAAAAAAAATTCTGATTGTGTTTTAGTGTAACCTGACTTGTTTGCCCAATCGTTTCATCTGTCAGGCTATCTTTTCCGGGCGTTCCCGGGTGACTATTGATTTTTATACCTGTTAAAGTAATCTGAGGAGGAACACGATTAATAACATTTTTTGGATCGAAGGAATAAAAGCCTCCCAGGTAACCTAAAAACATTCTACCATCATGCGCCCGAAACGCCTCCATTTTTAAAGTAGACGTTAACGAACGGACACCGAATTTTATTCCATAAAAATTGATATTACCTGTTAAAGAGTTTATTTTAAAGATACCTAAAGGCGATATCCCCCATATATCATCATTTTCATCTCCTGTTAAGCCGGTTATGGATAGAGTTCTCAGGTCAGCCTGCTCGCTTCTAAAAAGAGTAAAACTGGTTTCATCTTTTTTACGGCGATATAACCCTTGTTCAGAACCAGCCCATATTGTTCCCCTGGAGTCTGCGTAAGTAGCCCACACTGTTAATCCCCTTAAATAATGAGTGAACTTACTTGTTTTGGTATCCAAAAACTCAAGGCCCGCATGTTCATAACCACCGATCCATATGTTTCCACTGCCATCCTTATATAGTGTAGTAACGGTATCAATACCAAAACCCGTGCTATCTGCCAGTTCTTTTTTTATTTGTCTTGTTTCACCGGTTCGGGTGTTTACTACATACAGCCCTATGCCTCCAACATACAAAATTCCATTATTCTCTGCTGCCATGGCAATGCCGCGTGGAATTATGCTTTTGTTTTCAGCAGAGTCAACAGACCCTTTATTGTTGCTTCTCCCTACAGAAAGGCCTTTAGAGAATGTTTTGGTTTTAGTATTAAATTCATATAACCCCTTGGTTGTTACAATAAGTAAAATATCATGTTTCAGGGGATAAATACCACCTACCCAAAAATAAGCAGGGTCATTGGTTGAATCAATTAAATACTTTTGTATGGATTCCTTACTCCTGTTAGTCTGGTCAATTCTTAACAATAAGTTGGCATAGGCGCCTCCCCATACTATGTGCGATGAATCTTCAAAAAATGTCCAGATATACTCATCCACAAACGTCTTTGTAAAATTTGCCTGTAATGGATCAACCCGGTAAACATTAATCCCTTCTACAGAAATCCATAAAGTACCGTCCCTGGAAACAAAAGCACACCAGGTTGTACTGTCTTTAAAGCTTTTCTCTCCCGATTTCTCAGCCCGGTATCGGGTTAATTCCTTTGTTTGAGGGTCATACCGGGTAATGCCCTGCGAATAGGTCCCTATCCATAAAGCCCCCGCATGATCTTCGGTGATAAAGGTAATATGGTCATATCCATCTCCTTTTTGTATTGGTGGCCGACTCAGTTTATCAGGCCGGGAAGGGTCGTAAGTAAGTCTTTCAAATTTTCCCGTTTTTCTATCCATGATATGTAAGCCATCCCCCTGGGTACCCACCCAAAACACACCGCGGCTATCTTCAAAGATGGCCCTAACTTTATCATTGATCAGGCTGTAGGGATCCTTATCATCATGCATATACCGGGTAAACTTTCCGGTTGCCCTGTTGAATTTATTCAATCCTCCTTCTTTCAATTTATCGAATGGCAACCCTGTTCCTACCCAAAGAATTCCTTCGTGGTCTTCATACAAAGTCCTTATCCGATTACAGCTGAGGCTTGCCGGATCGTTTTCATTGTGACTGTAACACGTGAATTGACCGGTCTCCGGATTAATGAGGTAAAGACCTGCACTTGTACCTAACCACACAGCCCCTGAGTGATCAACAAGAAGTGCTTCTACAGACCCTCCTCTGCATGCGCTATTCTTATCAAAATGATAATGCCTGGTAGTTTCTGTATAGGTATCGAATTTATCTATACCATTGTCTGTAGGAAACCAGATATTACCAGAGGAGTCTGCTGCGATACACTCGAAGGAACTGAAGCCAATTGAAGTAGAATCTAAAACATCATGCCGAAATGTTTTCATTCTATACCCATCAAAACGTGTGAGGCATCGTAGGGTTTGATCAGCAAACCATATATAACCGGATTTATCCTGTGTAATACCATCTACCTTCCCAAGCTCTATACCATTTACCCCTTTAACGAGATTAAAATCCACCAAGGCCCTTTGCGCAATGGCCATTTTTGCAAACAGGCACAGGTACAGTAAAATGTATAAGCTCAGTAGTGTCCTCATGTATTAAATGTATCTGTCGAAAACTGTTTAATAACCGGAGTTTTGTTTCAGGTTTGGATTTACGGCTATTTGTTCATCGGGAATCGGAAAGAGCAGATAAGCCGGATCACTTTGATAATTCTTTTCCTGGAAGGGTAAAAGGAATTTTTTGAACCGGATCATATCCTGCCTTCTCCATCCTTCCCACCAGAGTTCGCGGCCTCTCTCATCATAAATATCGTCAAGGGAAACAGTGGATAATGCTGATGCGCCTCTTGATGAATCCATACGGATTGAATTAAGAATTGATTTTGCATCACTGCCATATATACCTGCATTTGTAGCAGCACCACCCCGTTCTATTGCTTCTGCTTTCATGAGCAGCACGTCGGTAAACCGGAAAAAGACGAAATCATTGTCAGGACTCGAGAAATTTGCCCAATCCGGAAAATATTTGATCGCCCGAATGCCTGTGACTTCATTATTGATGCCTGTTTCAATATTATTTACTTCCGGAATAAATACCAGGGGTGCTCCATGCCGGTCAAATAAGGGCTCACCTGAAAAATAATCGTATTGCTGTCCAACCAGGAACCCGGCGTTAATAGCATTAGCCGGATTGGGCGGTGAACCTACAGTAGAGTAGACTATTCCTCTTCTTTTATCTGCAGGCTCAAATTTTTTATAGAAATCAGATAAAGTTGAACAGCCATTAAAACCTGCTCCGAAATCCTGACTATAGTGAAGGGAAAGGCACCAGGTTATCCATATTGAATTATTTGGCGTAGATCCCGCTTCATTTAAAAGAGTAAAAATATTTTCTTTCCCCTTCGTTGTATTATCAGGGGCAAAATTGTCATAATAATTGAGACTAAAACCAAAAGGGCCATTCTTGATAATATCGTCAGCAAGACCAATAACGATGTTCATATCTGCCGGGTCTGCTGCCGGAGGATCTGCCCTGTTTTTATAAATCATTTTATTCAGGTAACATTTCATCAGCAGCGTTTTTACTGCATATTTGTTTGCTATATAAGCAGGACCGCCTGGTAAATCTGATTCTATTCCATTAAGTTCACTAATTATATAATCTAACGCTTCTGTTCCTTTTCTTACCCTTGAGGGTCCAACTAAACTTTCACCCGGATCGCGGTAAGGTACCTGGTCATACATATCAAGAAGCAGATACATTACCCAAGCCCGGATAAATCTTGCTTCAGCCTGCTGCTGTACAGTGGGATTATACCGTAACAAATCAGTGGCCTGGTAATTAATACCGTTTAAACTATTGAAGCATTTTTTTATCACATCATGGTTCGCTGCCCATTTATGCGAATGAAGACTGCGCCATATACCATTGTCATCCCAGTCACCACCCCTTGTTGGAAAAATTGCTTCATCTGTACATATTTCCTGCAAGGGAAAAACATTCAGTACCCAGGTAAAAGTCGATGTCATAGAATTATAAAGACTTTGCAACAACACACCTGTATTACCGTTGCTCGATGCGACATTACTCTGCGTAGTGTCGCCCTGAAATCTTTCATCAAGCTTGGTGCAGGCCTCCGTTATAATCAATCCGAAAACAAGAAATACTATTGTTATTTTTTTTAACATAATAATTCTTTTAATTACAGAGAAAAATTTAATCCAACAATGAATGTTCTCGATGGTGGATATTCCAGGAAATCAATTCCTAAAGAGGGGATACCATTGTTGCTTCTGTCAGAATTGATTTCAGGATCAAACCCGGGATATTTTGTAATGGTAAACAGGTTTTGCCCCGCTATATAAATATTCGCATCTTTTATTGTTTTTTTTATATCGCCTATTTTATAATTTAATGTCAGGTTCGACATCCTTAAGTAATCTCCTTTAAAAATAAACCGTGTGGAAGGTGATTGTGATGGATTCTGAAGAGATTCTTTTTCCGGGTTTTTATAAATTGCAAGCCCGATATTGTTCCCAAAACTTATCCCACCAACATTCATTATGCCCATTAAAGGAGTAAAAAAAACCTTTTGTCCGAAAGCGCCATATAAACTGGCAGTCAACGAAAAGTTTTTCAACCTGAATGCGGGATTGATACCTAATAATATTTTAGGGTTCGGGTTCCCTGAATGATAAAAGGTAACGCCGCTGTCGGCATAATTGGAGAACCCATCTTTATTGAGTCCTAAGAATTTCCTTGTAAAGAAAGTATTCATTGGATACCCGTTTTGAATCACTTCTACCGGGCTGGAAATAAAACCTGTAAAGATCGTTGCCGGTAGCCCTGCAACAGTATTCTTTAAAAATGTTGCATTAAGCCCTAAACTGAGTCCGTACTCTTTATTATTAATAACGAAAGTAGTAAGCTGAATTTCTAAACCTTTATTCAGGATTTTTCCCGCCAGGTTTTTCCAGAGTAAGGGGGCATCAGGTGGAGCGGGTTGAATGGGTGGGCCTGGGAAAAGAAGATTTGTTGTCTGTTTATTAAAATAATCAACAGTGAGTGATAGTTTTTCATTGAAGAGCAGCAAATCAACTCCAAAGTTATATTGCCGGTCTGATTGCCATTTCAGGTCAGGGTTTGGATTATTAAACTGCCGCAGAACACCCCCATCAAAAAATGAATAACGGGCCTGGGCCGAACCGGCAGGGAATTCCTGGTTGCCTGTTTTTCCCCAGCCCGCACGAAATTTAAAAAGATTAATAAAATCAATTTTAAGAAAAGTTTCTTTTGAAATAATCCATGCGCCGGCAAAAGAAGGGAAGTATCCATACCGATTATTTTTCCCGAATTTGGATGAGCCATCTGCCCTGATCGTGGCCGTTAGTAAATACTTCTCCCGGAAATTAAATATAGTTCTTCCAAAAAAGGATTGTAAATCAGAAGTTGGATCGGCAAACGATGCAATACTTCTGCCAACTATGCTTGAATACTGTATATAGTTTGTATAATCCAATCCAAAATTTCCAAAACCGGCACTATCCCTTCCATTACCGGATGCCGAGAACCCTTTCCTGATAAATTTTGTGTATTCAAAGCCAGCAGTTGCATTTAACCTGAAACCATTAAAAATTTCCTTTTCAAAATTCAGGGTATGTGTTAGCTGCGTGGTAGTAAGCTCATTATTTTTTACTGTGGCACTGCCCGGCGGCTGGCCTGGCGGAGATATAAGCTGGTTAACGGAAGACCTTGATATACCGGTACTATAATTAACATTGAAAAGCATTTTATATTCCAGCCAATTGGTAATCTTAAAATAGGGAGAAGCAGTTCCAGATATGGTTGTTACTTTAAACGAACTTCTTAAAAAGTCGAGTTGGGCCAGCGGATTACCGTCATTCATTTTTCTATACGTTCCATCTGCATTTCTTAAAGAATCGGTTGGGTTCCATTTCAAGGCTTGATAAATAATAAACCCGGAACCATTTTCAAGCACCGATCCGCTTTGTATAAACTGGTTTGCATTAAGGCTGATATCTAATCCCAGTTTTTTACTTTCGAGGAACTTAAAGTTGCCCGAAATAAGCAATCCGTATTTTTTAAGATTGCTGTTCCTGAGAATGCCATCATTATTTAAAAGATTACCGGAAAGCCTGTACTTGCTATTCTCATTTCCGCCCGTAATAGCCATGTTGTAATTATGTTGAATGCCATCCTGCAAAATGGCGTTCTGCGCATTTGTATTGCCACCTTTGTCGAAAGTACTGTCAACCTGGTAATACTTCAGCGCTTCCCTGAATTGGACCGGGTTCAATACCTGAATTTTCTTTGCTATAGAACTAATCCCGCCTGTGACACCTATTGTTATTTTTGGTTGACCGAGCCGTCCTTTTTTTGTAGTTATGATAATTACACCATATGCAGCCCTCGAACCGTAAATAGCAGTTGCTGATGCGTCTTTCAACACATTTATCGTTTCAATATCGTCTGGGTTTAGAAAATTCAATGGATTGGCTCCCGCCTGTAAAGTTCTTCCGTCTAAAGGAGCGCCATCTATAACAAACAAAGGTTGGCCTGTGCCACTGAGGGCGGAATTGCCACGTATCTTGATGGTTGTTGTACCACC
>JAFDYH010000292.1:0-4156 GCA_018267535.1 Bacteroidota bacterium
ACCAAATACTTCTGCATAACTGAAGCGGTGGCTCTTTACCTGCAAAAATTTATCCTTTACCGGAAGCGGAAAGTGTTTTATGGTGCCGACGGCTCAAATAAAAGCCTGTTCGATGTAATCAATAAGCACAAGGAGAATGAGAAATTTCTGTATGTATGTTCCGAAAACCAGCAGGATAATGAAATAGTAAACTGGCTGAAAAATAATAATTGCGGGTTTACACTGGCCTTTATGTACAGGACACAGAGTACGGATGTAAAAGATATCCTGGCTAAAAACGAGTATGATGTTATCTGCTTTTTCACTCCCAGCGGTGTAAAAAGTCTGTTTGATAACCAACCTAAATTCAAACAGAATGGTACAATAATCGGTGCTTTTGGAAGCAATACATTCAAGGCAGTTGAAGAAGCTGGTCTAAAGCTGGAAATAAAGGCACCCGAGCCGCAGGCCCCTTCAATGGTTTCGGCTCTGGAAAAATACCTGGCTGCTAATTTTAAAAAGAAATAAGGCTTGTATACATAACTGAAGGGACAGCCAGTATCCTGGTTGTCCTTTTTCTTTTATAAAAGATCTGCGAATTTTGTCTTTTCAAAATAAAATGTGAATGCCGGAGCATACCAATCACCTTATCAATGAAACAAGCCCTTACCTGCTGCAGCATGCACATAACCCTGTTGAATGGTACCCATGGAATAATGAAGCTTTGCAAAAAGCCACCCGGGAAAATAAACCTATTCTTGTAAGTATCGGCTACTCAGCCTGCCATTGGTGCCATGTAATGGAAAAGGAAAGTTTTGAAGATGAAGAGACCGCCGCTATAATGAATGCCCATTTTATCAATATAAAAATAGACAGGGAAGAAAGGCCAGACCTTGATCATATTTATATGGATGCAGTACAGGCAATGAGCGGCAGTGGGGGGTGGCCTTTGAACGTTTTTTTAACGCCTGATAGAAAGCCATTTTATGGAGGTACTTATTTTCCTCCGCGAAGGGCTTTTAACCGTTCTTCCTGGAAAGAAGTTTTATTAGGAGTATCAAATGCATTCAAAGAACGAAGGAATGAAATAGAAGAACAGGCAAATAATCTTACCGGCCATATATTTCAATCAAATAGTTTTGGATTGCGGGTAATGAATGATGCTGCAAAAAATGAATTGTTTTCAAGAGAAAAATTAAAGGAAGCTTTTACCAATAGCATGAAAACTGCGGATAATGTATGGGGCGGCTTTGGTAATGCACCAAAATTTCCGCAGACCTTTATCATCCGCTTTTTATTGGGGTATTATTGGCATACAAAGGATGAAACAGCCTTAAAGCAAGCCTTATTAAGTCTTGATAAGATGATTGAGGGGGGAATATATGATCAGTTGGGTGGCGGATTTGCTCGGTATTCTACCGATACAGAATGGTTGGCTCCTCATTTCGAAAAAATGCTTTATGATAACGCTTTGTTGATAATTGTACTCTCAGAAGCTTACCAGCTAACGAAGATCGAACGATATAAAGAAGTGATCGAAGAAACAACAAATTGGTTGAGCCGGGAAATGATAAATGAAACAGGAGGATTTTATTCTGCCCTGGATGCCGACAGTGAAGGAGAGGAAGGGAAGTTTTATGTATGGAGCTATGACGAAGTAAAAAAAATCTTAGGCGAGAACTCGGATATTTTCTGTCGTTATTATGACATTACTCAAAAAGGGAACTGGGAAGGGAAAAACATACCGCGATTGAAAAAAAAGCTGGAAGATTTTGTGGAGACTAACTCAATGGATCCTGTTTACTTAAAAGAAATTATCAATGGCGGGAAAAAAGCTTTATTAAAGGAAAGGAGTAAAAGAATAAAGCCGGGACTTGATGATAAAATAATTCTTGGTTGGAATGCCTTGATGTGTACTGCTTATTGTAAAGCTTATGCAGCAACCGGTGAGATAATTTATAAAACCATTGCAGAAAAAAACATGAATTTTCTGCTGAACAATTTTTCTGTAAACGAGCCTAATGAATTTTATCACACCTGGAAAAATGGAATAGCCAAATACCCTGCTTTTCTCGATGATTACGCATTCCTGACTGATGCATTATTACATCTCTATGAAATTTCAGCACACACGGAATGGTTGGTAAGAGCTAAGGATATTGTAGAATTTGTTATTGAAAATTTCAGTGAAGATGAGTCTGGCTTTTTCTTTTATACAAAAAATGGCCAGGAGGATATTATTGTCAGGAAAAAGGAAGTGTATGACGGGGCAACCCCTTCGGGAAATTCAATAATGGCGTATAATCTCCACCGCCTGGGTATTTTTTTTGATAAACCTCAATGGAAAGCCAGGGCTCAGAATAGTGTAACTGCATTAGGAAATGCAATTGTCAGCTATCCATCCTCCTTTGGAATGTGGACGTGTTTTTTACAGGAGTTAATATACACAACAAATGAAATTGTTATATTAGGGGAAGAATTTCAAAAACTACTCACTCAGCTATTATCTGTCTATATTCCGGGCAGAATAATAATGGGGGCGAAGGATGCGGATAATTACTATCCGTTGATGGCAGGAAGGGGTGCAAAAGATGCCACCCATATCTATTTATGCAAAGATTTTTCATGCAGGCAACCTGTGGATAATATCGAAGCGTTACTTGTTCAGATTGAGGATGAATGACTAACATTTAATTTTCTGTTAAGACAATAAAAACAGCAAAATATCCGTTTGAAACTTTGCTCGTAGAACTCCGATTTGAATTGTTAAAACTAAATATTAACCTTGTGTTTCAAAAAAGTTCTAAACCTAATATTCGCCCATTACCCTTTAAGTGTATGAGAAACAAAAACTATTATTCGACCCTACTGATACTGTCAGCCATGTATGCACTTACCGGCTGTGGAGTATTAGGAAAAAAAGACAAGGGTAATGCCCTTGCCAATGACGGCCAGCTTCATGGCGTTGCGCCTGGAGGAAAGTACGTTCTTCCTAAGCCTCCGGGTATGGTTTATATACCACAAGGTACCTTCCATATGGGACCCAGTGATGAGGACCCTGCATATGCCTTCAGTGCACGTAACCGGTCAGTTTCCATCAGTGGATTCTGGATGGATGCAACTGAAATCACAAACAACGAGTACCGCCAGTTTGTCAACTGGGTAAGGGACTCTGTTGCGGCCAAAAAACTGGGCTATGTAAAATCAGGTTCTGATGGTAATGAGTATGTAGACTGGAAAAAAATGTCGACTCTTAAATGGGGAGACCCCAAAGTAGTAGAACAATTAGGTCAGACTGATCTTATCCTTACACCGGAAGACAGGATCTTTGGTAAAAAGGAAATAGACCCGGCCAGGTTGGTATATCATTCAGAAACTTTCAATCTGAAAAAAGCTGCTCAAAGGGAAAATGCAGGCAAACCCCGTTCAACATTTATTGAAAAAGTGGATGTACCCATTTATCCTGATACATTATGCTGGATTCGTGATTTCTCTTACTCCTACAATGAGCCAATGACACAACGTTATTTTGCTCACCCCGCATTTGGTAATTACCCTGTAGTAGGTGTAAACTGGAAACAGGCGAATGCCTTCTGCGAGTGGAGAACACATTATCTCAATTCATTTCTTGAGTCTAAAAAAAGAGCACAGGAATCTTCTTTCCGTTTGCCGACAGAAGCGCAATGGGAATATGCAGCCCGTGGTGGTCGTTCACAATCAATGTTCCCATGGGGTAACTATTACCTGAGAAACAGAAAAGGGTGCTTACTGGCCAACTTCAAACCAGGCCGTGGTAACTATCCTGAGGATGGCGGTTTCTATACGGTGCGTGCGGATGCTTACTGGCCTAATGATTTTGGCCTGTATTGTATGGCAGGTAACGTGGCAGAATGGACATCTTCTATATATTATGAAGGTTCTTACAACTTCCAGCACGATATGAACCCCGATGTCCGCTGGAATGCAAAAGATTCTGATCCTCCTTTGATGAAGAGAAAAGTAATCCGTGGCGGTAGCTGGAAAGATGTTGGCTACTATCTTGAAACAAGTACCAGAACTTACGAATACCAGGATTCCACAAAATCTTATATCGGATTCCGTACTGTTATTGACTTACCTGCTGCTCCTTCAAAAGGACGCAGATAACATATTCATCTGCAATAAAAAAAGAGGCCTT
>JAFDYH010000292.1:4183-7022 GCA_018267535.1 Bacteroidota bacterium
AATCTTAAATAACCTATAAAACGAGCCCGTTATGCTTTTCTTCAAAACCAAAAATGGCCAATGGTGGCTTAACTTTCTTTTCAGCTTTTTCGCTGCAGTTGTAATCTTAGGTGCTTTATTTAAAATTCGTCACTGGCCAATGGCTGACGAAATGATCACCTTAGGTCTGCTTAGTGAGGTAATAGTATTCCTCTTAATGGCATTGGTTGTGCCTCCACCGGAAGAATACCACTGGGAACGCTTTTTCCCTAACCTGACTGAACATCCTGATGTTGAAAAAGCACGTACAGGTAAATTTGAAATTACCCCGCTTGTTGCTGGTGGTGCTGGTAACAACGGTAACCCCGCTTTAACAAAACTGGATGATATGCTGCGTGAAGCAGATATTACCCCGGCTAACCTTGGCCGTTTAAGCGATAATTTCAAAAAATTAGGTACTACTGTAGGCAAAATGAGCGAAATAAGCGATGTGGTTGCTGCTACAGGTGACTATACTGCTAAAACAAAAGAAGCTGCAAATGCCCTTGGTACTATGAAGGATGCATATTTGAGCGCTGCCGGTACAGTTCAGCATTTCAACAATGCGGCTGAAGGCACAAAACAATTCCATGAGCAGGTACAGGTGCTTACAAAGAATCTTTCTTCGCTCAATACAGTATATGAACTGGAATTACAGGATACCAATAATCACCTGAAAGTGATGAATAAATTTTACAGCAATCTTGTACAGGCTTCAGAAGCAATGCAAGGCAGTGTGGATGATGCAAAGAAAGCACATGACCAGATCGCTGTTCTTGCCAACAACCTTGGCCGCCTGAACCAGGTATACGGTAACATGCTTACTGCTATGCAGGGAAAATAAACCAGGTGTTGGATTTCGAATTCGTTTTATAGAATTAAAATCCGTATCCGAAATTTTAGTCACTATTACTAAAAACCACAAAAACCTAACACATGTCTATACCTCGGGAGCCGCGGCAGAAGATGATCAACATGATGTATTTGGTGCTTACAGCCCTGCTGGCACTAAATGTATCTGCCGAGATTCTGAATGCCTTTAAGACGGTTAATCGCAGTTTACAGAATACAAATACTGTTGTCGCTAACTCTACAAATACCATTATGACTTCTTTACAGGAGAAGACTACTGATCCTTCCACTGCTGAGAAAGCCAAGATTTGGTATCCGAAGGCGAAACAAATAGTTGATTATTCAACCGCTGTATATAATTATATAGATGGCGTGAAGACAAAGATCATGACTGAATCCAAGTACGATCCTGCTTCAGGTAAAGATAAGGGGGTTGATAACCTTGACGTTTCAACAAGAATATTAGTTGAAAAGGGAGAAGGGAAGACCCTTTATAAAATGCTTGAAGAGTACAAAAAGAATGTTTTAAGCGTTGACCCTGAAATTACAAAGGAATTTGAAAGTACATTACCAATTGATCTTTCTACTCCTAAATCTGAAAATAAGGGAAACAAAACGTGGGAAGCAGCTTATTTCCGTATGGTACCTACAATTGCGACTTTAACTATTCTCAGTAAGTTTCAAAATGACGTAAAGAATACAGAGAATAAAATTGTATCCTATTGCCATAACAAAGTAGGGCAGGTTGCAGTAAGGTTTGATACTTACGCTGCTATTGTTGGTCAAAGTTCTTCTTATGTTTTACCTAATCAGCAAATAGAAATCACTGCAGGTGTGGGAGCTTTCAGTAAAGCTGCCAAGCCTACAATTACTATTGGCGGTTCAACTGTAGAAGTTGGCGATGATGGGGCAGCACACCAGAAAATCACTGCAAGTTCTATTGGTGAGCATGACGTACCAGTAACAATAGTTTATACGGATCAGGAGGGTAAGCAACAAACTATCAAAGAAACTATTAAGTATACAGTTGGTCAATCAAATGCTGCTGTACAATTGGATAAAATGAACGTATTGTTTATAGGTGTTGATAACCCTATTACTGTTTCTGGTAGTGGCAGTGCTGATAAATTAAAGGTTTCTATATCTGGCGGCGGCGGCGTACTAAATGGAGGTAATGGTCATTATACTGCAAGAGTTAATCAGGAAACTGACGAGTGTATTGTAAGTGTGACAACGCCTGACGGAAAAGTTACCCCAGTGAGATTCCGCGTTCGTTCCATACCAGACCCAACTCCAATGGTTGGTCAAAACAAAAGTGGTGATATGCCTGCAGGGGCATTTAAATCACAGGCTGGTGTAAGAGCTATCGTAGAAAACTTTTTCTATGAAACACAGTTCAATGTTGTAAGCTTCAGAATGACAGGTGAAGGTGATGGTTTTGCTGATGGAATTGAAGATGCTGTAAATTCAGGTGCTACCTGGAAAGAAGCGCAGAAAATTGTAAGCAAAGCCCGCCCAGGCTCGTTCATAACTATAGAAGATATTCGTGCGGTAGGTCCGGATGGCCGAACAAGAAAGCTGACGCCATTGATCTACAATCTCAAATAATGTAAAGCGAAACTGATGAAAAATAAGTTTGTAAAAATTCTGATGTTAACTGTTGTTGCGGGAGTATTGGTGATCAATGCTGATGCCCAAAGACGTAGCAGGACAAGAGGTAAGAGTACAACAACCCCTGCTAATGATCAGCAACAGCAGCAACAGAATAATAATGCCCAACCCAAGTATAATCCTTATGGGAATACAAAGATCGAGATGGGCCCCCAGGTTGGTGGCTTCAACGATTCTATTAAAAAATCCATGAGGAATGACGGAGCAGTGGAAAGATCTACATTTAAAGATCGTATCCCCCTGCCTTATGAACATCTTCGTGCAGATGATGCCCTATTTATGGAAAGGGTTTGGCGTG
>JAFDYH010000293.1 GCA_018267535.1 Bacteroidota bacterium
GCGGTAAAGGAATTATTCGATAAAAACGAATTGACAGATAGTTTGTTTGAGAAAAGAGCAGAACAACTGACAGTAAAACAATTCGCGGATTTGACATTCAGGATGAAAACGAAAGGGTAAAAAATATACGAATGAAATGAGAAAGGTGATTATTACAGCAAAAGTGCATGACCATTTGCAGGAAAGATTAAGGAATGCAGGCTACGAAGTTTCATATCAGCCAAAGATTACGTATGACGAACTAAGTAATATTATGGCAGAGATTGAGGGATTAATCATGACAACAAGGTTTAAAATTGATAAGCCATTATTGGATAAAGCAGAGAACTTAAAATGGATTGGCCGCTTAGGCAGCGGAATGGAACATGTAGATATTGCTTATGCGGAAAGCAAAGGAATAAAATGTATAACCAGCCCGGAAGGGAACCGCAATGCAGTAGCTGAACATGAACTGGGTTTATTATTAAATCTGTTAAATAAAATTTCTTCATCAGCAATAGAAGTAGCGCAAGGCAAATGGATACGGGATGCCAACAGGGGAACAGAATTATCAGGAAAGACAGTAGGAATTATCGGCTATGGAAATACCGGCAGCGCTTTTGCCGCTTTATTAAAATCATTCAATGTTACCATTCTTGCTTATGATAAGTATAAGTTTGGTTTTGGAAAAGATTATATCAAAGAAGCTAATATGGAGCAGATATGCCGCTATGCGGATGTAATTAGTTTTCATGTGCCATTGACAAATGAAACAAAGCATATGGCCAATAAGGCATTTTTCGATGCATTGCAACAAAAACCTGTTTTCTTAAATACTTCGAGAGGAAAGGTAGTAGATGAAAATGCATTAATCAATGCGCTGAAAGAAAATAAAATCAGTGCTGCAGGTTTAGATGTTTTGGAAAATGAAAAAATAGAAACTCAGACTCCTGAAGAAAACGAACGACTAAAGTGGCTGACCTCTCAACCCAATGTAATTGTAACGCCGCATATAGCAGGGTATAGTCATGAGGCATTTTTTAAGATGAGCCAGGTAGTGGCCGATAAGTTAGGATTATAAATTTTAAGCTCTGGCATCATCCATTTCTGCAATATCCCATTATTGATCGCTATCTCAATGTTTTCTTCTCTTCATATATATACCTTCGGCCCTGTATATATCAATCGCCACCAATTCACATGTACCGCACAAGATGAAAGCAGAGCAGATACAATTCTAAATGCTTATAACTAAACATAATTTTTTCATTTTCTATAGTTTATATTTTTTCAATAGCTAGTTATATGCGATTAAAAAATATACCTCAACGGGTAAGGGCATATAATTTTTTAAGAGTATTATAAATTGGAGATGTTTATTTATCCGGAAATGTTTTTTATATTTGCCTTAATTAATGCAACGCTTCAGGTAAACGTCTGAGGCGTTGTTATTTTTTTCTTTTTATACAACAAAGGAGGCGATATGAACGGTATTCAATACGTGACTGCCGAAACATTGGAACAAATGAAAGCAGAATTGCAGCGGATGAAAGGAGTAGAGCGTCCAGCTGCGTCAAGGGCTATTGCAGAAGCCCGTGAAAAAGGTGACCTGAAAGAAAATGCGGAATACGATGCGGCCAAAGAGGCCCAGGGCTTGCTGGAAGCAAGAATCGCATTATTGGAAACACAGGTTGCGAGTGCACGCATTGTTGATTCATCAACAATCGACACAAGTAAAGTATCTATTCTTACGAAAGTAAAACTGACGAACCTGAATACAAAAAAGGAAGTTGTATACCAGATTGTAAGTGAAAAAGAAGCGGACCTAAAGACGGGTAAGATTTCTGTTACCTCTCCTATCGGCAAGGGCTTGCTGGGAAAAACGGTCGGGGATGTTGCCGAAGTACAGGCGCCGGCAGGGATGATTAAATTTAAAATTGAAAACATTTCAATTTAATAAACGCCCCGCTCAGCGGGGCGCTTTTATTGAAGATCAGGTGTAGATTTGTGATGAACTAAGTAGGATAAAAATTCAATCCCTGTTACTGAATCTTAAATTAAAACTAGTTGGCGGTATGACTATCTTTTCAAAAATCATTGCAGGCGAAATACCTTCTTATAAAATAGCGGAGAATGAAAAGTTTTATGCTTTTCTTGATATTTTCCCATTGAGGGAAGGGCATACCTTGGTTGTACCTAAAAAAGAAACGGATAATCTCTTTGATCTTCCCCGGGATTATTTAAGCGAAATATTGCTGTTTGCACAACCTATTGCCAAAGCAATTGAAAAGAGCTTTGATTGCAATCGTTGCGGCATAAGTGTGGTAGGTCTTGAAGTGCCCCATGCCCATGTGCATCTTATTCCCGTTAATTCGGCAAATGACCTCAACTTTACACAGCCGAAGCTAAAACTATCGGCAGACGAAATGAAGGCTGTACAAAAAAAGATTATTTCAAATCTTTAATCCATCGTTATTATAGCCGCAATGGTTTCTATACCTTCCATTAAATAACTGATCTGTATGTTCTCGTTTTCTGCATGCTGGTTGTTGTCGTAATTTGCAATGGGTACGCTTAACACTTTTGCATCCAGCTTTTCTTCAAATACTACTAATGGTAAGCTGCCGCCGGAAGAAGGTATTAATACAATGGGATAATCGACAGTAGACTGAATCGCTTTCACTACATTTTTTGCAATCGGTACATCCATCGGTGTTCGCTGTGAATTATAGCCGCTGCTATGTGTAATCTTGATCAGCTTTGCATATTGCATCCTTTCTTCATCAGAAGGTTCGTGCTCCAGTACATGATATCCTTTTGATTCTATATATTTAACTACTTTCTGAATTTGCCTTTCCACATCATTTCCTTTTACGAGGCGAAGATCAAGTACAGCTTCCGCTTTTGCCGGTATCTGGTTGCTGGCCATACTTCCTACGTTGCCACTGGAAATGCCATTAATATTTAAAGTAGGCAGGCTTAGTAATTCAAGGAAGGATTTTCCTTCCCCATCCGGTTCTTTAATACCCAATTCTTTTTTTAATGTCTCTTCTATATTAGGCACTTTTGCAATCGCTTCTTTTTCGCTTGCAGAAAGAGGAACCACATCATCATAGAACCCATTGATTAAAATATTCCCTTTGTCATCTTTCATGCCGGCGAGTAATTGAACCAGGTTCATGGCAGGGCTTGGCGCCCAGTTGCCATAATTGCCACTGTGCAGTGGTCTTTTCGGGCCATATAAAGTAAGGTACATATTCACATCGCCACGTACGCCAAAAGATACCAGTTTTTTGCCTGAGACATGTCGGGGCCCATCAATGATGATCCATAAGTCGCTTTGTAATTTCTCTTTATTATTCTCAAAAATTTCCCCAAGATGTGTCGAGCCTTCTTCCTCTTCTCCCTCAAAAAAGAAAAGAATATTATTGTTTAAAGCTACTTTACTTTTTACCAGCGCATCATAGGCATTTAAAATTGTCATTACACCTGCTTTGTCATCTGCAGCACTGCGGCCGCTGATACGCCACGAAGGATCAATGGCATCTCCTTTTTTATAGTCTATAATTTTACCACCCCGTTCCAAAGGTGCAGTAATAAATACAGGGTGGAAGGGTTGTAGACCTTCTGACCATTGCTTCGGATTTACCGGTTGCCCATCATAGTGAGCATATAAAGCAATTGTCTGTTTGGCATTTTTCACCGTCACTTTTCCAAATACCGCAGGGTTGGCGCCGGCCGATCTGCCAAATAGTAATTCTGCTTTTATTCCTCTGTCATTCATCATTTTCATAATGAAATCTGTATTGCGCCGGATATTGGCAGAATCTGAAGCGATGTTTGGGATCGATAAAAAATTTGTATACTCTTCAATCAGTTTCACCTGGTTGGTCTTTGTGTATTGTCTTACTTTTTGCTGAGTGATTTGGGAAAATAGTGGTATATATAAAAAGAGGAGCAAACCTGTAAAACCTGTTTTGCAGAATGATTTCATGTTTACAAAGAATTAGAAAGTGAACTATAGATCTAAAGGTACTAAGGAGAAAAGGATTAACCCCGGTATTATGCCCTCCGAAATTTAAAAGAGCTACTCTATCAGTTGAAAGCGATCTGTATAAAGGTCTGTAAACGATTTTTAGGATCATATTTTTTTAAATAACCTGTCTTACCCCCGGTTTAGAAAAACGTATTTTAATTTTCTCCAAATGACCGGGTAGCCTGAAATTCTTCTTCTGATGCAGTTTTAATAATAACAAAAGGGTCATTTAATTCTTCAGCAGTTACTAACTGCACAGGTTCTATTTTATTACGGCCGATTGTATTCTGCAATTTTTTGCGTAGCTGGATTTTCATAGCAGGTTGTTAATGGTAAGCTTTCATATAATAGACTGAACAGGCGAAGAAAAAAACTACTTAGCGGTATCGGCGGATACGATCGGGATTTTCTTTTATAAATTTATCCCAGGAACTGTTTTTTGTAACAGGTTTTTTTATTTTATTCGGGGTTGTGTTTGCAAGTGGTAATTTGAATTGAAAGTGAT
Source organism: Bacteroidota bacterium (assembly GCA_018267535.1). GTDB lineage: Bacteria > Bacteroidota > Bacteroidia > Chitinophagales > Chitinophagaceae > JAFDYH01. The sequence continues at coordinate 4,521 of JAFDYH010000293.1, forward strand.
GACAAACAGCCACAGCTAATGCATCCGTAGCATCATAATGTTTAGGGTTTTCTTTAAACGATAAAATCGTTTGCAGCATTCTCATCACCTGCTCTTTATCCGCATTGCCATTACCGGTGATAGATTGCTTTACTTTTTTTGGAGAGTATTCCACGACTTCTAATCCATGGCGCATAGCTGCTGCTATAGCTACGCCCTGTGCACGGCCCAGCTTCAGCATACTTTGCACATTTTTGCCAAAGAAGGGCGCTTCAATTGCAAAATGATCAGGTTGGTATTTTGTAATGAGTCCGCTGACGGTATTAAATATCAGCTGCAATTTTTTATAGCCGTCTTTTACTTTTCCCGGCTTTAATACTCCCAGTTCGATCAGCGAAATGGAATTGTTTTCAACTGCAATTAATCCATATCCCATAATCAGGGTACCAGGGTCTATTCCTAGAATTATTTTAGAACGCTTTTGCAAAGACGGCTGTATTTTTACCGGTTAATGAGGCTGAACAAAAATATTAAAATCTTTATCAATTATTTTCTCGGCCCCGTTCTCTTTATCTGGCTTGCCTGGTCAATTTATAATCAGTTAAAGCACCAGTCCAATCTTTCCTTATCGTGGCAACAGATTAAAGAATCTTTTCACAGCTCTTTAGCCTGGAATCTTGTTATCGTCGTTTTGTTAATGATAATGAACTGGGGTATTGAGTCAGCAAAATGGAAAATTGCGATTGGCTCTATTCAGCGAATCAGCTTTTTAAAGTCATTTATGGCCATATTGTCGGGTGTGTCTTTTTCTGTAAGTACACCTAACCGTATGGGAGAATATATCGGTCGTGTATTGTATATGGACGAAGGGAAACGGTTGCGTGCCATATCATTAACAATTACCTGCAGCCTGAGCCAGTTGATAGTAACCCTGCTGATGGGGGTAATCGGACTTCTTTTTTTGCTTTCAAAAATCTATGCTTCAGAGTTTGTTTCCGCCTTTTGGGTCCGCATCTTATTATATGGAGTAGTTGCCGTGTTAATTGTTTTAACAGTTTTTTATTTTCGCTTATCATGGCTTGCAAAATGGATAGATAGGATACCCGCCATGTCAAAATACAGCTACCTGGTAAATGCCGTGGAATCTGTACATGCAACTCTGCTTTTACAGTTGTTGTCTTTATCGGTACTAAGATTTTTTGTATTCGGCATACAATATTATCTGCTCTTTCGTTTATTTGGTGTTGAGATAGGGTGGTGGCAGGGTTTTTGGGCAACCAGTGTGGTATTCCTGGTGCTGGCTATTATTCCGACTATCGCGTTGCTGGAAGTAGTGCAAAGGGGCACAATCGCATTAAAAGTTTTCGGATTATTGACATCAAATGAGTTAGGTATAGGGTTAACGACGGTTTCTGTTTGGTTAATAAACCTGGTTATCCCGGCATTGATTGGCAGTTTATTAATTTTAGGCATTAAAATTTTCAGGTACAGGAATGAAGATTCTTAGAATTTTTTTAATACTCGGTTTGGGCCTTAGCATACTTTCCATTAAAGCCAATGCGCAAAACCAGGACTTCTGTGGTTTAAAAAACACTTCTTTCCAGGACGGGGAGCAAATCACTTATATCGTTTATTATAATGTTGCCGGCATTTATGTGAATGCAGGCACTGCTGTTTTTAACGCTGCCCTGGAAAGAATGAATAACCGTTCTGTATACCATGTAATAGGCGATGGTAAAACGAACCCTTCTTACGACTGGATTTTTAAAGTAAGGGATAAATACGAATCATTTATTGATACGGTAACAATGGAACCGCTTAAATTTTTGCGGAATGTGGACGAAGGCGGATATAAGAAATATGAAAATGTAACTTTTAATAACTCTGCAAATACAGCCGTAACTACCAAAGGAGTTTATAAAGTGCCTGATTGTATTCAGGATGTCCTCAGCGCGGTTTATTATGCACGTAATATCGATTTCAATAAGTATAAAGTAGATGATAAGATACCTTTCAAAATGTTTCTCGATAATGAAGTGTATGATATGTATATCCGGTATCTTGGAAAGGAAACTATAAAAACCAAGTATGGAAAATTCAAAGCAATCAAATTTAAACCATTACTGGTAAAAGGCACCATCTTTGAAGGAGGGGAAAAAATGACTGTGTGGGTATCGGATGACGGTAACCACATACCCGTCCGCATTGAAAGCCCGATAACTGTTGGATCTATTAAAGTGGATATGATGAGCTACCGCAATCTTCGCTATCCCTTATCTTCTTTACTGAAACTCCGCGGCGGATAGGAGTCGGTACGCTAAAGCGGCCTGAACCACATGTGTTTTAAAGTATGTGATAGAAAATGCCTGGTTTGTATGTCTTGAAA
>JAFDYH010000294.1 GCA_018267535.1 Bacteroidota bacterium
CGGAATTATCAATGAAGAGTTCAGAAGCGAATATGTGGTTGACCGTACCAGTACGTTAGGAACAGCTTTTCTTGGATTAACAGTGGGATGTGCAAAATGCCACGACCATAAGTTTGATCCGATTTCACAAAAAGATTTTTATAGCCTCTATAGCTTTTTCAACAATATAGATGAGGCTGGCCAGATTTCATTTGACAATGCAACACCGGGGCCATCTATGATGCTAACCGATAGCAAAAAGGATTCAATACTTACTTATCTCCATAAAAAGGAAAAAGAAATAACCAGTGAGCAGAAAGCCATTGTTGAAAAAGAAAAACCGGTATTTGAACAATGGAAAGAAAAAAATAAACATACAGTTTCATTTGATTTGAAGAAAGGGTTACAAGCGCATTATACTTTTGATCAGGTAGTAAAAGGTTCATTTATTAACGAAACCGACCCCAAAGTAAAAGGACAGGTGGCTGACCCGGTATTGGTACCTGGTAAGTTTGGCAATGCTTTTAAATCAAACGGAGATGATATACTGAAACTGGGGAAGGTGGGTATATTCAACCGCTTTCAACCTTTCTCCATTGCATTATGGATAAACATTCCAAAGGAGGTAGATAAAGGCGTGATCTTTCATAAAGGAGATGGAGATATTACATATGCCTTTCATGGTTACTATTTAAATCTTCGTGATGGAAAAGCAGAATTCCTGATGGCGCATACATGGCCATACAATGAGTTTTTAAAAATTACAGACAAGGCATTACCGAAAGAAAAATGGATACAACTAACGCTGACCTATAGTGGCTCTGGCAAGGCAGAAGGCGTGAAGCTATTTGTAGATGGGAAGGAAGTGGTGATGACAACTGAAAAAGATAACTTATATAAGGATATTGTTTGGGACAGAAAAGACCAGCCTGGTTTACAAATTGGAGCTGACTGGAGAGGAACCGGTTTTAAAAATGGCCTGGTGGATGAATTATTTGTGTATGACCGTGAATTAAATCCTGCAGAAATCCCTTTATTGTTACAGGAAAATAAGTCAATAACGCCAACTGCAATTGCTGACAACAATCTTTCTCAATATTATTTTGCCAATATCTCTGCTGACTGGCAACAGAAGCAAAAGGAATTACAGCAAACCCGCCAGGAACGCAATAAAGAAACGGAACCAATTGAAGAAATCATGATCATGGAGGAAATGAAGGAAAAGCGAAAAGCGCATATCCTCCTCCGTGGTTCCTATGATGCTCCGGGGGCGGAAGTTCATCCTGATGTGCCTAATTCAATTTTACCTTACCCGGCCAATCTTCGCAAAGACAGGTTGGGTTTGGCGCAATGGCTGATGGATCCAAAGAACCCATTGACAGCCCGTGTTGCGGTCAATCGCTATTGGCAAACTTATTTTGGAGAAGGTATACAAAAGAATGCGGACAATTTCGGTAACCAGGGTGGGGTACCATCCGATATTGAATTGCTCGATTGGCTTGCTGTTACTTTCCGCGAATCAGGTTGGGATATACGGGCGATGCAGAAATTAATAGTGCTATCTGCTACCTATCGCCAGTCATCGCAGGCCAGCGCGGAAGCAAAGCAGAAAGATCCGTATAATTTAATGCATTCGCGGGGGCCGTCCTTCCGTTTAACTGCTGAGATGATAAGGGATGGCGCTTTAAAAGCGAGCAACCTTTTATGTTATACAATTGGAGGCCCGAGTGTAAAACCCTATCAGCCGGAAGGATTGTGGGCAGTGAATGGAGAAACTTATAAACAGGATAGCGGCGCTAACTTATATCGCCGCAGCATGTATACTTTCTGGAGAAGAACCAATCCGCCACCATCGATGAGTACATTTGATGCACCATTCAGGGCAAGTTGTATTGTGCAACGCCAAAAAACAAGTACACCTTTACAGGCACTGGTATTATTAAACGATCCACAGTTTACAGAAGCAGCTAAAATTTTATTTTATAATGCATCAAAAAAATATGCAGATATCAATGATCAGATAGTTTATTGCTATCGTTCCCTGACCGGAAGAAACCCAACGCAAAAGGAAGCGAATATATTATTGAAGCTATACAATACGCAGTTAGATAAATTTAAAACTGACCCGGGCAAGATGAAAGGGTGGCTGAATGCAGGGGAGTATAAAATAACCAGTAAAGCAGATTTAAAACAAATAGCGGCCGGAACGGTGATGGCAAGTGCAATTATGAATTCGGATGCGTTTGTAACTAAACGTTAGAGATAGGGGAGAGGAAATAGAATACAGAAGATAGGAAGTCTGGATTTTGAATGAGTTTGTATTGATTCGCCTTAACCCGTTTTATCTGTGTAATCAGTGTTCTATAAATTAACAGGTATGAACAATGAAATTGAACGGTTGATTGCAGCAAACCTGAACCGGCGTTCTTTTTTACAGAAAGCAACATTGGGTTTGGGTGCAGTAGCATTGGGTTCGCTTATTGCAGGGCAAAGTGGTTTGTCTTCAGCAAAGCCCAAACATATTATTGGTGGAAGTGGTGTTTTAGGTGCCCCTGATATTGCAGCAAGGGCTAAAAGGGTGATCTATCTTTTTCAAAGTGGCGGCCCATCACAATTTGAAACGTTTGAGTATAAGCCAATGCTGGAAAAAATGCATGGGCAGGATTTACCGGATTCAGTTCGAAAAGGTCAGCGGTTAACAGGTATGAGTGCGCAGCAATCTGCCTTACCGTTAGTCGGCTCTTCTTTTAAGTTCGAACAACACGGAAAAAGCGGCGCATGGATCAGTGAATTGATGCCGTTTACCGGCGGCGTAGCCGATGATCTTTGCTTTGTTAAATCCATGTATACAGAACAGATCAATCACGATCCTGCAATAACATATATGCAAACCGGCAATCAATTGCCGGGACGCCCGAGTATGGGTGCATGGATAAGCTATGGATTAGGTTCTGATAATGAAAACCTGCCATCATTCATTGTACTTATTTCGAACAATGCACCACAGGACCAGCCTTTATATACAAGGCTATGGGGCAACGGGTTTCTTCCGTCTAAATACCAGGGTGTACAATTTCGTTCGGGTGCCGATCCGGTTTTGTACTTAACCGATCCGGAAGGATATAAAGCTGTAGACAGACGCGAAATGTTGGATGCATTGAAAGAATTAAATCAATCACAGTTGGAAATCTTTGGAGATCCTGAAATCAATAACCGGGTAGCACAGTATGAAATGGCATTTCGAATGCAGGCATCGGTACCTGAATTGACTGACCTGAGTGATGAACCGGATTGGGTATTTGATTTATATGGACCCGATTCGCGTAAGGCTGGCAGTTATGCGGCGAATTGTTTATTGGCAAGAAGATTAATAGAAAAAGATGTAAAATTCGTCCAGTTATATCACCAGGGTTGGGACCAGCATGGTAATTTGCCCGCTTCATTAACCAATCAATGTAAAGCAACCGA
>JAFDYH010000295.1 GCA_018267535.1 Bacteroidota bacterium
TGATAATTTCCGTTAGCTGTTTTCTTCTTTTCATTCACTGCATAAAAAGCATTGGTGATTAAGTTCAAAATCACCCGGCCAATATCCTGTGAAATGATATTAACTTTTGGAAGTGTAGTGTCGAACCCTGTTTTCAATTCTGCGTTAAACGTTTTGTCTTTTGCCCGCAAGCCATGATAGGCTAATCGTAAATATTCATCGCATAAAGCATTGATGTCTGTTGGCTCTTTTACTCCGGCGCTGTTTCGACTGTGCTGTAACATGCCCTTTACAATGGAGTCCGCTCTTTTGCCATGAAAGATTATTTTCTCTTCATTGTCTGTTAAGTTTTTAGCAATAGCTTTTGCCTCATCATAATTTCCTTTAGTTATTTCCTCATTCATTTCGGCAAGCAATTCTTTATTTATCTCACTAAAATTATTAACGAAGTTTAACGGGTTTTGTATTTCATGGGCAATGCCTGCGGTTAGCTCGCCAAGCGAAGCCATTTTTTCTGACTGAACAAGTTGCGTTTGGGTTAATTTTAAATTTTCAATTGATTCCTGTAACTGTTTGGTACGGTGGTTTACTTTTATTTCCAGTTTTTCTTTTTCATGCCGCAGGTTTCGTTCACGCCATTTACTGAAGATCCTTAATGCCCCGAGGAAAAGCAATACATATATTGTATAAGCCCACCATGTTTTCCACCACGGTGGCAGGATGGTAAATTTAAATTCAGCAGGGGCACCCCATACATCATTCATTCCTTTTGTGGCTACTCTAAAATTATAATGACCCGGTGGAAGGTCACGGTAGTTTTCGCTGACCTTTTTATTCGTTATTGGGCTCCAGTTTTTATCAATGCCTTCTAAAATATACCGGTACTTTGCTTTATCGGGGTTACTGGTATATGTACCATTGAAAGTAAAACTCAGGTAATTTTGATCATAAGGCAACTGAAGATTTACAGGAAGATTATAAGGCCCGTTAATACTATCCCAATGGATTTTATTTTTTTGAAGATAGCCGGTGTCTTTTGGTAATTGTCTATTGGAATAGAAAGAACTCTTATCTGTTTTCCAAAGGGTATCAATATTTTTTACTTCATTGTCAGGAAGAACACCATACGAAAAAACCTGTGGTTGATCCATTATATTAATCCCGGTTACATATGGCGTTGAAGTAGCACTATCAGTTTTTGGTTCATCAATAATTGCCAGTATTTCATTATCAACACCTGCCCACCATTGCCCTTCATTTGTAAGCATGGAGGAGTTTTGAGCCACATCAACAAAAGTCAATCCTTCCGTCCTTCCGATAGTTTGTATTTTCCAGCGTTTTTTATCATTAGCAGCATTGTTTACGCCTGTAAAAATAGTCAACCCCAAAGAAGTACCTATATAAGCTTTATCTGCAGTTGTATTTATTGTATAAACATCAGCAGCAGGAAGCCCATCATTTTTTGTAACAGAGATAAGTGTATTATTTTTTACATCAGCAATATCAATACCTTTATCAGTGCCTATCCAGATATTTCCTTCTTTATCCTCATTAAAAGTGGTAACATTATTACTAATCAATCCTTCAGTAGTACCTAAATGCTTAATTGTATTGTCATCTGGGTTAATTACATCAACACCAGACCTCAATCCACCAACCCAGACCTGTCCTTTTGAATCCTGTAATAAAGACAAAAGCGCTATATCTTTTAATTCAGGTGCAACGGTTAATTTTTTTGCCAGTTTTTTTGCCGGGTTAATTACTAAAACTTCTCTATCACCGCTGCCAATCCATATTTGTCCTTTTTTATCATACAATATAGAAGAACAATCATTTTTTGTGTTAAGCCCTTGCTGATGACCAAACTGTTTAATTGTTCCTCTTTGAATATCAATGATGCTTATACCATCCTTATTCCCGGTTGCCCAAATTTGGTTTTGATTATCTTCTGTCAAACTAATATTTCGTTCGTTGATCAGCCCCTGCTCTTTTCCCAGGTGTTTAATAGTGTTGGTTTGCGGGTCATAAATATCAATACCGTTAAAGGTTCCAATCCAAAGCAACCCGTTTGAGTGCTTTAAAACTTTCCACACTTTATTATCACCCAGTCCATCATTTTTTGTAATACTGGCCGGTCTTCCATCTTTTGAATTGAGGAGATAGCTGCTTCCTCTTATTGAGCCCATCCATATTTGGCCATCAGCATCTTCTAAAAAATTGAAAACATCATTAAAGCGACCTGGATTGACATTAAATTTTTGAAGCGAGTTGTTTTTTTCATTAAAGGCATAAGCTGCTCCGGTATCAGTACCAATCCACATCCTGTTCTCCCGGTCCTGCATAAGACCACATATAAAATGTGGAGCTTCAACTCCCTGTTCCTTCCATAAGTGTTTAATATTTTTTGCTTTTAAATCAATAATATCAACACCTCCATCTCCTCCTATCCAGAACCGGTCTTTATTATCCTGCAGAATGATTGGGGTAAATGTGCCGCTCAGGCCACTTGATTTTTTTATCTTTTTACTTTTTCCGGAAGAGGGGTCAATAATAGTTAATCCACCTTGGTTTACAAACCAGATACGACCTTGCCGATCATTAAGAATACGAAATGCATCATTATCAAGTAGCCCATTTTTTGAAGTTAATTGCTTTATAGTTTCTTTTTCTTCATCAACAATATAAACAGCGCTTCCTTTTCCCTGTCTTGAAAACCAAATTTTTTGACCGGCATCTTTTGTAATTGAAAATATACCTCCTTTTCCAAATGTATCTGCCAGTTGCTTTACTAAACCGGTACTCCTGTTCAGCATAAATACTTCACCATTTGGAGTGCCCGTCCAAATTTGTTCTTTATCATCTTTAAAAATGGAAAAAATATTTGGATCTGTTAAACCCTGTTCCTGGTCATACACTTCAATATTTTCACCGTCGTAGCGGCAAAGCCCGTTATCGGTACCAATCCATAGTATACCATATTTGTCCTGTACAAAACATCTTGCCAAACCCGGCAGCCCCATGTTAGTACCGGCTTCCATTATGCCGCGTGATAATCCTGGTTTTGCAGCCGGCAATCCGGCTTTTATAATTTTGGGCACCCCGAGGACCCTGGTTATAAATTTTAGTTTTTGAGTGGGAAGTTTATCATAATCAAAAGCCGTGTCAGGTATAGCATCTATATCAAATTTTTGTTCGCTGAGCGGTTTTAGTAATGGATTGGGTTCACCGATATCAAATGGTTTGGCAGGAAGTTTATTAAAATCAAATTTCTTTTCAGGGAGAGGTCTTATGCTGTCAGGATTAGTAACTATCCATTCAATTTTTTTTGCCTCACTAAATTTGAATGGCCTGCTTGCAGATTGTGCATGTTCCGTTTCGTCCGCCGGAAAGGGGATAGCGGTATTAAAATTTTTACAACCTGAAATTAAAAGACAGGCAATAAAAAATGTAACACCAGTGTGAAGGTTTTTAATGGTTGGTTTTGGCATTACCTAAATGTACTGATTCTGGTTCGTGTAGTAAATAAAACTGTAAAGTAATTGTGTGGGTTTTACACAGGCTGCCTTAGCTTACCGGGAGCTGAATTATAAACGTACTCCCTTCTCCTTCTTTCGTCTCTACTTTTGTATCGCCACCATGTGCTTTGATAATATCATAGGCTAACGATAATCCCAATCCTGTTCCTTGCCCGGTTGGTTTGGTCGTGAAAAACGGTTGAAAGATTTTGTCAATGATGTTTTGAGGTATGCCGTTGCCGTTATCGGTTACCGCTATTTCAACTTTGTCCTTTGCCTTTTTTGTTTGAACAGAAACGGTTGGCTGATAATTTCCGTCAGCTGTTTTCTTCTTTTCATTCACTGCATAAAAAGCATTGGTGATTAAGTTCAAAATCACCCGGC
>JAFDYH010000296.1 GCA_018267535.1 Bacteroidota bacterium
AATTTTACCAGCCTGCTGCATATTCATATTATCGAACTCACCGGCAATGTTTTCCTTTCGTTCAATCAATTGCACAATATTGGGAATATCATTTATACCAACATACATAATACCAGTTTGCATATCTACACAAGCGCCACTCCATTCTGCGCCGCCTCTGAAGCCAGGCATTTGTATTATACCTTTTTCTGAAGGAGGCAGGTATATATTTCCCCAATCATATTTTTTCGCTTCTTTCAAAACAAAATCATGCGCTTCAGGAGAAATATCAGTTATAACAGTTTCATCAAAATGTTGCCGGCAAAGAGGCAATGGTTTTGAAGGAAAAGGCTGTGTAGGCCAGCTTTGCTCACCGGGCATTTTCGAAACTGCTACGGGCCTTTCTTCGATAGGAAAAAGAGGAGTGCCGGTTTCTCTGTCAAAAAGAAAAACAAATCCCTGTTTGGTTATTTGTGCTACGGCATCAATAAGCTTATTGTCTTTTTTTACCGTTACTAAATTGGGCGGTGATGGTAAATCGTAATCCCATAAATCATGATGCGATACCTGGTAATGCCAGATATATTTTCCGGTAGCAGCATCAATTGCAATCACACAATTGCTGAACAAATTTTGACCAACTCTTTCTCCACCATGAAAATCGAAGGAAGCTGCGCCGGTTGCTGCAAACAGCATCCCTCTTTTTCTATCTATACTAAGGCCCGACCATGCATTACAGCCCCCCGCTGTTTTATACGCATCTTTTGGCCAGGTATCATATCCTCGTTCACCGGGCTGTGGCACTGTATGAAACATCCATTTCATTTTACCGGTGCGTACATCATAAGCACGAATATGACCTGGATAGCTTCCGTACTCTTCCCCAACTGATGACCCGGTAATAATCATGTCCTGGTAAATAACGCCGGGGGAAGTATTGCCTACATTCTCATGCCATTCGGTTCCCTGGTAATCTCTTAATCCTTTATTTAAATCTACATAACCATTTTCGCCAAAACTTACTATCTGGTTTCCTGTTTTTGCATCAATTGCCATTAGCTTACTTTCTGCAAAAACGAATATTCTTTTTTCATTTCCATCTGTCCAGTAGTTGATTCCCCGGTTGAGACCGCCTCCTTTGCCATCTTTTTTAAATGGATCGAACACCCATATTTCGCGGCCTGTCTTTGCATTAATTGCAAATGTTTTAAGCCTTGGTGATATGCCGTATAATATGTCGTTAATTATGATAGGATTGCATTCAACGCTGAAATAATCAGCTATATCTCCAGTCTTGTATGTCCATGCGACCTTTAATTGCTTTACGTTTTCTTTTTTTATTTGGTCAAGGCCAGAGTAAGCATTTGTTCCATCATCTCCCCGGTAAACTTCCCAGGTTTTATAAGTACCCGAATCTTTGATTTTGCAGGCTATAAAATACTGCATGAAAATGAAAAGGCTCGTATAAAACAGAATTTTTGGAAAATTGCGCCGGTAGTTAACCCAATAACGGATATTCATATGTTTCTTACATTAATAATATAATTCAGATTACAACCGGCGACCGGTGTTTCCCATTGGCTAAACTCTATCTTGTCACTTACCTGTTCCCGGTTTCCCAATTAGTTCAGACAATCTTGAGATTTCTTTTTATTAATTGGAAACCGAAAGATACCATAAATAAAATAAAAAGAAATTATTTGCAAATAAATTACTTAAAAAATTTATTATTCCTTACTTTTATACCCTCGCAATTATAAAAATATAAGGTTTAGAAATGATGGTTTTAATGAAGAAGCTTAGCATTTTTTTATTTTTTTCAAGTAGTGCTAAATGTCAAAAATCAATTTGCGCCACAAGTAAAAGACGGACTACAACTTTGGCCAGTTTATTATTTGTTTTTGGGTTCATATCAAAGGGTACTGGTGCAGAGTTGTCTGAACCTGGATTACATATTTTACCATATCTGCAAGAAATTAAAGTTACAGTGGATCATTTTATAGTTAATAGCCCATTAACTATTGTTTTAAATAAGAATCACTTTACCGCTAATGTATTTGCCGATGAAGAGTTGATGCAGGATTTACAGGAGCAATGGTGCATTACTGCAATAACAGGAACTTCAAGAAATACTCCTTCTATTGCATTTATAAGGGATAAGGCTAATGCAAAACTGAATAAACAAAGCTATCAAATCATTACAGGCAAGGATAAGGTTATTGTTAAGTGCAACGGTGGGGAAAGATTGTTTTATGACACCCACCCACTTTTACAACTTGCACAAAAAAGAGAGTCACTATCAAATACCCGGATTGGGGATTGCTGGTTGACCAGCATGAAATCCCTGGCCCCACAGCATACGTGGGAAATTATCATATACAAATTGTATCCTTGGTGCAGTGACTGGGGCATGCAAGTCTTATTTTGAATTGGCTGGAAGCATTAAAACTATATACAGAAATATAAAAACAATTCTTTCCGGAAATAAAAACTATATTAATGAGTAGTAAATTATTTGCCGTTTGTTTTGCGGTATCGCTATTATCAAACTGCGCAAAATCTAAAGGGTCGGGCACACCTCCCCCACAGACATGTAATTCACCATCAGCACTCACATCAACTTTGATTACTGCATCAACAGCTACGTTAACCTGGACTGGTAACGGAGCCGCTTCTTATGATGTTCAATACAAAGTCTCTTCATCAAGTACATGGAACAATATCGCAACAGCAACAACTGCTTTATCCCTTGATCTCAGTGGCTTAATGCCGTCAACCACTTATGACTGGAGGGTAAAAGCAAATTGTACTTCTAACTCTAGCAACTATTCCACTGCACAATTCACTACGGCTTTTGGAGGTACGGCAATAATGGGTCTGGCAAACCAATATCCTGGGGATGTAAACATTCAAAGCGATCCCAATGTATTATACGCAGAAAAATTCAACGATGGACTAGCGGCTATCTTTAGCCGTTATGATGATAAGCTGAACACAGCGGGCATGTCAGTAGAAACAGATATTCCTGCAGGAAGTATTGGGGCCAATTCAATAAGAATGACAAGTACCACCGGAGGTGTACAGGGTGGCGGTCATTTATTTAAAAGATTTACTCCGGGTTTTGACAGTGTGGTATATGTCAGGTATTATGTAAAATACCCTTCCGGTTCGAAAGACTATTTTCATCATGAAAGTATCTGGTTCGGCGGATACAATCCTGCCACTACATGGCCCAACCCGCAGGCAGGTACATGCGGATTGGGAAGCAGCAGGCTGAGTATCGCTTATGAACCTGTATGGCAGAATACCAATCCTCCTGGTATGGATACTTATATTTATTGGGGCGACATGAAGCAGGATGCTGGTGGCAACTGCTGGGGAAATGTGATGGTGACAGAAGGGGCTACAGGTTATGGAAAGCCTGCAGCACCGGGTACATATCCGCAGGTTGCATTTGACCAATGGATGTGTGTGGAAGTAATGCTCAGGTTAAATAATCCTGTAACAGAATATAACGGAGAGTTGGCAGTATGGGTGAACGGAGTGAAGGTAGGGCACTGGGGACCCGGATTTCCGAACGGGCATTGGGACAAAGATAAATGGTACAATAACCCGGCAGACCCGGCTTTCCAGGGGTTCCGTTGGAGAACCGACCAAAACCTCAACATTAATTGGATATGGCTTGAATATTATCATGAAAACCCCGCAGCGCCTTCAAGCTATATGAAACTTTCCAAC